>CAZFFM010000040.1:0-17186 GCA_964517425.1 uncultured Ardenticatenales bacterium | reverse complement strand
TCACGCATCCAGTGACGGCTTCAGCCCGTCACGGCAAAGCAACCTGAGTGGTAACGAAAAACAAAGGTGAACGTTCACGACTCGCGCGAAACATGTTGTGCGCTTTGTGTCTTGGTGGCTTCGTGGTGAGAGAAGCTCTGCGGCTAACAGCCCTCGTCCCCAAGGGCTGCAAGCCGGACGGGAAACCTGCTTTCAGCAGGTTTCCGCTGCCAGCCGTCGAATTCATTCGATGGCTTCCACGTTTGTCGGCAGCGAGAAAATGTGTTATCATTTGAACCCAACAGCCTTTTTCGTGCAAGCCGTCCATCCGTCGCCGGCACAAGGAGACATCGCGAGGGATTCTCATGCAAGCTCATCACGAATTTGCGGCGACCCGGCGCCGGCCGCCGCGCCAACGCAAACGCCGGCCCTCTGCTAAACAGGGCGCAGGCAAGCGGCCCACCGGTCCGGTGGAAGGCGACGATCTGCGGGCAGTGCTGCGGGCGTGGCGCGAGCGACTGACAAACGAGCCGTTGCGTACCCCGCTGGCCCTTTTCTTTGGCTCGCGGATGGCCCTGTTCCTCTTTGTCGCCTTCTTCGCCGGCCTGTTTCCGGTCGCCGCCGATCAGAAACCCTCTTTCTTGAATGCCTTCACCCGCTGGGACGGGGGCTGGTACGTCAGCATCGCGCGCGACGGCTACCAATGGAAGGGGCTGGCCACGCAGTCGAATGTGGCTTTCTTCCCCCTTTACCCGTTGCTGGGAAAAGTCACCAGCTTCTTCGTGCTGGGCAACGTCCAACTGGCGCTCTTTTTGGTCTCCAACGTGGCCTTTGCCTTTGCCCTGTATTATCTCTATCGCTTGACAGAGCATGAATTCGATTCGGGGACTGCTGCGCGGGCCGTACTCTACCTGGCGGCGTTTCCGCTGGCTTTCATCTTCTCTTGCCTCTACAGCGAATCCCTCTTCATCGCTCTGGTTGTGGCCGCGCTCTTCTACGCACGTACCGAACGCTGGCGTCCGGCCATCGCCCTGGCGACCCTGGCCACGCTGACCCGCTCTGCCGGCCTTGCGCTGCTTCCGGCCCTGGCCTACGAATATTGGCGACAGAAAGAGGGCCGGCTGGACCGCGAGGCGACTGCCCTGGCCATCATCCCCCTCGGCACAGCGAGCTACATGGCCTACCTCTGGTCCCTGACCGGCACGCCGCTGGCCTTCATCGCCGTACAGCGCTCGTGGGACCGGCAGTTCGTCTATCCGTGGGGCATGTTGCGCATCGGCTGGCAATTGCTCACTACCCAACCCCTGACGCGCTACATCACGGCCATCGCCATCGTGGATGTCTTCACGGTCATCGGTACGTTGCTCCTGCTCATCCTGGTCTGGCGACGGCTGCCGGCCATGTACTGGATTTACGGGCTACTCGTCTTCTTCGTCTCCACCTCCACGGCCCTCGACCCCACCAAGGGCCTGCCCACAGCCTCCGTGGCCCGATACTTGATGTCCATCGTACCCGCGTTCATGGTTTTGGCCTATCTTGGCCGCCACCGCTACTGGCACTACGCGCTGCTCTTTGTCTTCCTGATGCTCCAGGGGCCTTTGGCTTTGTATTTCTTCTCCAATGTCTGGGTGACCTGAGGGGGGCTTGGCATGGCTCGCACGGTGCGTTGGCCGCCGCTGGTTCTGCTCCTCGCAGCGGCGGCATTGATGTTGGGGCCTGTCACCCGCCGTAGCCTGTGGGTGGACGAGGCCTTCACCGTTCATGCTGCGTTGGCACCCAACCTTGTTGGCGTGCTGACTCACGTCACCACCCTGGAGCGCAGGCCTCCGGGCCATTTCCTGTTGATGTACGGCTGGGTTCGCCTGGCCGGCGCATCCGACTTCGCGCTGCGTATACCGAACATCGGGTTGACCCTGTTGAGCGCAGCGGCGGCGTATGTCCTGGCCCGTGAACTGGCCGGCGGCCCGGCGGCGCTCGTTACCCTGGGCCTGCTGGTCATCTCGCCCATGTTGCATCTCTACGGCCCCATGGCGCGGGCCTACAGCTTGACCCTGTTCCTCTCGCTGCTCTGTCATATCACATTCCTGCACTGGGAGCGCCGGCCCCGCCTGGGCCGGAAAATGGGCTATCTGGCCGCGTCACTGGCGCTGCTCTACACGGACTACACCAGCCTGGCCGTCCTGGCCGTACATGGCCTGTGGCTGGCCATGAATGCTGACCGGAGACGCCGGTCCCTGCGCCCCTGGCTGGTGGGCATGATCGTGTTGGGCGTGGCCTACATTCCCTGGATGGCTACCCTGTTCCGGGCGGTTTCTCGCCCGGTGCTGCCGGCGGACTTGGCCCGTTCGGGACTGGGGTTGACGCTCAAAATCGCCTACCCGCTTTACAGTTTTGCCGTCGGGGAAACGATCTTTCCCTGGCATCCGCTTGCTGCGCTTGGCCTGATCTGCGGCGCGGTCGCCGGTCTGCTGGGCGTGCGCCATCTCGTCCGGCGAAAGGCGTTCGACTTTGTCGCCCTGGCGTTCGCGCTGCCGCTGCTGTTCGTCATCCTACTGCTCACGCTCATCGCCCAGGACATCCCCTTCTTGAACGTGCCCAGCCGGAGCATTGCCGCGCTGCCCTTCTTCGTCATGATCATGGCCGCCGGCATCACGGCTGCCCCTCGCCGGTGGTTGGCCGGGCTGCTCCTGGGCGGGTTGCTCCTTTCCAGCGCCGCGTCACTTGGCAATCTGTGGCAAGGGACGCAATACCACAATCCCATCTATGCCGTCCCGGCCCGGCAAATCGCGGCGGACGTGGTCGCCCGCCTCCGGCCCGGCGATCTGGTGGTCAGCGATCCAGACACGCTGTTCGAGCGCTACTTTGTCCAGAGCGGGGCACCGGCCCCACACTTCACCTCCAACCAGGCCGGCACCGTGACAACCTTCATCGAAAAACGGCATCCTCCGCGGATTTGGTTGATCACCTTTGGTCGTGACCGGACGGCCGCGGTAAACCCGGCGCGGCGCTTGCTCGACTGGCTGCCCGGTCGTTACGCCCTTTCCGCGACGACGGGTTACGTCCCGCAAGACACCCGCTACAGCCAGCTCAAGGCGCGCCTCCTGGGACGGGCCAACTATCCATTCAAAGTGCAGGTGGGCCTATGGACCAAAAAGTGACCACCGCCGGCCCACTCGTCCTCCTGGATGGCCGCACGATTGGCGACCACTACCCCGGCATCGGGCGTTACGCCTACCACCTGGCGGATGCGTTGGCTTCTGCCACCCCGGATTGGGAGTTCCGGCTGCTACACAATCCCCACGAACCGAACAGCCGTTTCGATGTGACCGGTCTGGCGAACAGCCACCCCAACCTCGCGTTGCTGCACTGCCCGCTATCGCCCTTTGCCCTTTCGCAGCAGTGGCGTGTGCCCGGCACGATTCGCCGCCTCGGTCGCCGGCCGGCTCTCTACCATTCTCCCTACTATCTGATGGCTTATCGCCCGGGCTTGCCGGCGGTGGTTACCATGCACGACCTGATCCCCCTGTTATACCCCGGCTACTTCTCCCTGCGCGAGCGGCTGCTCTTCCGCCTGACCACCTGGATGGCGTTGCGGTGCGTCGGCCAGGTCATTGCCGTCTCATCCCAGACCAAGAATGATTTGCAACGCTACTTTCACCTTCCCGACGAGCGCATCGCCGTGATCCCCGAAGCGCCCGGCCCGCTCTTTCGGCCATCCAAGGCCCCGGCGCTGGCGGCGACCCGCCGGCGCTACAACTTGCCGGCCCGCTACGTCCTCTATTTTGGGAGCAACAAGCCGCACAAAAACCTGGTGCGCCTGGTAGATGCCTGGGCGACCGTGGCCGGACGCGACCCGGACGTCTCCGCCGGCCGGTGTCCGCTGGTGATCGGAGGGCATTGGGACGCCCGTTACCCGGAGGCGCGGGATCGCGCAGAGGCGCTGGAATTGGGGCAGCGGGTGCGCTTCATCGGGCCGGTTGCCGAGGAGGTCTTGCCGGCCCTTTACGGCGGTGCGACCTTGTTCGTTTTTCCCAGTCTGTACGAAGGATTCGGCCTGCCGCTGCTGGAAGCGATGGCCTGTGGCACGCCGGTGGTGTGCAGCAATCGCTCCAGCCTACCGGAGGTGGTCGGTGACGCGGCGCTGCTCGTCGATCCGGTCGATGTCGCGGCGCTGGCCGATGCTCTGCTGCGCCTGCTGGAGGATACAGCGCTGCGCGAACACCTGACCGAGCGCGCGATAGCGCGTGCTGCCACGTTTTCGTGGGAACGCGCGGCGCGGGAGACTCTGGAGGTGTACTGCAGGCTGCTGACTTGCTCTTCTCCCACGATTTAGGTATAATGACGGCCATGAACGCAATAGCGCACCGCAACAAAATCAAGTCCTACGTGTTCGTTGCCGGCCAGTTCTTCTCCCTGGGCCTGCTGGTGATAACCGGCCCGGTGATTGCCTCCGGTCCTTGGCTCCAATTGCTCGAAGCAGCCGGTATTCTGCTCGGCTTGTGGGCAATCTTCACCATGCGCATGGGCAATTTCAATATCACACCGGATGTACGCAAGACGGGGCAACTGCGGGAGCAAGGCCCCTACCGGTTTATCCGCCATCCCCTGTACGCCTCGCTCTTGCTGACAACCTTGGCCCTGGTCATCAACGCCTTTACGCCAATTCGGCTGACCTTGTGGATCGTCCTGCTCGCTGACCTACTCCTGAAGCTCATCCACGAAGAGAGCCTTCTCGCCCAACATTTCGATGCGTACACCGCCTACACGTCGCGCACCAAGCGACTGCTACCTTTTGTTTACTGACCCGGACAGCGGCGTCGCGCAAATCAGTATGCCTGGGAAGCGACTGACCCGAATGCGCGTAATGATTGATGTCTCGGCAGCGGTCTACCGCCGGGCCGGATTGGGCCGCTACGCACAGAACCTGGCGGAGCATCTGGCCCAACTGGAGGGTTGCCAACTCTCCCTGTTCTACAATCGCTCCGGCCCGGCCAGCGTGCCGCCGGCGCTCTCCCCGCTGCCGGCGCGGTCGTGGCCCATCCCGACCCGGCCGTGGCGGCTCACCGTCGCCCTGGGGACGCTGCTGCACACGCCCTGGGACCGGCTCCTCCCGGGCGTAGACCTCTTCCACGCCACCGAACACCTGTTGCCGCCATTCCGCCACATTCGCAGCGTGCTCACCGTCCATGACCTGATTTACATCCTCTATCCCGAATACCACCTGCCGATGAATTATCACTTTCTGCGGCTGATGATGCCTCGTTTTGCCCGCCGGGCCGACGCCATCATTGCCATTTCCGAATGTACGCGCCGTGACTTGGTACGCCTGTGGCACGTCCCGGAGGAGAAAATCCACGTGATTTACGAGGGCATAGACCCCCGCTTCCGTCCGATTGCCGATCCGCTGGCATTGGATGGGGTGCGTCGCCGCTACGGCTTGCCCGACCGGTTCGCCCTCTACGTGGGCACGATTGAGCCGCGCAAGAATTTGCCCGCGCTGTTCGAAGCCTGGAAAAAGCTCCATGCTCCCCTGCCTCTGGTAATTGCCGGCAAGCGGGGTTGGCTCTACCAGGAAACGTTCGCGCGGGTCGAGGCTTTGGGGTTGGCGGATTGCGTGCATTTCACCGGCTACGTCGCCGACGAAGATTTGCCGGCATTGTATAGCGCGGCAGACCTGTTCCTCTTCCCCAGCCTGTACGAGGGGTTTGGCCTGCCGGTGCTGGAGGCGATGGCCTGTGGCACGCCGGTCGTCACCTCGACCGGAGGGTCCCTGCCCGAAGTTGCCGGGGACGCGGCCCTCCTGGCGGACCCGCAGGACAGCGACGCGCTGGCCTCTGCCGCACATCGCCTGCTGGCCAGCAAGCCGTTGCGCGATGAATATCGGGCCCGGGGGCTTGCCCGCGCCCGCACATTTTCGTGGTCCCGCACGGCGGAAGAGACCCTGGCGCTCTACCGGCGTACGCTATTGCGGAAGTAGTTCGGGTGCATTTCAATTTGGGGATGAGAATCGTTTTAACTAACGCAAAGACGCAAAGGCGCTGAGACGCAAGGATGAAAATTGTGGGGCGGTGAGCGTGGAGCGACAGAATACGCAATACGCACAACCAGCGGCCGCCTGACTAGTTCTATTTTCATAACAGTAGTTCAGCAGTTTCACAGAAAATTTTTATTGTGGTATAATTCCCGCGGACAGCAGAGACCTTACGAAACGTCGTGCAGCAGAGGAGACAACTTGTCAAAGCATATCTACATCGCCATCGAGGGGCCCATCGGCGTTGGCAAAACAACGCTGGCCCGGATGTTGCGCCAGAGTCTGGACACGCAATTGTTGTTGGAGGTATTTGAAGAGAACCCTTTTCTCCGTGATTTCTACAAGGATCGTGAACGCTTCGCCTTTCAGACCGAAGTCTTCTTCTTGATCAGTCGTTACCACCAACAACGGGTGATCCCCGATTTGCTCGGAAAAGGGGGCTTGATCAGCGACTACCTCTTCGCCAAAAGCCGGCTGTTTGCCCACCTCAACCTGCGCGGAGACGAATGGGATTTGTATGAACGTACACACGGCGCGCTGGCCGAACACATCCCCCTGCCGGACCTGATCGTCTACCTGCGAGCGTCCGTAGATGTGCTGATGGCGCGCATTGCTCACCGTGACCGGCCCTACGAACGCGTCATGGAACGTTCGTACATCGCCGCCTTGAGCGCAGCCTACGAGCAATTCTTCGCCGGCTACGATGAAACACCGGTCATCACGTTAGATACCGATGAATTGGACATCGTGGCGCGCCCGGCCGATTATTTTCGGCTGGAGGAACAAGTGTTGGACGCCTTGCAAGGAGCCGTCTACCAACCTGCTTTGGGCATAAGGAACACAACGCATTGAGCGCGAAAAGGTTTATCGCCATTGCCGGAAACATTGGCGTTGGAAAATCCACACTCACGGCCCTGCTGAGTGAACGTCTGGGGTGGAAACCCTTCTTCGAGGCCGTGGACGAAAATCCCTACCTGGCCGATTTCTATCAGGACATGGAACGATGGAGTTTTCACTCCCAAATATTCTTCCTGTCTCGTCGCCTGCAACACCTTCGCCAGATTCTGGATTATGCCGGGTCAGCCATACAAGACCGCACGGTATACGAAGATGCCGAAGTCTTCGCCCAAAATCTTGCCCGCCAGGGAAACATGACGGCCAGAGAATACCGCTCTTATTGCGAGCTGTACGAAGCGATGATCCCATTTATTCCGCCACCAGACCTGTTGGTTTATCTGCAGGCCTCCCTGCCCAAGCTGCTACATCAAATAAACCGGCGAGAACGGGCGTTTGAAAAGGCTATTGACCCCATGTACGTACAACAACTGAACGACTTATATGATGCCTGGATAGAAGGCTTTACGCGCTGCCCGGTACTTTCGGTGCCGGCCGACAACATGGATTTTCTCAATCACCCGGAACACCTCGACCTGATTGTAACCAAGATCATGGAAAAGCTACAGGGTCGGGAAATCGTGGTCTTCCCATGATCGCGGAGGGACTGCCGGGGCCCGACGTCGGAGCAGATGGGCAAGCGGCGACGTGGAATGTGCCGGCGAAAACGTACCGCCTGGATGGTGACGTTCCGGTCGCCCTGGCGGACGTCGCGGAAGGCGGGCTAAACGGCGCGTCGCGCTCCTTGCCGCAGGGGGCCTACACAACATTTCGGACATATTTTGGCGACCGGGCACTGTGCCTCGATGTTCATCTGGCGCGACTGGAATCTTCGGCGCGGTTGCTGGGAAGCGAGGCGACGCTGGACCGGCGTGCCCTATGCCACGCCCTGACCCGGATCATCGCTTGGCACGGCTATCCCGAATCGCGTCTGCGCGCCACCTGGGCCGTGCCGGCCGGCACGATGTATTGCACCATCTCCCGGTTCGAGCCCCTGTCGCCGGAGGTCTACCGGGCCGGCGTGCGCTGTATCACGCGTACCATGCAGCGGGATCGTCCCCTCGCGAAGGACACCGGCTTCATCACGCCGTCGCGACAGTTGAAGAAGAGACTCCCCGACCGTGTGTTCGAAGTGCTCATGTGTACGCCTTCCGGGGAAATATTGGAAGGGTTGACCAGTAATTTTTTCGCCGTACAGGGAGACGTGCTGTATACAGCGGGCGAAGGCGTTTTGGAGGGGGTCACCCGGCGAATCGTGTTGTCCATTGCCCCGCGCGTGTTGCCCGTGACGCAGGTTCCCCCGAGCCGTGACGAGATTCCGGCAATGCGCGAGGCCTTCATCACCAGCTCGTCGCGAGAGATCGTGCCGGTCGTGGAGATTGACGGCCAGAGAATCGGCCGTGGCCGGCCCGGCCCAATCACCGCGCGGCTGCTCCGGCGGTATCGCGCATTTGTGCGCTGCGCAGCGCAGCCCGTGGGCTGGTCCTCTGGAATGATGAATGCAAAATGATGAACGACGTGAAACGTGTTGCGTGAAGCGTGTTGCGTGAAACGTGTTGTGTGAAGCGTGTTGTGTGAAGCGTGTTGCGTGAAACGTGTTGCGTGAAGCGTGTTGCGTGAAGCGTGTTGCGTGAAGACTGCATGGCGAACGGCAACACGCAACACGCAATACGCAACTCGAAACTCGAAACCCAAAACCCGAAACTCAAAACTCGTCGTCCATTTTCAAAACAGAGACCTGAGACATGATGAAGAATACAGTACGGTCCGGCCGGTTTCATAGATTTGCAAATTGGGCATTGCAAAAGCTGTTCCCGCTGATTCTGCGGGTACGCCTCGTAGGCTTGGAACACGTGCCGGACGACGGCCCACTGGTCGTGGCCTTCAACCACACCTCGTTCCTGGATCCGCCCCTGCTGGGCGCATACATTCCGCGACACCTGGTGCCGATTGCAAAGGCCGAATCATTTTCATGGCCTGTGCTGGGGTGGCTGATCCGCATGTATGACGCGATACCGATTCGTCGCGGTGCCGTAGACAGGGAGGCGTTACGCGCGGCCCAGGAAGTCTTGCAGCATGGTGACGGTCTGATTGTGTCGCCGGAGGGCACACGCAGCAAAACACACGAGCTGTTGCGCCCACGGGGTGGCCTGGTGTTCCTGGCTACTCGCGGTCAGGCCACGGTATTGCCCGTGGGCATCTCTGGTGTGGGCCAGTTCTGGCACAACTTTTCACGTTTGCGGCGCACACCGGTGACCATACAGATTGGCCCTTCCTTCCGCTTCGTTTTCGAGCAGCGGAGACCCGACCGGCGCATGATGGCGCAGATGGCGGAAGAGGCGATGTACCGCTTGGCTATGCTCCTGCCCCAGGAGCAGCGCGGCCCGTATGCCGATTTAGGGCTGGCCACGACACGAAATATCGAACTGACCGACGAGAATTGACAAAGTGGGAACTTGCTTCTATAATAGGGCTGTTGTGACTATATGGAGCCATTGGCTTTTGTCCTCAACCAACCTTCGTCACACAGATTCTTTGTTCAGACAGCCAGCGGAAGGTCCGTCTTGTAGTTCTTGAGCTGTTTTCTCCATGATGAAACAAATTCTGCTCCTCTCGTTATCGAGGAGGTGGTTATTATGTGCGGAATCGTAGGATATGTGGGTGATCAAGAAGCATTGCCCATCCTGCTCCAAAAACTGAACCTTCTCACCTATCGCGGCTATGATTCAGCAGGGATTGCCGTCTCCCGTAATGGCACCTTCTACGTTGAGAAGGCCGAGGGTAAGGTCGGCCAACTTGAGAAGCGGATTGATTATTCCATCGCTTCGGGCGTTGTCGGCCTGGGGCATACGCGGTGGGCTACGCACGGTGCGCCGAGCCGCTTGAATGCGCATCCACACTTGGATTGCTCGGGACGGATCGCCCTCGTACACAACGGGATCGTGGAGAACTTCCTCTCGTTGCGCACACAGCTTGAAGCAGAAGGCCACAAGTTCCGATCTGAAACAGACACGGAAGTGCTGGTTCACCTTGTGGAGAAGTATTATGACGGCAACGTCACCAAGGCTGTACAGCTTGCCCTGCAACAGGTAGAAGGCGCATTGGCCATCGTTGTGCTGCACAAAGATGAAGAGGACCGGCTGGTGGCGGCCAAGATGGACACACCGCCGCTCATCATCGGCCTGGGGCGTGGAGAGAACCACGTTGCCTCGGATATTCCCGCGCTGTTG
This sequence comes from uncultured Ardenticatenales bacterium, assembly GCA_964517425.1. Taxonomy (GTDB): domain Bacteria; phylum Chloroflexota; class Anaerolineae; order Ardenticatenales; family JAADHH01; genus JAADHH01. The sequence continues at coordinate 7,052 of CAZFFM010000040.1, read as the reverse complement.
CACTATACCAACAAGGTGTACGTCATGGAAGATGGCGAGGTGGCCACGATCACCAAGAATGACGTGCTCATCACGAATTTCCGCAAACCGGTGCAACCGCGGATCTATGAACGGCGAGTCATGGTCATAGACTGGCCTCCGGAAGTGGCGCAAAAGGGCGGCTATCCCCATTACATGCTCAAGGAAATCCACGAACAGCCAAGTACCGTCGAAGATACGCTGCGCGGGCGATTGCTGGAAGATGGACACACGGACATCCCCGACTTGAATGTGACCCCGGAGGAAATACGTGCCGTTCAACGCATGACCTTTGTTGCATGCGGAACCGCTTACCATGCCTGCCTGGTTGCCAAGTACCTTTTCGAGACTGTTCTGCGAATTCCCGTGCAGGTTGATGTGGGATCCGAGTTCCGATATCGCCAACCGATCATCGGACCCAACGAATGGGTCGTGGCCATTAGCCAGTCGGGCGAGACTGCGGACACGATTGCCAGTATGCGCGAGGGAAAAGAGCAGAACGCAAAAGTCTTGGCCATCACCAACGTGGTGGGCAGTTCTGTGGCCCGGCTGGCGGCCGGCGTGCTCTTTACGCGCGCCGGCCCCGAGATCGCCGTGGCCTCTACCAAAGCGTTTGTGGGGCAGCTCATCGGCGTCTATCTCTTGCTGTTGCACATGGCGCAATTTCGCCCCCACGCCCACGCCGACGAGTTACAGGACATGGCCCGCGAACTGCCCCGGCTGGGCGGGCTCGTGCAACGATTGTTGGAGGATCAGGCCGATGTGCAAGAGGTTGCAGGCCGCATTGCCCAGCAACCGGCCTGCTTCTTCATTGGACGCAATCTGGATGAGCCCATTGCCTTGGAGGGTTCGCTGAAACTGAAGGAGATCAGCTACATCCAATCGCAAGGCTATGCGGCAGGCGAATTGAAGCATGGCACGCTGGCATTGATCGAAGAGGGGACTCCGGTGATCTGCCTGGCGACCCAGCCAAACGTGTACGATAAGATGTTGAGCAACGTTCAGGAAGTCATGGCCCGGCGGGCCTGGACCATTGGGCTGGTCCCGGAGGGCGACGTAGATAGCCAGCGTCTGATGGATGACGCGCTGACCATACCCCGCACCCATCCCTGGCTGTCACCTGTTTTGGCCGCCGTGCAGGTACAATTGCTGGCCTATCATTGTGCCAAGGCGCTGGATCGGGATATTGATCAGCCGCGCAATCTGGCAAAAAGTGTTACGGTGGAATAGGATTTCGCGATGAAATCAAATTGGCGCGTGTGGCTTACTCCTGGATTGGGATTCAAGCGTTGGTTGGGCTTGTTGCTGTTGGGGTTGCTATTCTTGGCCCTGGGGTTGGCGTACTTGCTGACCCAATTGTATCGCCAGCAGCCATTTCCCGCGGCAGCTTATTACATCACCCTGCAGTTTGTCCCCCGTTGGGGGCGGGGCCTGCTGTTCCTCACCCTTGGCCTCGGAATCGTGATCCTTTCGCTCAATCGCCTGAGCAACGTGGTGCTTACAGCTCTGGTGCCGGGCCAACAAAAGGAAAGCCTGGCCAGCCTAGTATACCGCCGGAGCCGGGAGCAGCTTGGACAGCACATTGTGCTGATGGGAGGGAGCACAGGACTTTCGCAAGTGATGGAAGGCCTGCAGGAATACCAACCTGACGCCCATGCAAGTATCCTCCTGGGCGTGTTAGACAACGGCAGGCTCTCGGCGCGTCTGCGCGAAAAGTTCGGCCTCTCGGAAGACCACATTCTTTTCCCCACGCTTGAGGATGTGAATGTTTGTGCCGAATTGGCCGACGGAAGAATTCTGGTCGGGGAGCCGGAAATATCCGGCCCACAGGGCGCAAACCTGACCGGCCGGCCGCCCATTGAGCGCGTATTCTTGGGCCTGCGCGTCAGGCGGACGAGCGTTTGGGAAGAGTCCGAGATACCGCCAGAATCAAGCCAGCCTGTCCCGCACCACCCCTCCATACGACCGGAAGTCTTGGAGACATTGCGTCAGGCCGAAGTGCTTGTGTTTGGCCCAGGATGTCTTTACACAGGAATTCTGCCGCTCCTGCAAATGCCGGAGATCGTGGACGCTATTCGAGATAGCGAAGCCAAACGAATCTTCATTTGCAATTTGATGACCGAGACGGGAAAGACGGCCAGTTACACGGTTGCCGATCATCTGCGCGCGATCCGCCGGCACAGCGGCATTGAAATGGACTACGTAATCGCCAACTCTGCCCCCCTGCGACCCGAGATGCTGGCCAAGTACCAGGCGGAAGGCGCAGAGCCGGTCCACTATATGCCGGATCGCTCTTCCGAGGTCTCCCGCGTTACGTTTGCGGAGACCGGCGAGGAGACCACCTTGATCGAAGGGGCCATTCTGGTTGCTGCTGATGTATTGACAGAGACCCGGCAGGAAATCACCGTCTCGGTAGATGGCAAGCCGGTGACCAAGCACCTGCTCGTTGTTCGACATGAGCCTCGCAAGTTGGGGCGTGTGTTGGATCGCCTCCTGCAGGAAGAATGACCTTGAGCCATCAGACAGGCACAGCTATGGTTGCCCCTTCTTGGACACTGCTGATCCCCTGTTGCCCCGCAGGGTGCTAAATCTGTTCCACCTGTGGAGGGAAGCCAATTGCCCGGAACATCGCAAGAAGATGAACCACAGGTTTCACGGATGGCATAGATTGAAAAACCAAGGATAATCTGAGAAATCTGTGCAATCTGTGGTTAGCCTTTTTGGTTCTGGGTTGTCCGGGTTAGGAAAAAGGAGTTTAATCTCGAAAATGAGTGAATCGACAACAACATTGATTCCACCTTATGGTGGCAAACTGGTAAACTTGATGGCACCGGACGAGGAACGGAAACACCTTCTGGATTATGGTAATCAGATTCCTTCCATCCGAATCTCGGCCCGCGTGGCATGTGACCTGGAACTCCTGACCACCGGCGCTTTCTCGCCGCTAGACCGGTTCATGGGTAAGGAGGACTATCAGCGTGTACTCGATGAAATGCGTTTGCTGGATGGGCACCTGTTTCCCATCCCCATCACGTTGCCGGTAGAACCCAGCCCTGATATTCGTCTGGGGCAGGAGATTGCCTTACGCGACCGCAAGAATCACATTTTGGCTTTGATGACCATCGAGGACGTCTATGAATGGGACTTAGATGAAATGGCGCAAAAGGTTTTTGGCTCGACCGATCTCCGCCATCCCTTGATCGCTGAGATGCACCGCTGGGGGAAACTGAACATCTCCGGCCGGCTGCGTGTTTTGAATCTGCCGCCTCGCTACGACTTCCAGGATCTGCGTCTGACGCCGGCCCAGACGCGGGCCTGTCTGGCCAAGTCGAAGCACACCAACGTCGTCGCTTTTCAGACCCGCAATCCGTTACACCGCGTACACGAAGAGTTGACGAAACGGGCGGTTTCGGAAGTGGACGGCACCCTCTTGCTGCACCCTGTTGTGGGCATGACCAAGCCGGGTGACGTGGATCACTACACACGGGTACGCACCTACAAAGCACTGGCCGGCCGGTACTACGATCAGGACCGTATCGTGCTGTCGTTGCTCCCCCTGGCGATGCGTATGGGCGGCCCGCGCGAAGCTGTCTGGCACATGCTCATCCGCCGAAACTACGGCGCCAATCATTTGATCGTCGGACGGGACCACGCCGGCCCGGGCAATGACTCCAGCGGTAACCCCTTCTACGGTCCGTACGACGCACAGCAATTGGCCGAAGAATGCAGCGAAGAACTCGGGGTAAAGGTGGTGCCCTTCAAGATGCTGGTCTACCTGCCGGACGAGGGTCGCTACGAAGAGGTATCGAAGATATCGGGCGAGACAAGTACGGCTTCGATCTCCGGCACGCAAGTGCGCGAAGAGTATCTCAATAACGGGAAGCCGCTGCCAGAGTGGTTCACGCGCCCGGAGGTCGCCGAGATTCTGTCCGAAAGCTACCCACCGCGACACCGGCAAGGAGTCTGCGTGTGGTTCACCGGTCTGAGCAGTTCCGGAAAATCTACGATTGCTGAAGTACTGACCGTGTTGCTTCAACAATATGGCCGCCACGTGACGCTATTGGATGGCGATGTAGTACGCACAAACCTTTCCGCAGGACTTGGTTTCAGCAAGAAGGACCGCGACGCCAACATTCGTCGCATGGGTTTTGTCGCGTCCGAGATTGTGCGGCACGGAGGCACCTCGGTCTGTGCCGCTGTCAGCCCCTACCGGGCCACCCGCAACGACGTGCGCAACATGGTGGGCAAAGACCACTACGTGGAAGTGTTCGTAGATACGCCGTTGGAAGTTTGCGAACAACGCGACACATCGGGACTATATGTTAAAGCCCGACGCGGCGAGATCACCGGTTTCACCGGAATTGACGATCCCTATGAACCTCCGCAACACCCAGAGGTAAGGGTCAGTACGGTCGACCAATCTGCCGAAGTGAATGCGCACAAGATCATGGAGTACCTCGTGGGCAAAGGCTTTGTGCGGGATCTCTAGTTAACTGCGAGTATCCGTTCAGCCCCCCCCCCCGGGAATAGGACGCAGATAACGCAGATATTCGCTGACTTCTTGAAATTATCTGCGGTTATCCGCGGGTAATCAGCGCAACCAGCGTTCTATTTTCTGGGTACCTGAACGCTTACAACTGCGAAGTGCGTTTCAGCGCACTATTTTAGAACTCGCCGCCCGCTCCTTGGTTGCGGCTGGTCCGGGTCAGGTATTGCCGAGGATGAATCGCTCGATGGCCACGGCTGCGCCATCTTCGCTCAAAGGAGGGGCTACGTGATCGGCGGCCAGTTGTACGTCCGGGTGGCCTTGGGCCATAGCCACTCCCCAACCGGCCCACTGCACCATGCTCAAGTCGTTTTGATTGTCGCCGATGACCATCACAGCCTGTCGTGGCACGCGCAGGTAGTCTGCGACAAAGGCGAGCGCATTCCCCTTGGAAACTCCTGCCTGCGTGAACTCCACCAGGTTGCGGTGTGAACGAACCACTTGCAGGGACGTACCCCATCTCTGCCGGAGTATCGGCCACCACCTGTCCATCAACTCGGCACCGCCGATGAGCAGCAGCTTAGTGGCGTCCTTGTCTTGCATGAAATTGCGCAAGTTGCCGACCGGCTGGATCTCCAGTTCGGGGGCGTACCCGGCATAAATCCTTGCCTCGCGCGTCATGCGCTCGACGTACAGGCCGTCGCCCACGTACGCGTTGACGTGTAGCTTGTGGTTCAGGGCAAAATCAATCACCTCGCCGGCAAGTGCGAGAGGCACAGTCTGGTGGTAGAGGACGTGTTCGCCTGTTTGAATCAAGGCACCCTGGTGGCAAATCAAAGGGGCAGTCAGACCCAGTTGCGCGGCGTATGGTTGTGCCTCGCGAAATGTGCGCCCTGTAGCAAGCGTGACGACCACCCCTTGGGAGCGGGCGGCGGCAATCGCCTGAAGCGTGCGGGGAGAGATAGTCAGGTCCTCTCCGATGAGCGTACCGTCCAGGTCCAAAGCAAGGAGACGAAAATCGGGCATGATCAAGGATTCAGAAAGGGATCAACTTGCCCGACCAGTTGGGCGTGAACCTCCTCGGATATCAAGCCTGTCGTATCACCGCCCAACCGGGCGACTTCACGGACCAGCGTAGACCCAAAATACAACAAGTGTGCGTCGCTGATCAGGAAAACTGTTATGATACCGGGGAGAAGCGCTCGATTCGCCTTGGCCTGCTGGAGTTCATTGGCAAAGTCATCTATGCGCCGCAATCCCTTGAGGATCACACGGGCATTGATTCTTTTGAGATATTCAACAAGCAACCCTGTGAAGCATTCCACACGAACATTGCCTAGGTGAGCCGTGGAATCTTCTAACATACGCTGACGCTCTTCGGCCGTGAAGGTTGTCTTTTTTCGCGGGTTGTGCCCGACCGCCACGAGGACGCGCGGAAACATACGCGAGGCACGTTCGATGACGTGCAAATGTCCTGCAGTCGGTGGGTCGAAGCTTCCTGGGTAGACAACGAACGGTGCGCTCATATTCCATGTTCCCCCGGTGATACCAAAATGGTTCGTAGGAAAGAGCAGACTCCGGAGGAAGATGCCCCTTTCAGTTGGCTATGTTCCTCCGGCAGTACAAACGTAAAGCGTTTTATAGTCGGCTCGCGGGAAAGCAGAAGATGGGCAATCATTTGCAGGAGTTCAATCACGCGGGGAGCGCGGCCACTAAGATACACCAGAGCCTCCGATGGACGCGTGGCTATCAGCGCTGCGACTTGTGCTCCGGAGTCCGTTTCCGAAGCCAGCCACATCCGGGCTTGCCGGCCGGCCGGCGGTTCGGACACTTCGGAGCGGCGCGTCACGCCCGTAAGGAGGTGCAACCAAAGTTGCCTTTCCTGCGGGCTGGATGCCAGACGCACAGTCCAATCGCCGGGCCGTGATTTCTGAATAAACGGTGCATCGCTGGGGATGGAAAGCCACTGTTCGGTTAGCCAAGGCGTCATCTGCTGCTGTTTCAACACGGCAGGCAGCGAGGGGGGGAATGTGGCGGGCGAGACGGCTATTGCCGGATATTCTCCTGCTGAAACAAGATGCTCTTGAGCCAAGGGCAGCACGGTATGGTCGTTTGCGGCCGGCACGCGAATCAGTGCCAAGTGATTGAACCGGGGGCCGGATAGCGGAGGGCAGGCAAGCAAGGATGCCCCCGCCATGTTTTCCAGGCGTGCTTCCGGCAAGACGCATCCCATCAAGTGATACGCCACGTGTTCAGTTTCGGTCACTTGCTCCAGAAATGTGGTCATCGTTCGTATTGTAACACAGACCCGCAGGCAGGTCAATTCGTAACGGGCAGCGCCAAACGACATGGGGGCGCGCCGGAGGGTGTCCGTCATTTCTTGCGCGGCAATTCTCTCAAATGAACCACGAAGACACGAAGGCACAAAGAACAACCAGGTTGAATATTTCGACGTTGGAACTGGAGTCTGGCGAAAATCATTTTGACCGTATGACACAGCATTTTCAGCCACAGATTGCACGGATTTCCACAGATTTCCCATTTGACC
>CAZFFM010000039.1:0-17209 GCA_964517425.1 uncultured Ardenticatenales bacterium | reverse complement strand
CGTGTCTTCGTGGTTCATTTGAGAGAGTTGCCGCGCAAAAATATGACGCATACCCTTCGATCAGCCTGCTAGAGAGGCGGAGTGAAGCGTCCGTCCACTGCGGTCCAGCCGCCATCTACCATCAAGAGGGAACCTGTCACGTACGCGCTGGCATCCGATGCCAAGAACACAATTGCGCCGACCATTTCGTGTGGTTGTGCCCAGCGCCTCAGAATGTTCTTGTCTGCGTAGGCCTGGTACCAATCGGGCCGATTCTTGATGGGAGCGGTGAGCGGAGTTTCCACGATCCCCGGGGCGATCGCATTCGCGCGCACGCCGTGCGGCCCCAATTCAGCGGCCAGAGCGCGAATCATCTGCACCGTGCCGGCTTTTGTGGCGGCGTATACCCCCTGCCCAGGTTCCACAACCTTCGCGCGGATGCTGGAACAGGCGATGATGCTGCCGCTGCCCGCTGTGACCATGCCCCGCCCGACCTCCCGCACCAACCGGAAGGTGCCCTTGAGATTGAGACCCACAACCCGATCAAATTCCTCGTCGGTCGTGTCGAGCAGCGGTTTGCGAACGTTGACGCTGGGTGTGCTGACGAGGACATCTATGCGCCCAATCTCGGACAGGGCAGAGGTGATGGTCTGCGGATCGAGCAGGTCCAGGTAAAGGGCCTGGGCCTGGTCGCCTTGCGCGCGAATGTCGCGGGCCGTATTTTCGGCAGCCGGCAAGTTCACGTCAGCGCAAAACACGTTGGCGCCGAACGCGGCCAGGCCGGCCGCCGATGCACCCCCGATCCCGCCGCCACCACCGACCACCAAGGCTGTCTTTCCTGCAAGGTCGAACATAGAACGATAGTCAAACATTTTATTCCTCCTCACCAAGATATAACTTGCCCAGCTCTTTGTTGCCCAGAATCTCCGCCCCTGTGCCCTCGAAACGGTTCCGGCCCGTCTCAAAGACGTAACCTCTGTGGGCAATCTCCAGGGCCTGCTTGGCGTTCTGTTCTACTATCAGGATGGCCGTGCCTGTCTCGTTAATCGCCACGATGCGTCGAAAGGTATCGGCGACAAGCATCGGCGCGAGCCCTGCCGATGGCTCATCCAGCAGGAGCAGGGCCGGTTTCAGCATCAAGGCCCGGGCCATGGCCAGCATCTGCCGTTCTCCGCCCGAAAGTGTGTGGGCCATGCGCTTCCTGCGCTCGCCAAGCACCGGAAAGAGCTTGAACATCTCCTGCATTCGCTGCGCAGTGCGCCGCCGGTCGAGGACGCCGCCGATTTCCAGGTTTTCAGTAATCGTCAGGTTAGCGAAGACGTTGTCGAGTTGCGGAACATAACTCATACCCAGGGAGACGATTTTCTCGGGCGGTATCCCCGTGATTTCCCGGCCATCGAGCTTTATGGTTCCTTCCCACGGGCGGATGAGGCCGGAAACGGCCTTCATCAGGGTGCTCTTTCCAGCGCCGTTGGGACCAAAGATCAACACACGTTCACCCGGGTACACTTCCAGGTTCACGTCATGGAGGACTTGTAAATCGCCGTATCCGGCATCCAGCCCGCTGACCTGTAACACGGGAGGCTTTCCGCTCATGCGACTTCCCCGCCTAGATACGCTTCCAGCACACGGGGGTCTTTGCGTACCACTTGTGGTTCTCCCTCGGCAATGGGTTTCCCGTAGTGCATGACGATCATTTTGTGGCAGATACGCATGATCATATCCAGGTCGTGTTCTATGATCAGGAAGGTTTTCCCGCTGCGGTTCAGTTCGAGGATGCGGTCGATCAAGATTCGGCGCATGGTCGGGCTGACGCCGGCGGTCGGTTCGTCCAGCAGAATCACCTGGGGCCGGAGCATGAGTGCGCGGGCCAGCTCCAGCAGCTTGCGCTGGCCGCCGGAGAGGGAGCCGCCCAACTCGTTTGCCAGCGACTCCAGTTCAACAAAAGCGAGGATGTCGCGGGCGGCGTCCGATGTGATCTCTTCCTGGCGTTTCCAGGCGGGAGGGAAAAGGGCACGAAGCATACCCTCTCCGGCCGGTTCCGGGGTGGCAAACATCATGTTTTCCCACACGGTCATGCGCGTGAAAATGCGCGGCGTTTGAAATGTGCGCACCAGGCCACGGCGGGCGATGCGGTCGGGAGGCAGGGTGGCGATGCTTTCTCCTCGATAGCGAATGTCGCCATCGTCCGGTACGAGCACACCGGCAATCAGGTTAAAGATGGTGGTTTTCCCGGCACCGTTGGGCCCGATGAGGCCGGTGATGGTGCCTGCTCCCACGTCAAACGAGCAGTGGTCCACAGCCATCAGTCCGCCAAAGCTTTTCACCACGTGGTCGAGGCAGAGCACCGGTGTTCCGTTCTGCGCCATCACGAGAGGCCCCTGCCCTCACGGGTGCCGATTGCCTTTCGCCGCCGTTCCGGCAGCACGCCGTCTGGAAAGAAGCGGATGATCGTTACGAGCAACAGGCCGATGATCACGAATCGCAAGGAAGGGACGAATGTCGGATTGGCAGCCGTGTACCGGTCCAGAAAAGGAATGTTGTTCAGAAATCGTGTACTCTCCCGGAAAGCCACCAGAATAAATGCCCCGAAGAGGACGCCCAGGTTGTTGCCGGCTCCTCCCATCAGCACCACCAGCCAGACTTGGAAGGTGATGATGGGTACGAACTGTCCCACGTGTACAGCGCCGATGAAGTGTACCCACAGGCTGCCGGCAATGCCGGCCAGCGCGCCCCCCAGCGTAAAGGCCTGCAACTTCATGCGCGGCGTGTTCTTTCCCAGCGAACGTGCGGCCAACTCGTCTTCCCGAACGCCCCGCAAGACGCGGCCAAAGGGAGATTCGGTCAGACGTTGGGTCAGAAAGAGAAGGACAAGGACGACGGCAGCCGTGAAGATCAGGTAGAAATAGGGGTACTGGCTCACCGGTATCACGGTTCCTTTGAGGGGCTGGGGTACCACGGAGATGCCGTACACCCCCTGAGTGAGCCATTCCTCGTTGGATAGGAACGAATGGAAGATTTCGGCCATGGCAAAGGTGGCGATGGCCAGGTAATGGCTGGTGAGGCGTACGCTGGTTGCACCAATCAGCAGGGCCAGCGCCCCACCGGCAATGGCGGCCAGGGCCATCCCTACCGGAAATGGCCAGCCGAAGCCAATCTGGTAGCGGGCACCCAATTCCTGGTAGACGGCTGATCCTGGAGGGGGCAGGGTGGCCAGTGCGCTGGCAAATGCACCGGCGGCAAAGAAGGCCACGTGTCCAAAATTGAGCAGCCCGGTGTAGCCGTAGTGCAGGTTCAGCCCCAACGCAAGCAGCCCATAGATCAGGGCCAACGTGCTGAGCAGGGTCAGGAAGGGAATCCACTCGACGGTCATGTGATGCCCCCCATGATGCCTTGCGGCCGGAAGAGGAGTACGACCACCAGGATCGCAAAGGCGAAGGCATACGTATAATTCGCGGCGACGTAGGCTGTGCCAAATTCCATGCCAACCCCGATGATAACGGCCCCCAGCATGGCCCCGTACGGGCTTCCAATGCCGCCCAGCAGGGTAGCGGAAAAGATAACCAGCAAAAATGACCAGCCCATGGCCGGCTGTATGGCTACCTGGGTGATTGCCAACAAAACTCCGCCCAGCCCGGCGATGAGGGAGCTGACGAACCAGGTGATGGTGATGATGCGCTGCGTGTTCACCCCGGACACGCGCGCCAGCGTTTCGTTGTCACTGGCCGCCCTCATCATCTTCCCGATTATCGTGTGACGGAGCAAGAGATGCACGGCCAGCATGGTCGCCAAAGAGATGAGTAAGATGCCAACTTGCGCTTTCGGAAGGAACAGGTCGCCAACCTGCCAGGGACGCATCAGCGGCACGGGAAAACGTTTGGGGTTGGAGCCATAGAACATACGCAGCAGGTTCTGCAAGATGAAGGCCACGCCCACGCTGGTGATGAGCAGGGGAAAGGGCCCTCGTGACATCAAGGGATCGTAGAAAATCTTGGCGACGAGCGTGCCGGCCAGACCCACCAGGAAGATCGCCACGATGGCTGCGGGCAGCAGGGGCAGGCCGGCGGAGCCGGCCAAGATCAATGTGAAGAACGCTCCCATCGTGAGGAATTCGCCGTAGGCGAAGTTTATGAAGCGTGTTACGCCGTAGGACAGGGTTAAGCCCACGGCGCTTACCGCGATCACGCCGGCCGTAGCCAGAGCAAAAATGGAAGTCTGTAGGAATTCAGTCAAGGTGTTATTGGAAAGCTAATCGGGTTATTGCCGTCTGTGAGACGTTCAGTTCCCAACGGGTAGGGGCAACCGCAAGGGCTGCCCCTACCTTTGACGGGCCACCTCTGTGGCTGCCGTCTTGCTACTGCAAATCACTCGCCTGGATGGTGGCGGCGGTGGTCCAGGCCCCGCCTTTCACTTGGCGGATGCCGAACGGTGCGGCGATGTTTCCGTATTCGTTAAAGTCAACCGGTCCAACCAGCCCCTGGTAGTTAATCTCCTTGCCCGCTTCCAGGGCCTTCTTTCCTTCGGCGAAATTGGTGACCTCAACCTTGTCCGGGCCAGAATTGGCGACCTGCGGGACATTTGCAGCAATTGTCGCGCGTGTCACCTGCCCGTCCTTGAGTTGGGCTCGCAACATGGCCAGGAAGAGGATGTTGGCAGCATCGTACGTGTTGGTGCCGAAGATTTTCACATCTTCGCCCGAGAAATCCTTGAATTGGGTTTTGAAGGCGGCGGTGCGATCGGCAGCTTCGGCGGCCGGAACTTCTTCCAGGCCGTAAACGCCTTCCACCAACTCGGGGCTGGCCAGTTTGATGTAATCGTCCGTCGTCTGGTCTTGGGTGACGAACCAGGACCCCTTGTACCCGGCTTCAAAGGCGGCTTGCATGATGCGCGCCGAATCTTCAGGCGTACCGACCAGGATGATGATGTCCGGATTGGCTTTCAGGGCTTCCTGCACCTCGGTGCGGTATGCTTGCTTTTCCGTCTTATATTCGATGGATGCGGCGAGAGAACTGCCAAAGGCGGTCATCGATTCCGCAATCGGATCCTTGAACGAAATCATTGCCGGGGCTTGCCCGACCATCAGCACCACGCTGGAGAAGTTCCCGTCGCGGCCCATAAAGGTCTTCGGATCGGTGATGGCCCGTGCAATGGCCCGTCCGCCCAGCGAGTCGGAGGGAACGGTGCGGAAGAAATAGCCCTTGCCGGCTTTGTCAAGTTTGGTTGTCCCGGCTGTCGGCGAAAGCATCGGCACCTTGTTGTCCTCCACGACAGTTTTCACACCGTTAAAGGACAAAGAGGTAGGGCCAACAAAGGCCAGAACGCCATCAATCTTGACCAGTTTCTGTGCGGCTGTAGTCCCGGCGTCAACAACGCCTTCGGTATCTCCCTGCACTAGGACAATCTTGCCGCCTCCGATGCCCCCACTTTTGTTGACCTCTTCGGCAATCATGCGCGCCACGGGCAGAACGTTGCCACCGACCCACGCATACTGGCCGCTGAAGGGCAAAATCACGCCGACCGGTAGATCGGCTGCGGCTGCCGGCGCGGAGGTTTCTGTCGCCTGGGGCGCTTCTGTGGCCGGCGCGGGTGTCGCCGTTGGCGCACAGGCGGCCAAGGCTACGCTGGCCAGCAGGAGGAGGCCGAGAAGAATCAGTCGAGGGGGTATGAATCTCTTGGGGAACCCGCGGTGGTTAGCAAAACGATCAGATGACATCATGCTCTTTCTCTCCTTTTTCTTTGCAAAAGACATTGACTGTCAACCGTGCCATGCTCTTTGTAGAGCAACTTGAAGGACTACATTGTAGCACATTTGACCGAACTACGCAACATTGATTGTGCTGCGGTAGCGTAGAAGTTCGACTTCTAGCAGGCTGTCGGAGAGCCCCATTTTTCCTTTTTAGAACACAGATTTTCACAGAAAAACACAGATTTTTGGGCCAAATCATCGGAAAATCTGTGTCCCATTATTCTTTCTCCGACAAGCTGCTAGCAGAAGTCGAACTTCTGTTTTCAATCTGGTGCAGCAGCCCGATGACCAACATGTATACAAAAGCCAAATCCACCAGGAAATAGGAATTGTCAATCGCACCGTGGGCCAGAAAGTCTGCCATGCTGGCCGCCAGGCCCAGAACGATGACTCGATTCCAGCGCGAGGCCGCCGGCAGAGTCTTGCGGACCACACGCCAGAACAGAATCTGTTGCCAGAGGAAAAGTGTCAGCCCCAAAATGCCCAGGGCTACCCAGAAATGCAGCAGGACGTTGTGCGGGTGGGAAAGAGATGGCTCTCCCCATGCGGCCGGCTGGATGTAGTGCGGGTAGAGATAGAGGAAGTTATCCAGGCCAATGCCCTGCAGCGGGTGATCGCGGATCATCTGCGCGGCAGAAATCCACAGGTTGATGCGCAGAAAGGAGGTGCCGCCGTGTAGATTCAGCAACGATGCCAGGCGCTCTGTGCGGAAAAGGGGCAGCAGGGCGAGAAATCCGGCCAGAGCCAGGGCGGCGAAAGATGCGCGAATCCTTCTACCTCCGTGCCACGCCAGAAATGCGAGGGCTGCCGGCAGTCCCAGAAACCAGGCCCCGCGTGAAAAGGTCAGGAACAGGGCCGCGGCCAGCGGAAGGGTCGCCAGACCATAGGCCCAGCGGCGGCGCGACGACGGTGCATACAGCGCCACGGCAATGGCGACGGGCAGCACGCGGCCCAGCAAGAGCGACAGATTGTTTGGGGACCCGTAGAGCGAGCGAACACGCGACACCCCCTCCGCGACAATCATGCCGTGACCCGTGGCGGCCTGCCACAGCGCATGGAGGGCCAGGGCGATGCCGGCCACTACCAGAACGTCCAGCAGGTGCAGCACCTCGTGCCTGCGGACTACATAGGCGCGAACGAGGCCGTAGAAGATGGCCGGTTCCAACACCACCACCCGGAACTGCCGCGCGGCCGTGCCAAAATTCGTCGCCCAGGAAAGGGAGAGAAGCCCCAGCACGACGAAGCTTCCGACGGCGATGTCCATCGCCTGTGGACGACGATGCGCGCTCGCCGTTTTCCCCCACCAGCCGAGGGGAAACGCCTGTCGAAGTATCCATGTCGCCAGCCCCATCAGGGTGAGCACTTCTACCAGAGAAAACTGCCTTCCGCCGGGAAACACTTTTGGAAGCAGGAAGAATGGAATGCTGGCGACGGTCAGGGTCACGCCGGCCGTCGGGCACAAGAGGTACAGGATGCCGGCCAAAAGCGCGCCCAGGCCGATCAACGGCCAAGTGGAGGCCAGATAGAAGAGGGCAATCGCGCCACCCATCGCCACAAGGAAGATGGTCTCATTGCCGGCACTCACTCGTTGCCTCGCAGCCTGCCACATTTGCGGGGCCTCTATTCTTCGCAGGATGCGCAAGAGACTGGCCCCAACCAGAACAGCGGCCAGCAACACCGCGACCAGCAAAAGTTTGTAGGGCCGAGTCGTTCGTTCGCGTATGACGATCATTTCTTCCAGCCTGGCTTGCGAGCCAGCCTCGCTGATGGTGATGGCGGCCTGATGCGCGGAATCGGCCAGACCGCGTACCAGCGTAACCCGTTGCCGGCCCAAAGCGGTGACAAGCAGATCGTGCGGCTGCTCATTTCCATCCACAGCAATGCGCGCGCGCAACGGACCCCACACGACTGCGTCGAGTCGGGTGCCGCGGAAGGAGAATGCCGGCTGCTGCGCCCCCACCGGGGCCGGAGCGAGTGGTACTTTCGCTGGATACCATCCTGGGCCGGCAAACCACGGTTTGCTCGATTCTTTGACCAGGTTTTGATAGAGGGGACTTGGCGTGCCGTTCGAGGACAGGAGTGCGAAACCCCAGCGGGGATCATCGGGCGGCCCATCCGGCTGGAAGGCCGGCAAGAGCATGGCCCCCATCCATGGCCACTCCGACTGGGCGCGAGCGACGGCCAGGAGCGTGCGGCGGGCCTGTTCGTCGGGCGTGGTCGAGCCCCAAATTGACGGGCGGCCGGGCCAATCAAGCGGCAGGGCATTCCACCCAAAAGCAGTGGCCCAGATGGCCTTGTCTCCATCGCCCCAATCTTCCATTTCTTCGCGCAGCAACAAAACCCTGGAAAAGTTCAATACGTTCGCGGCCACCTGCCGATCATCCGGGCCAGTGCGAAATCCGTATGGTTCCGCAGCGAGCACGTCGAAATCGCCGGCTGCACCGATGCCGTACATGCCCCGCAGGAATAGCACCTCATTCATGTTGAGGCCGCCGGGTTCGGTGGTGGGGGCCAACGCGGCGGTGACGATCACGGCTTTGGGATCCACCGCGCGAATCTCGCGTGTGGCTGTGCGCAGCAAGAAGCTGTAGGCTACGGGGTCCACGTAGCGATGGCCCCAGTGTGGGGCGATGTTTGGTTCATCCCAGATTTGATACGCGGCAACATCCGGCCCGTACCGTTTGGCAAAGGCGGCCGCAAACGTCCCGAAGTCTTCGTAGTGGGCCGGCGGGGCGAAGGGGTCATCGGCATCTTCGGGGGCTTGCGCCCACCGGGGCGCGGTATCCAGCAGCGCGATAAGTTTCAGGTTGTGCGCGCGTATCACTTCGACCCAGCGGTCCGCTTGCGTCCAGTCGAACGTGCCGCGAGACGGCTCCAGGTCGGCCCAGCGGAAGGGCTGGCGCACCCATTGCAAGCCGGCGCGGGACAGAGCCGAGAGTGCGTATTCAAGCTCTCCGTCGTAGGAATAGCGGCCCAACTCCACGTTGGCACCCCAGGGGTAAACAGCTGCCAACGGAATGTGCGGGGGCACACCCCGGCCCGCATTGCGACCTCCTTTGTCCCAGGCACGCAAACTGTACAAGGCCAAAAGAGCCAGGAGAACGAGCGCTGCTACGTGCAGCACGATCTGGCCCATTGTTCGTATGTTTACTGGGCGGTTCTGCGATGCGGAACCAATCCGGTGCGTTTTTTCCATGGTGTTTAAGCGAATGAGCGAATAGGCGAATGCTGCGATGCCAAGCGGTTGGCTTTTGAGCTTCTTACGGCCCTTTGCCGCCAGCCTCGCATACGGCGACCTGCTGCAAGATCAGATGATCGGCCGGGGCGCGCCCGCTGTTGTCCCGTACCGTGGAGCGTCGGCCCTCCGCAGCTTCGTACAGCCCGGCAGCCAGTTGGTATGTGCCGGGCGGTGTATCGGGGCGTACTTGCAAGGCGTGACGATCGCGCAGGTATTCGCCGGCCAGCCAGCCGGTTGTCGGGAATGCGCCATGCCCTGGAATCTGGTCGCTCTGTCCCCAGATGCGTCCTTCTTTGTCCTCCAGGTGTACAAAGGACTTGTAGGCCGTGGCCGTATGTCCCCGCGACTGCCAGGTAAGGGTCACAGTGTAGGTATCACCGGGCAGGAGGGCGCAATTTGGTTTGGCCTCCCACGAGTGAGCGTATCCAACGAGCGAAGCCCAGTCACCGAACAGGGCGTTACGCGGCTCTCCCAAGTTTGCCGGCGCACGGAATTGATGCGGGCGTCCCTCCACGACAATGTCTTGCAACTCCAAGTAGTCCTTTCCGCCTCCTTGCCTGCCTACCCTTCGGCCCGTAGCCGGGTCGTAGAGCCCGGCGATCAGGTGATACGTGCCGTCTGGCGTGGCCGGATCGAGGATCAGCGGGTGGGGGTCGCGTATCAGCGTTCCGGCAGACCACTCGCTTGTAGGGAAGGCCCCTTCCACAGGCGGAATATCACGCGCTCCCCAGATTTTGCCCTGATCGTCAATGACCTGCACAAAAACGCGCAGCGCCTTGGAAACCGATTTCCTGGCTTGCCAGAAAAGCATCAGCGAAAATGGTTCACCCGGTTGGTACGGACCGTCTGGCAACGTATACCCCAAAAAGCGGATTCCTTCGTCCAGGTCTACAGATTGTTTATTTTCGATGGGGAGCGCTATTGGTGAGGGGGCATGGTCCGGCGCAACGATGTGTACGTCTCCCAAGAACAGGTCCACCCCCTGGGATCGTCCTTCAGAATCTCGCATCTCCAGCCAGCGGCCGTCAGCGCGTCGGTAGAGGCCAAGGATGAGTCTGTAATCGCCCGGCGGCGTACCGGCTGGAACGAGTAGCCCGTGGGCATCTTCGATGATTGTGCCCGGCCGAGAATCTGCGAAGGGCCGGGTACCATTCAGCGGTTCGCTATCTCTGTTTGCCCATGTCCGGCCGGCAGCATCAGCCAGACGGAGGGCGATACGCACTTCATCTTTTGGAGAGGCCATCACCTTCCAACGGAGGTTCAGCTTTATGATTCCGTACGCCGAGGAAACAGGTCCTGTGCTCCGGCCCAGGCCGACCAGTTGTATCTGGTCTGCAAAGTTTTCATGCACAGGCTGCACATCCGGTCTGTCGCCCCCGGCGAAGAAATAGAGGCGCGTGTTCCCGTACCAGTCATCTTCGATGGGAAAGGCCTGTTGGTTCAGATCGTCGGCCACCTCATTCTCCAGAATGCGTCCCAACGTCTGAAAGGCAGGAAGCCATATCCGCTGGTGTGCAGAGAGCAGCGCATCGAGGTCGCGGGTGCGCTGCCTTGTGTCGCGCGCCCATTTCTGCGCGGGTACAGCAAATAGTTCGGGGTGTGCTGTGGGGAGATAGGCGCGAACATAGCCTTCCTGCCAGGGGTGTATGGTCAGGAGGACATCGTCGCTGCGCCCCAGCGCCTGCAGACGTTCCATGACCGGCCGGTAATCGTCGCGGGGGTAGCGGGGAACGGTATAGAAGACGTTCAGGGCCAGCACCATCGTCACGGCGAGCAGGGCAACGGCCCCCCGCGCCAGCGTGTCTAGTGAACGGTATTGCAGCGTCACCAATCCGGCGGCAACAAGGAACCAGAAGGCGGGCGCTACAGGCAGCAACAATCTTTCAAAGCCCACCGGATGGAAGGGCAAGCGGAGGTTGATGAGGTATCCGAGCGTGAGCGGCACGAAGAGGTAGATGAGCAAGAAGCTGCGGCGCGTACCCTCCTCCTGAACGGTGGTGGAGAACAGACCCAGCACGCCGATCAGGGCGAGCAGGAAGGGAATGGCTGCCAGCCAGTTCAGCCAGGCAACCGTTGCCGGGGGGTGGCCGATACTCCAGGCGATAGCGTGTTGGGCCAGGAACGTCTGAGGCGGGAGTGGCGCGTACGATTCAATGCCCACTTTTCCGGCTACGTAGGTTCCCAGTTTGGGTGCAGCGTAAATGACCCAGGGCAGATACAAGAGGGCTGTCGCAGCCCAGGCCAGCAACGTTGGACGAAGCAGTCGCCTTCTTGGCGCATTTCTGCGCCTTCCCGACCACCCGATGGCCGCCACCACGTGGGCCGCAATCACCAGGGCCGCGTAGTATTCGGTGTATAGCGCTGCAGCAGCGCAGAGAACATAGGCGACCCACCAGTTTTTCTCCTGCGGAGCTTGCATCAGGCGGAGCAAGGCATAGGTAGCCGCCAAACTGAACAGAGCCAGCAAGGCATACATGCGCACTTCCTGGCTGTAGTAGATGTCGAAAGGCGCGGCCACGATGATAACCAGGGCAGTGAGCGCAACGGCACGCGACAATAGCTGCCGGGCAATCACATAGAGAATAGGCAGGGTCAGCATACCGGCCAGCACAGAAAAAAGACGAGCCTGCCAAGGGCCGACACCCACAAAGACAAACCACATCTTCAGGAGAACGTAGTAGAGAGGGGGGTGAATATCTACCGCTGTTCGTTGGATAAGTTGGGAAAGTGGTTGGGTGGTGAAGTAAAATGTCCACCCTTCGTCCCACCACAGGGGTTGGAAGCTCAGTCGTATGAGCCGCAGGGCAAAGGCTGTGAGGAGAAGCAGTGATAGGTGAGGGCGGAGGGCAGCGCGTATTCTTCCAGCCATAAAGTTTCGGACGCCCCCATCATTTCGATAAAAGGGTCAGAGGGCCAATTGGATTGTTCGGTCCGATCCCTCTGACCCCGCGTGCCAGCCGAAAGGATGCAGCCGTTCAATGAGCATCAAGAAGCGGATGTGCGTCAAAGTCTTGCGTCCCACCGGCGATAGATAAATTGTGTTGCTTAGACGGTAGAACAACCCCGGCCCCGGCATTTATGCGGAGCCTCCACTGCAACCTCAGGACTGAATGCCGTGCTGCGCTCTGTCCCGGGAGACAGGCTGGGCAGGCGTTCAGTCTACCCTACACTTCTTCGTCGTCTTCGTCATCTTCGTCGACGTCGTCGAGTTCTTTTAAATCGCTATCGTCGTCAAGGATACCGGGGGTATCCAAATCTATGCCGAGCAGCGTGTCATCTTCCACAAGGGCGAGCGAATCTTCATCTTCCTCAATATCGGTATCCTCCAGAAATCCGGAGGCCAGTACCGTTTCTACCGTTTCCTCTCCGCTGTCTTGTTCGTCATCGCTATCACTATCATCGTCGCTTGCGTCGTCAATTACTTCTATGACCAAGTCCTCCAACGCTGCGTCGCCAAAACTGTCCAAAGCCACAGAAGCCACCGGTGTGCCTATGCCCCGTGTCAGAAACAGGACCTTGCCATCATCGGTCAATTCCTCAATTTCGCCGACCCCGTCACCGTTAGGATCAATCCGTGTTGACGGGTCCCCCGACACAGCTTCCGCCTGCTCGCGGAATCCGGTACCGGCCGGAATGAGTTTCCCTAGAATGACATTTTCTTTCAGGCCATGCAGGTCATCCACTTTGCCTTCAATTGCTGCACCGGCCAAAACATTGATGGTGTGTTGGAAAGAAGCTGCCGACAAGAAGCTCTCCGTGTTCAGCGCCGCTTTGGTAATGCCCAGAAGGACGGGTTCAGCTACGGCCGGCTGTCCTCCTTTGGCCAGTACACGTTCGTTCAGCTCTTCGAACGCCAGCATATCAATCAATTCGCCGCTAAGCACGTCTGTATCGCCTGGTGTACGGACCCTGACTCGACGCAACATTTGACGCGCAATAACTTCAATGTGCTTGTCGGCGATGTTCACGCCCTGAGAACGGTAGACTTGTTGTACCTCAGAAACAAGGTATTGTTGGGCGGCCTCCCGGCCCTGCACCCGCAAGATGTCTTGGGGGTTCTTGGATCCCTCCGTCAAACGTTGTCCGGCTTTGACCTCCTGTCCGTCTGTGATACGCAGGCGCATCGAGGGCAAGATGTCGTAGCGATATAGTTCTTGTTCTTCGTAGTGTATCGTCAGATTCTGTTCTTCAACATGAACAGTCCCGGTATGTTTGGCGAAGAGTTTTTCCGAATCGAGTTGAGCCAACACAGTACCGGACTCCACGTCCTGGCCGTCTTCAACGAGAATTTCGTAGGTTTCCGGAACAGTATAGGTATCGGTATGAATCTCTGAACGACTGAGTTTGATGAAGGTTGCATCGTCTTCGTACTCAAAGCGCACGATGCCGTCAATGTCGGCAATAATGGCCTCTCCCTTTGGGTTTCGTGCCTCAAAGAGTTCCTGCACACGCGGCAGGCCTTGCGTGATGTCGCTTTGGCCGGCCACGCCGCCCGTATGGAAGGTTCGCAGGGTGAGTTGTGTTCCAGGTTCGCCGATGGATTGCGCCGCAATAATTCCGACGGCTTCACCAATTTGGATTAATCCTCCGCGCGCCAGGTCTTGGCCATAGCAAAGCTGGCAGATGCCATGTTGCAACTGGCAGGTCAAGGGTGAACGGGCGAATATCTTTGTGATGCCGGCTTTCACAATTTTTGCGGCATCCTTGATAGAGATTAGATGCCGGTTATCGATCAAAATCTCTCCGGTTTTTTCGTTTGCGATGGGCGCTGCAGTGACGTGCCCAACGATGCCCTTGCGGAAATCGTCGGTTTTCCCGCCGAACTCTTCTATGTTCAGCCAAGCCCCTTTGCGCGTCTCGCAATCGTTGGCAAAAACGATGACGTCTTGGGCCACATCAACGAGCCGACGAGTTAGGTATCCCGCGTCGGCCGTACGCAATGCCGTATCGGCCAGTCCTTTGCGGGCTCCGTGGGTGGAGATGAAGTATTCCAGAGCGGTCAGTCCCTCCCTGAAGTTTGACCGAATCGGCAAGACAATGATCCGTCCCGAGGGGTCGGCCATCAATCCGCGCATGCCGGCGAGCTGGCGGATGGGTTGGATGCCTCCCTTGGTAGCGCCGGAGCTTGCCATGATGCTCAAGTTTCCGTTGGGGTCCAACGAATCGACCACCGCGCTGGTGACGTCTTCGGTAGCTTTGGTCCACAGTTCCACCGTCTTGATATATTGCTCATTCTCCGTGATCAGGCCCCGCCGATAGCGGTTTTCAATTGCCGACACGCGTTCTGTGACTTCTGAGAGTATTTGTTTTTTCTCGTCGGGAACGGTAATGTCTTCAATAGCAATCGTAATGCCAGACTGAGTCGCGTACCGGAAACCGATTTGTTTGATGTCGTCTGCAAAGTTTGCGGTAACTTCAGATCCCAATTCCTCATAGCATTGCAATATCATCTCCCGCAGTGCCCCCTTGTTCAGGGTGTCGTTGACATATCCCAGAGGGGGGGGCACAATTTCGTTGAAGATAATGCGGCCGGGTGTTGTTTCGGTCAATTTCTTCTTGCGGCTGCGAAATGTGGGAAGCAGGTTAATCTTGATCTTGGCGTGCAGGTTCACCTGTTTCAGTTCATGGGCTAAGATAACTTCATCTTTGGAAGCAAAGATACGACCCTCGCCCCGTTTGCCATCTTCCATCATAGTGAGGTAGTAACAGCCCAGCGTCATATCCTTCGCCGGTCCTACTGTCGGTTCCCCATTTGCCGGCAACAGAAGATTGTTGGTAGAAAGCATCAACTCTCTTGCTTCTTTTTGCGCGACATCGGAGAGAGGCACATGGACGGCCATCTGGTCGCCGTCGAAATCGGCATTGAAGGAAGAGCAGACCAAGGGGTGAAGTTGGAGCGCGCCCCCCTCGATCAAAATTGGCTCAAATGCTTGAATGCCGAGCCGGTGCAGCGTGGGTGCTCTGTTCAACAAGACGAGCCGGCCTTTGATCACTTCTTCGAGCACTTCCCAGACTTCGGGGCGCACGTTTTCTATGATTCGCTTGGCACTTTTCACGTTAGGCGCATGGCTGTATTCTACAAGCTTGTTGATCACGAAGGGCTTGAAGAGTTCCAGGGCCATCTTTTTTGGCAACCCACACTGGTCCAACTTGAGGTGTGGCCCGACGACAATCACGGACCGGCCGGAATAATCCACACGCTTACCGAGCAAGTTGCGGCGGAAACGACCATGCTTACCCTTCAACAGGTCGGAGAGAGACTTGAGCTTGCGCTTGCCCCGCAGACTTACCGCTTTGCCCCGCCGGCTGTTATCAATGAGCGAGTCGACCGCCTCCTGCAACATTCGTTTTTCGTTGCGGATGATTACGTCCGGGGCATCCAGGTCCATCAATCGCTTTAGGCGGTTGTTCCGGTTGATCACCCGGCGGTACAGGTCATTCAGGTCCGAAGTGGCGAATCGTCCGCCATCCAGTTGCACCATGGGACGCAAGTCCGGCGGAATTACCGGCAATACGGTGAGTATCATCCACTCCGGGCGATTGGCCGACCGGCGCATAGACTCGACAACGCGAAGTCGTTTGAGCGCTTTCTTGCGTTGTTGCTTGGAATGGGTGCGGTGTGCTTCCAGGCGCAAATCTTTGGCCATTTTGTCCAGGTCCAGATTCTTTACAATTTCATAAAGGGCTTCTGCACCCATATCTGACTGGAAGATATGGCCCCACTTTGCGCGAAGTTCGCGGTGGAGTGTTTCGTTCAGGAACTGCTTGACCTTCAGGTTCTTCAGCTCTTCCCGATCGTTGTCACGCGAAGTGCGAATGCGCAATAGTTCATCTTCCATTTCTGATTGAAGTTTCTCGACCCCGGCTTCCAGTTGATGCGCAAGGTCATCATTCTGTGAAGCGCTGTCCACCTGCGTGTTGGCTTGTTCTTGGCGGATTCGACCTTCGATTTCATCAATCTTTTCTTCGACCATGTTGGTCAACAACGTAATGTGTTCGGAAGAAATCGTCTCCCCTTTACGGATAATCGTGGAATCGAGACTTTCGAATTCCAGGTCTTCGTCGGCATCCGATCCTATCTTACTGGTAATGTATTCTCGGGCAGCCGCTGCCTGATTCATGATCCCGTTTACAGCGTCATCACGCTCTTGTTCCAGGCGATTGTATGCTTGTTGTTGGCTCAGCTTCTCTTCGTTAAGCTGCGATTCAAGTGCTTCTTGAATCTCCGCTACGCGTGAGGTATAGGTTGTCTCAACACGGTGTGTTTCCCGCTCGATCTCTTCATCAATGTGGCGGAGTTCGCGCTGCCTGGCCTGTTCGTCCACAGAGGTGATAATGTATTGGGCAAAGTACAAGACACGGTCCATGTTTCGGCGTGAGATGTCCAGGAGCAGACCAAGGTAGCTGGGCACACGCCGTGTGTACCAGATGTGAGCGACTGGCGAAGCCAACTTGATGTGGCCCATACGTTCGCGTCGTACCGCCGAGCGTGTTACTTCGACGCCGCACTTGTCACAAGTAATGCCCTTGAAGCGGACCTTCTTGTATTTGCCACAGTAGCATTGCCAATCTTTCGTAGGCCCAAAAATTGCTTCGCAGAACAATCCGTCTCGCTCCGGACGTAGCCGGCGGTAGTTGATTGTCTCCGGCTTGGTTACCTCTCCGTAGGACCATGAGAGAATCTCTTCCGGTGAGGCTAAACTTATCCGCATAGCACGGAAATCCTTGGTTTCCAACGTAGTTCCTCCCAGTATAGACGCAGTCTGGTAGAAGTCCCTCGACCATTTCGGGGGATTTCAAGCTAGATGGCCCCATCGGTGATGCTGTGTGGTGGCGGCCAAGAGGATATAGAGACTATACCAGATCTTTACACAACAAAAAGCCCGTTCTCAAGACATAGCAGCGTTGCTCCTAACGGGCATGGTTTGCTGGGTAATCCATTTTTCCAAATCAAATGCGTGATGTTATTCTGATTGGCAAACAGGGGTGGCACACTTATTCGTAACGCGCTGATGCTCCTTGCTGGTTGAACGGGCGGCTGTGGTGCTGAACTTGCTCCACGGTGCGTTGCACTCGCGTGATAACAGCGCAATCGGCAATACCCACGCTTCTGGGAATCCTTGTGTCACTTCTGGTCGCAAACAGGAATTATACCTTAAACTTGTGTATTTGTCAAATGCGTCAGCCTTGTGGAGTGGCCATCAAAGTTTTGCGTCTGCAATCATTCACGCCCTGCCCTTACCACC
>CAZFFM010000038.1:3978-17237 GCA_964517425.1 uncultured Ardenticatenales bacterium | reverse complement strand
GTGCCGATTTCAATCCGGCACGGCCAGACGGCACAGTCTCCTGTGTCAAAATCATTATCTGAAGACCATATCTTCTTGACGTACCTTCTCACTTTGGCTATAATACGCTGTGTGTCAACTACCTTTCGAGAAAAAGTATACCACCCCTACAGGATAATGTCAATCAAACCGATTGTTGGGCGCATTGCAAAGTGAGTACCATTGGGTCGCGAGACCGTTGGTT
The DNA here is from genome assembly GCA_964517425.1 of uncultured Ardenticatenales bacterium. Lineage (GTDB taxonomy): Bacteria > Chloroflexota > Anaerolineae > Ardenticatenales > JAADHH01 > JAADHH01. The sequence goes on along the minus strand of CAZFFM010000038.1, from coordinate 17,014 downwards.
GCTGGGCTTGATTCTGATTCTCGGTTTGATTCTCCGTGTGGCATACATCGTCCACGTCCCTCTCACACACGATGAATATGCCAGTTTGTGGGCTTCGCGACAGGTCTGGAGGCACGGGATTCCCCAGTTGCCATCCACGTTCCTCTATTGGCAAGGGCGGCCGTTTACCTACTTGATTGCCCCCGTAGAGCTTTTCTTTCATGCGCAAGGGTGGGCTTTGCGTCTGCCCAGCCTGGTGATCGGCCTGGCGGCTGTTGTGCTGGTCTATCGCCTGGGCGCTATGTTTGCCACGCGCAGGGTGGGATTGATCGCGGCATTTGGCTGGGCCTCGATGCCGATTGCTATTGTCGCCGGCGGTCAGGCCCGCATGTACGCCCTGCTCGATTTGTTTTCGTTGCTGGCCATGCTCTTCTTGCTGCGCTGGCTGCGACGAGACTGTCTTCGCGACGGCATGGCCTTTGCTGCGGCCGCCATCGGGGCGATGGCCAGCCAACCCGTCGCCCTGTTGCTCCTGCCCGGACTGGCCCTGGCCGCTCTCCTGAAAAAGGGCTGGGCCTGGTGGAGGCGACCGGCACGTTGGATTCCCTGGCTCGTATGCGCCGGCGGCGGGGTCGCAGCCTTGTTGATCAATCGCTGGGGCGGCCCGGTGGCGAGCGCGGCCCGGCGGCCCTACCTTTCCGTGGGCTGGCCTTGGCACAAAGTGGGCTTTGTCTTGACCATGCAGGCGCTGTTCGGAAATGTGCAAGGGTGGCTGATGCTCGCCGGTCTGGCGGCCGGCCTGGTCCTGGCGGCCCGTGAGATTCGCCACCGCCGCGACGGACCACTCACCCTCTTGTTTGCGACCTGGCTTCCCGGTTTCTTGCTCTTTGCCCTGGGCATTGGACAGATGTGGCAACAAGTCCGCTACATCCAGATGTTGTTGCCCTGGGTGCTGATCATCGTAGCCATTGCAGCATGGCACTTGGCCGAACGCGGAGGAGCGGGATGGCCGGTGGTCGTTGCCGGGGGCGCGCTGGCTTTGCTGTGGATGTTCCCTGCAATACAGACTGTACAAACGCGCGGGCTGGACCATCAGACGGCGTACACGTACGTTCAATCGCACGTGCAAGAAGGGGAGGTCGTCTTGACCGGACTGCCGGTCATTGCCGGTTACTATTTGGGAGGTGCCGGCGGGTACGCCCTGCAACGTGATTACCAGGAGTACATCGTCAGACGCGACGGCAAATGGGTGGATCGCTGGACCGGGGCGCCGCTGTTGGCTTCTGCCTGGGACTTTGGAGGGGTAGTGTCCCAATCGTCGGGGGCCTGGTTTGTCGCCGTTGCGGCGAAGATGCCCATGCTCTATCAGCCTGATTTTGTGACCTACGTGAACGAAATCATGGAGCCGGTGTACAGCGGGGGCGGCTTGATCGTGTATCACACGAAGCCGGAGGGCCGGCACCTGCTACGCGGGCAGCAACCAGCGACCTGGACCGTTGCCGAGACGCAACCGCCAGCCCACATCACGCTCGTTGGCTACGAGTTGGAGCAGGGCTGCCTGCTCCCCGGAAACACCCTGCACGTGGCCTTGCACTGGCAGACAGACCAACGATTGCAGCAAGGCCTGACCGCCTTTGTTCATCTGGTGGATGGCGCCGGCAATCGCGTGGCACAAGCGGATCACGCGCCGGCCGAGGACGTGCTGGCCACCCGCTGGCCCATCAACCGGCCGGTTCGCGGCACATTCACCCTCCCGCTACCGGCAGACTTGCGGCCGGGAGAATACCGCCTTTGGGCAGGCCTATACGTTCCCAAAACGCTGGAACGGCTGTCGCTCCAAGCGACCAAAGGGGCCGCGGCCGACAATGCGTTACTGCTGACCACCGTTTCGGTCACGCAACCCGCTGACCCCCTGTGTGAAATGGACGATGCCCCCCAGTAGGCCGGTGCCCAAAGTGATCGTATAGAAGGCCAGGGAAAGAGCCAGGGCCATCGGGGCGTCCACGCCGGCCTGGGTGAAGAGGAAAACGAAAGCCCCCTCACGCACACCCAACCCACTGATGGAAATGGGCAGGATCAGGGAAAAAGAGATCATCGGCACGAAGAGGAGAAAATACCACGGCGAGATGTGAATGTCGAGCGCCAGGGCAAGCAGATAGACTCCGGCAATGAGTAGGGTATTGAAGAGGAGCGAGGCCGCGCACGCGCGCAGAATCACGGCGGGGCTGTAGCGATGGAGCGTTTCATAAAGAGAACGCACGCGCACGTTGTCGGTGATCCAGCGAGTGAGCGGGATCCAGTGACGCAAATTGCGCAGGAGCGGACGGTAGAGCAGCAATGCAGAGCCGAGCAGTGTGCCCGCCGTTACCGCGACGATGGCCCAGGCCAATTCCATGGGGATCAGGCGATAGCTGAAAGGCAATGCGGCCAGAGCGATGAGAAACAGGACAACCAGGCCGGTGAAGCGATCCACGACGGTGGAACTAACCGCTGCGGCGGTCTGCTTGCTCTCCGCCGACAGCTCCACCATGCGCACGACGTCTCCCCCGATTCCTGAAGGGAGTACCTGGCTGTAAAATGTGCCCACAAGATAGAGCGAAATCAGTCTTGGCAGTGGAACGTCAATGCCCAGGGAGGTCAACAGGAGTTGCCAACGAAAGGCGCGAACCGCCACGCCAATCTGGTACAGGAGGAAAGCCGCCAGCAACAGAAGGAAGTTCGCCTGCAACAGAGTTTCCGCGGCCTGACGAAGCCCAGCATGGCGCACGACAAATGCCAGCAGGAGCACACTCAAAAATGTGCGCAACAGGTTTTGCACTCGTTTGCTCATCGTGTTCTTGACACTCCTGATGAATTGCGGGTATAATACCTCTCGACGCTTCCCACCATTTTCATGATTGGTGGCGCGCAATCGCCCATAGTGACTGCCCTGAAACTGAGAAGCTGGGGCTACGAGTGACGTCGGCGCTGAGTACAGCTTCCAAAACGCCGCCGGCAATGGCCAGGGCCTTGTCTGAGATAGTAAAACAATCGTCATGGTTTCGGCGCGGGTCCACATCACCGATCTTCATCCCGGCGTGGACGGCGACAGCAGGGTGGATGATCCCGCGTAGCACGCCATCGAACGGTGCGCGGATTGGCCGACCCGCGATTTCGGCGATGCGGTCGCCTTCGTGAAGCAGGTCGCCGATCGTGGCGCAGGCTTTGGTGTGGCCGGCGCAGGGCGCGCGGAGTACCCGCGCGGCCGATTGCCCGCCAATCGTGCCGGGGACTCCGTCGTTGGGCGTGGCCGACCCGCACCAGAGCACCCGTCCCAGGCGGTGCCCTCGCCGGGTTTCGATGACCGCATGGCAATCCGTGCCGGCCACGAATCCGGGACCCAGGGCGATGACCAGCGGGGCATCGGTTTTGCTTGTGCCCTCGTTGCGCTTGGCGACGATAGCATCTATCAGTATTTCAGGGTGCAGGGTTGTGCGGCATTGCGCGAGCGGGTCTACCAGCACGGGAATTGTCCCGCTATCCAGCATCTGGCGAACGCCGGCAAGCCCCTGAGCCAAACGCGCGGTGACACCTTCGACGGTTGTCTCGCCGGCATATATGGCTTCGGCGAATGCTACCTTCCGGCGGATGGCCAGGGGGTGTGGCAATTCGGTCATCACCACGTGGAAGCCGCTGCGGGTCAAGCGCCAGGCGATGCCGGAGGCCAAGTCTCCAGCCCCTTTGATGAGAACGACGGCATCTTTTTTCATGATCTGATCGTAAGCAGTCTAGGATTCACCGGGAAATCATAACAGAAAGTATCAAAAATAGCAATTCTCCAGGAGGTCGAGCCATGGCTAAGATCAAGATTGCACCTTCCATTCTTTCCGCTGACTTTGCTCGTTTGGGAGAGCAGGTGCAGGAAGCGGACCGTGCCGGAGCCGCGCACATTCACGTGGATGTGATGGATGGTCATTTTGTCCCCAACCTGACCATCGGCCCGGTCATTGTAGAAGCGATCCGCCCGTTGACCCGGAAAGTTTTGGATGTACACTTGATGATCGAAGAGCCGGATCGCTATCTGGCGGCGTTTGCACGTGCCGGCGCGGACATTTTGACCGTCCATGTCGAAACATGTCCCCACCTGCATCGCACGGTGCAGGCGATCAAGGAGTTGGGCGTTCGGGCCGGCGTGACCCTGAATCCGGCGACGTCTCTTTTTACCTTGGAGGAGGTCTTGCCTTACGTGGATCTGGTGCTGGTCATGTCGGTCAACCCTGGATTTGGCGGCCAGTCGTACATCCCCACGAGTACGGCGAAGATCGTCCGCCTGCGCGGCATGCTCGATTCGATAGGGTCGCCCGCCGATCTGGAAGTGGACGGTGGCATTAAGCCACACAACGCGGCGGAAGTGGTACGCGCGGGAGCCAACGTGTTGGTTGCCGGATCGGCCGTATTCAATGAACGGGCTTCGGTGGCGGAAAATGTTGGCTTGCTGCGGGCGGCGATAGAGGGGTAGCAGACGGTTCCGCTGCCTTTTGGAAAGACACAAAAAAGGGAAGCAGGCGATCTGCTTGCTCCCCTTTCTTTTGGATCAGGATTCAGCCAATCAACTCATGTTGTTGATAATGGCCTGCCCAAATTCAGAGCACTTCACTTTTGTAGCGCCGGTCATCTGGCGTTCCAGGTCATAGGTGACGATCTTTTGCTGGATTGTCTTGGTCATCGCCTCGACGATCAAGTTGGCGGCCTCGAACCAGCCCATGTATTCGAACATCATTACGCCGGAGAGGATGATAGAGCCGGGGTTGACTTTGTCTTGGCCGGTATACTTGGGAGCCGAGCCATGGGTCGCCTCAAACAGGCCCAGATAATCTCCAATGTTGGCCCCAGCAGCCAGTCCCAGGCCACCGATTTGGGCAGCACACGCGTCGGACAAGAAATCGCCGTTCAGGTTGGGTGTGGCCAAAATGTCGTATTCATCGGTGCGGGTCAGAACCTGCTGGAAAATGCTGTCAGCAATGCGGTCCTTGAGCAAGATTTTGCCTTCCGGCATTTTGCCGTCAAATTTTTCCCACAGCTCGTCTTCGGTGACGATGACATCGGCGAACTCGTCGCGGGCCACTTCGTAGCCCCAATCGCGGAAGGCCCCTTCGGTGTATTTCATGATGTTGCCTTTGTGAACCAGGGTGACGTTCTTCAGGCCTCTGTCTATGGCGTACTGGATTGCCTTGCGAACCAGACGCTTGCTTTTGAATTCGCTGATCGGCTTGATGCCGATGCCGGTGGATTCTGGACTGCCAATGCCGGTACCAAACTGGTTGTCCAAGATGTTGATGAGGCTGGATGCTTCATCGCTGCCGGCTTGCCACTCGATACCGGCGTAGACATCTTCGGTGTTCTCGCGGAAGATCACAATGTCCATCTTTTCCGGGTGTTTCACCGGGCTGGGAACACCTTCCAGCCAATAGACCGGCCGGACACAAGCGTACAGGTCCAGGTCCTGCCGCAATGTTACGTTCAGGCTACGAAATCCGCCGCCAATTGGTGTGGTCAGGGGGCCTTTAATCGAGACAACAAAATCTCGAAGCGCCTTGAAGGTGTCTTCCGGTATCCATTCTCCGTACTTGGCGTGTGCCTTCTCACCGGCGAAAACTTCCAGCCAGACGATTTTTCGCTTGCCACCGTAAGCGTGTTCGACCGCACCATTCAGGACGTTGATCATGGCCGGGGTAATGTCTATGCCGATCCCGTCACCTTCGATGTACGGAATGATGGGGTTATCCGGAATAATCAGTTTGCCGTCCTCGATGGTAATCTTTGTGCCTTCGGCGGGTACTTCCAGCTTATCATAAGTCATTTGCTATACTCCTCCTTCATTCATTAAGATTCTTGGGGTGATTCTCACCCGTTTACTCGCTTAAACTTGTTGTGGTGCCCAGGAAATGGTTTCCATTGGTTCCTCTTCGGCCAGCCCCTCCAAAACCAGCACGCGCTTGAGGGCAGCGACGGCTACCTCGATCATGTCGTCGTCCGGCTCTCTGGTCGTCAGGTATTGCAGTTTCAGGCCGGGCAGAACGAGCAGGCGGATCAACGGATTGTCCAGCCGCGCGGCGCTGAACTTGATGAACTCGTAGGCCAGCATGGCGATTACGGGAACGAGCAGGATGCGCGAGAGAATGCGAATCGGCAGCCACGGCCGACCCAGCAGGGCAAAGACGAATACCGAAAGCACGATGACGATCAGCAAGAATCCCGTGCCGCAACGGGGGTGCAGGGTCGTCCGGGTTTGCACAGAGTCCACGTCCAAGGAGCATCCCGCCTCGTACGCATTGATGGTCTTGTGTTCGGCTCCGTGGTAGGCAAATACTCTCCGGATTTCTGGGATCAGGCCGATGATCAGCAGGTAGACCAGGAAGAAGATCATGCGAACCGCGCCCTCTGTCAGATTGCTCAGAAGGTCCGACGTAATGTAACGGTCCAGGAAACCAACGATGAGCAACGGGGCTACGAAAAAGATGCCGATTGCAAAGAGGAGGGAGATGGCCACGGTGATCCAGGTGACAGCGCCTCCCATTTCTACGTCCTCTTCCTCGGCGAGTGCCACATCGGCGGAGAAAAACAGGCCCTTCATACCCAGCCCTAGTGCATCCCAAAGCATGGTCAGGCCGCGTACAAAGGGTATCTTACTGATCATGCCGCTGTAGAGTGTCGGGGACAGGGGTTCTGTCTGGAGAACGATTTGGCCATTGGGGTGCCGCACGGCAATCGCCATGTGCCGGGAGCCGCGCATCATGACTCCCTCAATGACTGCCTGCCCACCGTAACTGAACTTTTCCTTCGTTGTCATTCTATCTTCGTTATGACCCAACCCATCATTCGAGAATTTTGTTTTCCACCGGATCGTCCAGAGGTTGTCCTGCAACTTCGGCGGGATCATCGGCGACTTGATGACAGTGGCGGCAACGTGCTTCATAGACTTCATCAGCACCGACGAGGATAACAGGACCATCGTAGGACGCAGGATGCTTGTTGATCAGACGTTGCGTCCGGCTGGCCGGCGCGCCGCAAATGACGCAGATCGCGGTGAGCTTATCCACCTGTTCGGCCTCCGCCAAAAGCAAAGGCATGGGGCCAAAAGGTTCTCCCCGAAAATCCATGTCCAGTCCGGCGACGATGACGCGAATTCCACGGTCGGCCAGTTGATTGCAGACAGCAGCCACTTGCCAGTCGAAGAATTGGACTTCATCTATGGCTACAACATCTACGTCCGGCTCAACCTTGTCCAGGATGTCCTGGACATCCGCAACCGTAGTTGCCGCAAAGCCCAGTCCGTTGTGCGAGACTACTCTCTCCGGGTCATAGCGATTGTCAAGAAGCGGTTTGAAAACTTGCACGTTCTGACGAGCGATTCGAGCCCTTTTGAGTCGCCGGATCAACTCTTCTGTTTTGCCGCTGAACATGCTGCCGCATATCAGCTCAATCCGTCCGGCATTGGAACGACTGTGTACCAAACGATCTACCTCTTACTAGATGATTCGTGCCATCATCTCCGCTCATGTTTCTTGTCGTGATCTGAGCAAAAACAGCTTACCACGAAGACACAAAGGCCCGAAGAAAAGATTCTTTTACTCTTTTTTGTCTTGCAGTCTTTGTGGTGAGAAATTCTGTTCGGCTGTTTGTTTGCATGAGTCGTACCCATACTGCAAAGATGGTGTTTAGCTTTACAAAGAAAAGAGATAGAGCAAGTACCCTATCTCTTTTCGATCATGCCTTGGTCCCTTTCTTGGCACGGGCAGTTGGAATCTCTTCTGGGCGTTCTTTGGCCGAGGCGATTGCTTCTTGCAAAGCTTCGGCCTCCGGCGAAATCGTTTCGATGATTTGCCTCTTCTTGGCGGCCCGTCGCCGTTTGGGTTTGGGTTCATCCACTTGCTTTTCCAGACGACGCATGAATCGCTCCACCTGGCCGGCTGTATCTACAATCCTCTGTTCTCCGGTGTAGAAAGGGTGGCAGGCGGAACAAACATCGGTACGAATCTCCGGCACAGTAGCGCCCGTTGTAAACGTGTTCCCGCAGGAACAGATCACCCGTGCTTCGGGATAATATTTCGGATGGATTTTCGGTTTCAAGAGGTTATCTCCTCTGCCGGATAAACACTGACCTGTTTCTTCTGTCTGGTCACGTGTTCAAACTTTACGTATCCGTCTACTTTCGCAAAGATGGTGTAGTCACTGCCCAGGCCGACGTTGTTTCCAGGGTGGAATTTGGTTCCACGCTGGCGTACAATGATGCTGCCTGCGGTAACTTTTTCGCCAGAAAACCGCTTTACTCCCCGGCGCTGCGAATTGCTATCACGGCCGTTACGACTGCTCCCGCCACCTTTTTTGTGGGCCATGTTTTGTCTCCTTCAAGAATTGAACCACTTCAACACCATTCAGTGTTATCGTAACTTTATCCCTGGAATCCAGGATGCCGGGGAACGAGCCACGGCGGTGTTGACGTTCAGCGAATGATTTCATCAACGCGCAGGCGCGTAAAGAGTTGTCTGTGTCCCTGCTTTTTCCGGTATCGTTCTTTCGGTTTATATTTGAAGACGATGATCTTGGGCTTTTTGTCCTGCGCCAGCACTGTGGCCCGCACTTTGGCGCCGGAGACGAGAGGGTTGCCTACCTGCACATCCTCATCACGCAGCAAAAGCACGCGATCTAACTCCACGGACTCGCCGACTTCAGCCGGTAGTCGTTCGACATCAAGCATCGTTCCTTCTGTAACGCGATATTGTTTTCCACCAGTTTCTATAACTGCGTACACGATATCCTCCTAAGCCCAGGTCTCGCATCCGTCATGTCCGAGACCAACCGACCAATGATTATATCAGGGCAATCCATTTTTGTCAAATTTTTCTGAAGGTCGTGAGGGCCGCTCTGCCCTGAAGTTGGAAGTGGTCCATGGCTCACCCCAGATGGCCAGATGTGTGCAGCCACGTCCAGTTTTACTGTTTATCGTAGGGTTGCCCATCGGCGGCCGGCGGAATCGCCTTCCCCACAACCCCGGCCAGCACAATCATGGTCAACACGTAGGGAATCATGGAAAGAAACTGGTATGGAACGTGGGGAAAATAGAAATTCATCGTAATCTGTACCGCTTCGGGCAAGCCAAATATCAAGGCAGCGATAAAACTGCCGATGGGCGTCCACTTGCCAAAGATCATCGCGGCCAGCCCGATGAAGCCCTTTCCGTTGGTCATCAGCATGTCGAAGTGCCCGACCTGCTCCAGCGAGAACCAGACCCCGCCAAGCCCGGCCACAAGCCCGCCCAGAAACACGTTGATGTGGCGCACTTTGTAGACGTCAATGCCCAAGGTGTCGGCAGCGAGTGGATGTTCGCCGACAGCTCTGGTGCGTAACCCCCAGGGTGTCTTGAAGAGGACGTACTGCAATACGAAAGTGAGAATGAGCATGACGTACACGATCGGGCGATTCTGAAAGAGGACGTCACCGAGGATGGGGATTTGCGCCAGGAACGGAATGTGGATTGGCTGCAACGTGCTCGGCACAGGGCGGGCCAGGCTCGGCGTAGCCAGAAACCGGCGGTAGGCAAAGCCGGTGATCCCGATGGCGAAGATGTTGATGACGGTGCCGCTGATGATCTGGTCGGTTTTGAAGTTGATGCAAAGCACCCCGTGCAGGATGGCCAACAGCCCCGAGGCAAGCATGCCGCCGATGACGCCCAGCCAGATGTTGCCGGTGTAGAGCATTACCAGGTCGCCAACCATGGCGGCCACGAGCATCATGCCTTCGATGGCGATGTTGATCACTGCGGCCCGTTCGCAAAGCACGCCGCTGTACGCGCCGATGGCAATCGGGGTGGCGAAGCGCAGTGCCGAGGCCAGCACACCCGGCAGCAGGCTGATGATCAATCCGAAATCCATGTCAGATTCTCAGCACCTATCCCCAGCCCCGGGTGAGTTGCACGCCTTCTTCGCGGATGGCTCGTATGCGGTACAGTTTGCGAATGATGACCGGCGCGGCAATGAACATCAGCACGAGGGCCTGCACCACCAGGATGATCTGCTTGGATACACCTGCTCGCAATTCCATCAGGTCTGCCCCGTTGCGCAACGCGCCAAAAAGGAAGCCCGCCGGTATGATTCCGAGGGGGTTGTTGTTTGCCAGCAGGGCCACGGCGATGCTGTCGAAGCCATAGCCGGCGGAGAAAAACGATTTCACGTTTCGTTCCAGGCCCAAGACTTCCACGCCGCCGGCCAGTCCGGCCAAGGCCCCGCTGATTGCCATGGCCAGCACGAAATTGCGCACGATGCTGATGCCGGCATATTCTGCTGCTTCCGGGCTTGCGCCCACGGTACGCACCTCAAATCCCAGGGTCGTCTTTTCCAGAATCCACCAAATCAGCACCGCCGTCAGCACGGCCAGGAAGAAGCCGAGATGGAGACGGTCCGCGCGGTCGGTGAATGGGCCGCCAATTCGGTTCAGGGAACTCAGGAAGGCGTAGGTGATCAGTCCCAAACTGCCGGCGGAAATCAGACCCACCACCCAGGGGTTTTTCCACCCGTGCAGGCTGTTTCCCCGTCGTTGCCACCACCAACGCGCGATGACGAAAGCGGCCGCGGCGACGACAAGCGCAGCCACGAATCGCGTTGTGGGCGACGCCATCAGGGCCGGTAACTCCGAAAGGCGCGGGAGCTGGGCCGAAGCGTCCACGGCCGGCGTTTGCGGCGCACTGGACGCGGGGTCCCGCATGGGACCGTTCATGCCCACCAAATAATCGGCCAGGTAGATGGCGATGTAATTCATCATGATCGTGTTGATCACTTCGTGCGAGCCAAGTTTGGCGCGCAAGTACCCTGGGATGCCCGACCAGATTGCGCCGGCGACAATTGCCGCTCCCAGGGCCAGGGTCAGGTGAAGGATCGCCGGCAAGCCGTGTACGTTGTAGCCAACCCACACAGCGGCCAGTTGGCCGATGTAGAACTGCCCTTCTGCGCCGATGTTGAACAGGCCGCACTTGAACCCGAAAGCTACGGCCAGCCCCAGGAAGATGTAGGGCGTTGTGGCCACGAGCGTTTCGGAGAAGGCCCGCTTCTTGAGGAAAGCACCGTCCAGCAGGCCGCGATAAGCGACTAAGGGGTCATTGCCGGTGGCCCATATAATAATGGCCCCAAAAATCAAAGCCGTGACTACAGCCAGGGCCGGGACGACCAGTTGCTGCAGGAACGGCCCCCAAGGGGATGTTCTTTCGAATTCGCCGCGATCGTTCAAGGCACGTTCACTTCAGTTGACCGCTTCCGGCATTGGGGCCGGAGTCGTTGTGTTGCCTTCTACCCCGGCCATCAGCAGTCCGATCTCTTCCCTCGTCGCCTGTTCGGCGGGCAGCGTGTCTATGATTTCACCCTTGTACATGACCGCGATGCGGTCGGAAAGCGCCAATATCTCGTCCAGCTCGGCAGAGACTAGAAGGACAGCGTACCCGGCGTCCCGTTGTCGGATCAACCGGCGGTGCAAGAATTCGATGGACCCGACGTCCAGGCCGCGTGTTGGTTGGGCCGCAATGAGCAGCTTGATCGGCCGGGAAAGTTCCCGCGCAACGATCACTTTTTGCTGGTTTCCGCCGGAAAGCGTGCCGGCCAGTGTACGGGCGCTCGGTGTGCGAATATCAAATTCCTCGATCAGCCTGCGGGCGTTCTCTTCGATGGCCTCATGTTGGATGATGATGCCGTTGGCAAAGGGCCGTTGGTAGTACGTACACAAGACCAGATTATCTTCCACAGAGTAGCGGAGAACCAGCCCCCGCTTTTGGCGATCCTCCGGAATGTGTCCGACACCTTGCTCCATGATTTGCCTGGGCGATGCTTCCTTCAGCGTTTTCTGGCCAATACGCACCCGCCCCGAGGCGATGGGGCGCAGACCGGTCAGTGCTTCGACAAGTTCGGTCTGGCCGTTGCCCTGCACGCCGGCAACCCCCAAAATCTCGCCGGCATGTACCTGGAAGGTGACATCGCGCACGGCTTTCTGTTTCCGATCATCCTCTACGGAGAGATTCTCCAAGGAGAGTACGGCTTCTTTGGGCTGGGCCGGAGCCTTTGAAACACGCAGCAGCACTTCCCGGCCGACCATCATCGAAGCCAGTTGTTGTTCGGTCGCCTGTGCCGGCGTTGTGGAGCCGACAACCTTGCCGTCGCGCATGACCGTGATGCGGTCGGCCACGGCAAAGACTTCCTTCAGCTTGTGGGTGATGAAGATGATGGAAGTTCCTCGCTCCGCCAGGGAGCGCATAATCCGGAATAGCTCCTCGCCTTCCTGCGGAGTCAACACAGCAGTAGGTTCGTCCAGAATTAGAATGTTCGCCTGGCGGTAGAGGGCCTTCATGATTTCCACGCGCTGTTGTGCGCCAACCGAAAGGGTTTGCACCAGGGCGGTGGGGTCCACCTCCAGGCTGTGCTGGGCAGAGAGTTCCCGCACACGAGCCTCCACGCGACGGTGGTCGAGTTGGCCGACAAAGCCCAGCCAGCGTGAACGGGCCGTGCGCGGTTCGATGCCCAGCATGATGTTTTCGGCCACGGTCATAACCGGTATGAGCATGAAGTGTTGGTGGACCATGCCGATGCCGTGGGCGATTGCTTGGTTGGGAGAGCGGATGTCGGTCTCCCGGCCGCCGATGAATACCTGGCCTTCGTCCTGTTGGTAAAGGCCATAGAGGACGTTCATGAGGGTCGTCTTGCCGGCACCGTTTTCACCCAGAAGCGCATGGATCTCCCCTTTCGCAAGGCGAAAGTCCACGTGGTCATTTGCCAATACGCCCGGAAAGGATTTGGTGATTCCTCTGGCTTCAAGTGCTGGGGGGCTGGTCATAATGTGTGATACAATGCTCCGTGCTTCAGGATTAGATGGAGCGTACTGCGTAACACGCCAATCAAGGATCCCGTATGGTCCTTGCGCATTACGCAGTACGCTATTACGTCGTGAGCAACTGTTACTGCTCAGGCACACAGCGAGAATGGTCTCAGCAGCCCCCCCCCCGGCCCCCCAATCCTGGGGGAGTAAAGCGGCTTCCCCCCAA
>CAZFFM010000038.1:0-3878 GCA_964517425.1 uncultured Ardenticatenales bacterium | reverse complement strand
GAGTAAAGCGGCTTCCCCCCAAAGTTGGGGGGTTAGGGGGGCCTGGCTGAGCAGTAACGAGCAACTCAGCAAGACACGAACGAATCAGGGTGTGTAGCCGGTGCTGATAGAGCCGTCATTCAGGCCCTTCTCGGCAGCAGCCACTTTGTCCTTGCAATCCTGCGAGATTTTTGAATCCCAGTCGTGGAAAGGTGCCAGGCCAATGCCCCCGTTCTGCACATTGGACAGACGGATGCCGGCTTCCAGTTTGCCATCCACAGTAGACTTGATGGCGTCGAAGACGGCCACATCCACATTTTTCATGGCACTGGTGATCAAGGCGTCCTTCACTTCGGCGTAGGTCAGGTACTGGTCCACGTCCACGCCGATGGCCATCTTGCCCTTCTCTTTGGCTGCCAACAGGCCACCGTTGCCGGTGTTGCCCCCAACGCCAAAGATCACATCGGCCCCCTGGTCGATCATCGAGAGACCAACTTCCTTGCCTTTGGCTGGGTCGGTGAACGAGGGGATGTACTGGTTCAGCGCTTTGATGTCCGGGTTGACCGCCTTGGCCCCATTCTGGTAACCGACCACAAAACGTACCACCGGCGGGATCTCCATTCCGGAGACCGACCCGATGACACCAGACTGGCTCATGCACGCAGCCAACGTTCCGGCCAGGTAGCCGACCTGATCCTCAGAGAAGAGCAAACTGGCTACGTTTGTGAGATTGGTCTTGTAAGGGTCCGGGTCGCCGGCTTTCGCCGGGAAATAGCCATAGTCAATGATGGCAAATTTGAGGTCAGGGTATTCCTGTGCTTTCTTGGCAGTAGCATCGCCCATCAAAAAGCCAACGGTGATGATCATGTCGTAGCCTTCGGTGGCAAACTGGTCGATGTTTTTCTCATAGTCGGTGACTTGCTTGGACTCGATGAATTTGCCGTCAACGCCAAGGTCTTGGATGGCTTTCTGGACACCGGCCCAGGCAGATTGGTTGAAACTCTTGTCGTTCACCCCGCCAACGTCGGTGACCAGACCCACTTTCATGGCCTTGGTTGCCGGCTTTGCGGGAGCCGGTGTGGCGGCCGGCGCACAGGCCACCAGCAAGATAGAAACAGCAATCAGAAAGGACACAACTTTTACTAACGAAGATCGAGACATTGCCTCTCCTCCTTGAGTGGTGCGTGAAGGTTTCACGCCATCAATCAAATATACAATAATCCTGAGAAAATGTGTACGTTTGTCGTTCGGTGCTTCTCACCTCCCTTCACAGCTGCTTTGAAAGTAAAGTGTCGGGTGTCAGGTGTCAGATCACGTAGCCCTGGAATCCCCATTCCAGGGCGTGTTGCGTGTTGCGTAAGGCCGTTCGTCATGCAGTCTTTACGCAATACGCTTCACGCATTACGTTTCACGTCGTTCACCATTCATCATTCTGCATTCATCGTTCTATCGTCGCTCCACGCCATTATCGTCCTTGGCAGCTATTATAAGGAGATTCCCTCGAATAGCAAACTCGAAGCCCAGACCCAGGTATGTTACGTGTCATCTGCCAATACCTGCCGGGCCCGGCCGCCGGCGGTTGCTGGGCCGATGATGCCGCGCTCTTCCATCAGATCGATGAGCCGTGCCGCACGCGAATAGCCAATGCGCAGCTTGCGCTGCAAGAGAGAAGCCGACGCTCGTTGCTGTTGCAGGACGACCTCTACCGCCTGATCATATAGTTCGTCTCCCGATTCGCGCGTTTTCTGCTGGGCCACGAGATCACTCCACAGCGGACGTTGTACCACTTCTTTAGGCAGCGTTGGCGCATGATCGGAAGATGCGGTGTCGCCGTGGTTCGTTCGCCAGAAACCAATCAAATGGTCCAGCTCGCGGTCAGAGACATAACATCCCTGCAACCGCACCGGCTGGGACGCATCCGGGGACATGAACAGCATATCCCCTCGGCCCAGCAGCCGCTCCGCGCCGGGGGTATCCAGGATGACGCGGGAGTCGACTTGGCTGCTGACAGCAAAACTGACCCGTGCCGGAAAGTTGGCCTTGATCAAGCCGGTGACAACATCCACGCTGGGCCGTTGCGTGGCAATGACCAGATGGATTCCCGTGGCCCGGGCCATCTGGGCAATGCGGCAGATCGTCTTTTCTACCTCGTCGGGAGCAGCCATCATCAAGTCGGCCAGTTCATCAATGAAGATCGCCAGGTAAGATAGCTTTTGCTCGCCCCGTTCTTCTGCTTTTTCATTGTAGGCCCGCAGGTTTCGCGCACCTGAATCAGCAAAGAGGCGGTAGCGACGCTCCATTTCACGCGTAGCCCAACGAAGTATGCCCACAACGTGCTCCACTTCCACAACGACAGGAGAAATGAGGTGGGGAATCCCGTTGTAGTTTGTCAGTTCGACCATTTTGGGATCGATCATCAGCATCTTTACCTTCTCGGGGGTGTTACGGCACAGCAGACAAGCAATGATACTGTTGATGCAGACCGACTTGCCCGATCCCGTAGCGCCGGCAATCAGCAAATGGGGCATAGTGCTCAAGTCGGACGCGATAGGTTGGCCGGCCACATCGCGTCCCAGGGCGATGGTCAGAGGGGACGATATCGCGCGAAACTCCGGAGAATTCATGACCCCCTTGAGCGATACAACATTGGTCCGCATATTGGGGACTTCGATGCCTACAACAGACCGTCCCGGAACCGGAGCTTCAATGCGAATTGATGGTGCGGCCAGCGCGAGAGCAAGGTCGTTGGCCAAGTTGCTGATTTTGCTGACCTTTACCTTGACCTGCTGCAGATTCCCCTGGGCCCGCTTCTCCGTGAAGCCGGGCTCAACCCCAAATTGCGTGATGGCCGGCCCTTGACTGACCTCAACAACACGCGCCGGCACCCCGAAATACCCCAGTGTTTCCTCAATCGTCTTCACTTTTCGGCGGATTTCTTCTTCGTTAAATTCCTGTTCGACCCCATCATCGAGCATCGTCTCCCAACGGGGCAGGTCCCACTTCTTTTGATCGCCTAGAATGTGCGGCTCCAAAACGGATGAAGATGTGCCCGTGGGAAGCACTTCAAGCGTTCCCTTACCAGGTGCGGGCCCTTCAATTCCGCGCGCTCGTTTGAAAAGACGGCGCAGTGGTTTTGGAGTGCCAAGTCTGATCCCGCCGTTCGTGGAGTCCGGTTGTGGAGAGGCGTTGCCGCGAATGCGAATGTCTGGACGGTCGGGCAGCCCAAACCCTCGCCAGGACTGCTGCCATTCGGTGGCAAGCTGGCGCATTTCCACCAGGGAAAGATCAACGAGGAGAATCAAGCCGATTATGGCGAGCGCAATGAGGATCACAAATGTACCCCAACCCCCCAGCAGTGTCGTCAATGCTTCGGAGATGGCCACGCCAACGATGCCGCCAGGACCGGTGGAGGTTTCGGTGAGTGCATCCTGGCCGGCAACTGTGGCGAGGCCCGTCAGCACCGTAACGAAGAGGACGAACAGGCCGAAGAAGCGCACCCAATGCACATTGGGGTCAACCTCGAAGCGCCGGATCAACAGCCAGACGCCCAGGGCGATGAGTGCTGCCGGCAAGGCCAACGTGCCCACACCGAACGTCCAGCGCAGCAGGTCCAGCCAAAATGCGATAGCGGCATTGTGATTGGCCGGCAACAGGCTTATGCCGGTCAGCAGCCCCATAGCGACAAGCGTCACGCCGGCAATGTCAATGCGCGTATCCAGTGAAAGGCCTGACTTGCCTTTCTTCTTGTTTGCGACCTTCGCCATTCATGCTCCTTGCGGAACTGTTGTTCACGCTCTTGATATTATACTTTACCCACCGGGATTCTGCAAGCTAAACGGAAGCGGGGTTTGTGCTAGAGAGGTTGTTGTCTGGAATGATATATTTGTTGATACTGTGTT
>CAZFFM010000037.1:14577-17711 GCA_964517425.1 uncultured Ardenticatenales bacterium | reverse complement strand
CAACGTCGAAACATTCAACCTGGTTGTTCTTTGTGCCTTCGTGTCTTCGTGGTTCGTTTGAGAGAATTGCCGCGCAAAAAAATGACGGACACGCAGGCAGCGCCACTTGACGATCTGGCCTCTTTCCGTTATACTCTGCCCTGAACAATGACCGGGGGACATCCCTGCATATACGGCGGCAGAACCGGCGCTTCGACCGCTTCGGTTCAGCCTGGTGGCCAACATGAGCCACCGAGGAGCAAGCCTGTACAATCAACCAGCGGCTTCCGTCGCTGATGTCTGGCGATTTTCATGATCAAGATATTTCCATTCACCGCACTCGTTGGACAAGAGAAGATGAAGCGCGGGCTGATCCTGAATGCGATCAGTCCCCGCATTGGCGGTGTGCTCATCCGTGGGGAACGCGGCACCGCAAAATCCACGGCTGCGCGCGCCCTAGCCGCCTTGCTCCCCGAAATTGATGTGGTCGCCGACTGTCCGTTTGGCTGCGACCCGTACAGCGAGAGCGCCCTATGCGACAACTGCGTCTCGCGCAAAGAACGGGGCGAGGAATTGCCCGTGGCACGCAGACGGATCCGCATGGTGGAGTTGCCGGTCAGCGCCACCGAAGACCGCGTCGTCGGCACCCTGGACATCGAGAAGGCCATTAAGCATGGCGAAAAGCATTTCGAACCGGGGGTTTTGGCTGCGGCCAATCGCGGCCTCCTCTACGTGGATGAAGTCAACCTGTTGGACGACCACGTCGTAGACCTGCTGCTCGATTCGGCAGCCATGGGCGTGAACGTTGTCGAGCGCGAAGGCATATCGTTTTCCCACCCAGCGCAGTTTATCCTCGTGGGCACGATGAACCCCGAAGAAGGTGACCTGCGTCCACAATTGCTCGACCGCTTTGGCTTGTCCGTGGACATCCGCGGAATTGGCGACGCCGAAGCTCGCGTGCAGATCGTACAGCGCAGGATAGAATATGAACAGAACCCGGACCTGTTCTACGATGCATGGCAGGAGGAAGAGGAACACCTCTCACAACGCATTCAACGCGCGCGCGCATTGCTCCCCCGTGTGCGGTATTTGCCACACCACCTGCACCTGATCGCCCGTCTGGCAACCGACCTTGGCGTGGATGGTCACCGCGCGGACATCATCATCCTGAAGGCTGCGCTGGCCCACGCCGCTTTTGAAGGCCGTAAGGCTATTCAGGAACAAGACATCCTGCTGGCCTCCGAACTGGCCCTTTTCCACCGCCTGCAGCGACGTCCCCTTCAAGAAGTACAGCAAGAGCTGGACACCTTGCCGCAACGACTGGAGCGTGTGCAGGCGGAGATGCTGCTTCAGCAAGGCGGCCAGGGAGCCGCTCCTGAAGAAAACGATCTAAAAAAAAACACCTCTGAAGACCTAACCTCATCCGCAACTTCGGACGAGGGCGAGACCGAATCACAGCAGAGCGAATCCCCTGCCCCGCAACCATTTCCCCAACCACAGAATCCGGGAGACGACAACAGCCGGTCGAGCAGCCATCAGCAGCCGGTCGCCATCGGGGACCTTGTAGAAACGCCGCGCGTTCAAACAAACCTGGACCGCCTGACCCGTCGCAATGCCGGCAAACGGAGCGCAACGCGGACCGACCGTAAACGGGGCCGCTATTCCCAAAGCCGTCCGGCCAATGGCGACTACCATGACATCGCCTTCGATGCCACCTTCCGACAGGCCGCCCCCCAGCAGATTCATCGGGCAGATGATGGGTTAGCCCTCTCCATCCGGACGGACGAACTGCAGCGGAAGGTGCGCACCCGCCGCACGGCAAATTTGCTCCTCTTTTGCGTGGATGCCAGCTGGTCCATGGCTGCTTCCGAAAGGATGGAGCAAACCAAAGGAGCCATTCTTTCCCTCCTGATCGACGCCTATCAAAAACGCGATCAGGTCAGCATGGTCACCTTCCAGAAAGAAGAATCACGGCTTATCCTACCTCCTACGAATAGCGTGGACTTGGCCAGACGCGCGCTGGAAAACATTCCGGTGGGTGGCAAGACCCCGCTGTCCGGCGGCATGTACCTGGCCCACGAGGTAATCATACGTGAGTTACATCGTGACGCTGAAATCATGCCCCTCTTTGTGCTGCTGACCGACGGTGCAGGCAACGTCTCGATGGGGTCGCTGCCCCCCCAAGAAGAAGCCAACCGTGTGGCAAGACTCTTCCAAAAAGATCATATCCGCTCTGTGGTCATAAACACAGAGCACGAGGCATTCGATCGTGGTCTTGCCAGCCAACTGGCCGGCCACCTTGGGGCCGATTGCTATACCCTGGCGGACTTTCGCCCCGAAACGTTGGTGCGCCATGTGCGCAAAGAATTGAGTGAACGATAGTGCTCTTCACGCCACCAGCGCACCCCACTGTGAGGGGTGCGCCATTGTCAGAGTAGAGGAGGATTTCCCATGCCCGCAAACGTAGCCCTCATACAGAATGTTTTGCAGGACTATGACCCGATACGCACGACAGAATCGCAAATTGCGGTCACGTCAGAGAATGGTAAAGCTATTCTAAGCGGCCATGTCCCCTCGCTGGCCATCAAACAATTGGCTGCTCAATTGGCCTCCGGTGTGCCCGGTGTGCAGGAGGTCGAAAACAGCCTGGTCGCCGACACCGAGATTGAACAGGCGGTCGCCTGGGCCCTGGCCACCGACCCACGCACGCGCTTGACTACCGAACGGATTCAGATCAACGCGTGGCTCGGCCGTGTGATGTTGAAGGGCCCCGTTCTTTCCGAAGAGGTGCGGGAAGCAGCAGGGGAAATCGCCGGTGCTCTGCCGGGGGTTGGTGGCGTAGACAACGACTTGTACGAGTCGGAAGCGCTGCGCGCCGAGATCGAGGCCAAAGAGCAGGCGAAGAAAGCGGCTGCCGAGAAAGCGGCAGCCAAAGCAGCCGCCGAAGCCGCCGCCGAAGCCGCAGCCAAGGCACCGGCTCCGATGGCAGCCGCCACCGCACCCATTGCCGACCTGCCCGGCTGGGCGCTCAAGCCCAAGGCCGAATGGTCCAAGGAGGAATTCAAGGCCTTCGCCACGGCCAAGCGTGCGGCCAAAAAGGGTGAGGGGCCGGCAGTGGAAGACCTCCTCAAAGCGGGCGAACAGGCCCGCGCCGG
>CAZFFM010000037.1:6642-14477 GCA_964517425.1 uncultured Ardenticatenales bacterium | reverse complement strand
GTGAGGGGCCGGCAGTGGAAGACCTCCTCAAAGCGGGCGAACAGGCCCGCGCCGGCGGCGGAACTGTTGCCGCGCCGGCCGCCGACCTGCCCGGCTGGGCGCTCAAGCCCAAGGCCGAATGGTCCAAGGAGGAATTCAAGGCCTTCGCCACGGCCAAGCGTGCGGCCAAAAAGGGTGAGGGGCCGGCAGTGGAAGACCTCCTCAAAGCGGGCGAACAGGCCCGCGCCGGGTAGTAGGCATACTGTTTTGAAAACAGTCGTCAGTAGCCAGATGCCAGTCGTCAGAACGTGTTGCGTGCTGCGTGTTGCGTGTTGCTCGCCCATTGAAATTGACACTTGATCATTGACCATTGCACCCCGTTTTTCTCAACACACTTTTCCCCTGCCGTGCAGCCCCGATCCGGTTTTTGCGGTTTTGCCTCGGGTACGCTATAATTTCCTGGAGTTGGCAGTAATTTCAAAACAATCCGGTGGGGGCGTCGAGCGTGTTGCGTATTGTGCAACGTCTGACATCTGACATCTGACGTCTGATTACTGACATCTAGCATCTGCAAGGAGAATCCATTGCTACTCTTACAAAACTTTAGTTTGGCTCAATTGATTGCCCTTTCCATCGCCTTCGTAGTCGCCATAGATATTCATGAGTTCAGTCATGCTTGGGTGGCTGCGCAATTGGGCGATTCGACCGCCCGCTCCCAGGGTCGCTTGACGCTGGACCCCCGCGCCCACCTGGACCCTCTAGGCACATTGATGATCTACGTGGCCGGCTTTGGCTGGGGCAAACCGGTTCCGGTAAACCCCTGGGGTCTGCGGCGCGGCCCAAAGGAAGGGATGGCGCTTGTGTCATTGGCCGGGCCGGTATCCAACCTGCTGCTGGCCACACTGCTGGCTATTCCCTTTCGCTTGGGGGTCATCCGGTTCTCCCTGGCCGGCATGGGGGGGCTGGTGCCCACCCTATCGGGCATCATTGTCATGGCCCTCTACATCAATATCATCCTGGCCGTATTCAACTTGATCCCGATATCGCCACTGGACGGCTTCAAGGTTGCCGTCGGGTTGCTGCCCGAGCCGTGGGCCGGCCAATTGGCACGTTATGAACAAAAAGGGCCCATCATTCTCTTGGGCCTGATCATGGTCGATTACATCTTACCTTTCAGTATCCTGGGAACGATCATGGGGTTGCCCATTGCCTTCTTGATGAGACTGATCGTGGGGAGCTGATGGCCGCTGCCTACCGGGTTTCCCAATTCGTGTGGCACATACGCGCCTCCGTGACGGGCGAGGAGCAACGGCTGGCGCGACAGCAATTGCCATCGCCGGCCTTGTTTGCCCTGTTTGATGGCATGCCCCGCGCCGACCAACGCCATGCCCTGGACGTGTGTCTCGCATTGCGGGACGGGGCGTATGATGACGCGGACCTCCTGGCCGCTGCACTGTTGCACGACGTTGGTAAGGCCGGCGGTATGCCGCTACTCTACCGCGTGGCGATTGTCCTGGTACGCGCGATTGCTCCCGGCCTTCTTCCCCACCTGGACTGCGAGACAAGCTGGTGGCGGCGGCCTTTCCACACCAGCCTGCACCACCCGGAGATCGGCGCGAGGATGATCGCCGAGGCGGGCGGCAACCACCGGCTGGTCGCCTTTGTCCGCCACCACCAGAACCCGCCGGCGGGACGCGATTCCCTGTCTGCCGAAGACGTTGCCCTGCTGGAAACCTTTCATCGAGTAGACGACAGCTACTGAGGCGGCCGCTGGAGATAGCTGGAGATAGAGGGTGGAGATAGAGACGTGAGGCGTGGAGAGCGTTGGAACACGCAACACGTTCTGACGACTGACACCTGACACCTGACATCTGGTTTTCATAACAGTCAACATGAGCGGCTGCGCGCCACCAAGGATGAAAATGGCGTCGAGCGACGGAATACATGACACCCGACACCTGACACGTTATTTTCATAACAGAAGAGGAAAACCCATGCCCACAAAACCGCAAATCACCATCGTTGGACTGGGGCACATCGGGGGATCGCTGGGGCTGGCCTTGCGGCGCTCTGATGTCCCCATGCAAGTCATCGGGCACGACAAAGAGCCGGGGGCATCCGCCGAGGCGAAGAAACGACAAGCCGTAGAACGCACGTCGTGGAATCTCATCTCGGCGGTGGAGGACGCGGACATCGTCCTGCTCGCCCTGCCCCTTTCGGCCATTCGTCCCACGTTGCAAGCCATTGCCCCGGAGTTGAAACCGGGCACGGTCGTCACGGACACCGCTTCCACGAAGGAGGTCGTCATGGCGTGGGCTGAGGAACTGTTGCCCGATTCGGTCAGTTTCATCGGAGGAGACCCGCTGGTGCTGGATCGCCGGAACGAGGCATTGTACAACGCCAACCTATTCAACGGCCGGAATTACGCCCTAGTGCCCACTGCCAATGCCGATCCCAAGGCAGTGGAGCTACTCACCAACATGGTTTCGCTGGTGGGGGCGAAACCCTTCTTCCTCGATGCCGTGGAACATGACGGCCTGCGTACCGCCGTAACACACCTGCCGGCCGTACTGGCTGTAGCCCTCCTCAAGACGACAACGGAAAACGTGGCTTGGCGGGAAATGTCCACCATGGCCGGCCAGGCGTACGATGCGGCCACACAACTTCCTGCAGAAGATGCCCAACTTTTGCAAGAACTGTTCCGCAACAATCGTGGCCACCTGTTGCGTTGGCTGGATGGCTATCTCGCTTCGCTTGGCGAGATTCGCGGGCTGCTTGTCGCCGCCGGCGAGGACGACGCACTGCTGGAGATGCTGGACGGGCTGCTTGTGACGCGCACGCAGTGGGCACGTGGATTGGAAGGCGAATTAGCCCGCTCGCTGGAAGAGGGACTGGACGAAGTAGAGCGATTTAGCTGGGGGGCGCTGCTGGGCCTACGCCCCAAACGACGCTCCTCCTGAAGTTGCGTCTCACGGCGCGAACTGCTGGATGGCAATCAGGATCGTGATCATTGTGCCAAAGAGGGCCAGTGTGCCCACCGTCCAGCGGGTCATGACCATGATGCGGTCATACATCTGGTCGAACCGTTCGTTTATCTTGTCGAAATGTTCGTTTACCTTGTCGAACCGCGCATCCATGCGCGCATTGATCGCGTCGAACCGCGCATCCATGCGCGCATTAATCGCGTCGAACCGTTCGTTCATCTCCATACGCAGATCTCTCACATCAGTTTTCAGACCGGAAACATCCCGATCCAGGATGTCCAGGTGCGAAAGGACCTGACGGTATTCATCGCGAAGAACGGTCTTCTCTTGCAGAGCTTCCTCGAACCAATCCAAGAAGTCTTCAGATGCTTCTTCCCCCCACACTTTCCGAACGGCTTTGGGCATAGCAACGGGCATGGCATGTTCTCCGTAGACAAGAAAAAGACTGTAGCAGTGCTTTCAGTATACCACAGTTCCACAAAAGAGTCCAAATTACACCAGCGACTGACCATCCAGGTTGGATGGCAGTGGCACGTCCAGCAGTTGTAAAACGGTCGGCATGACGTCCATGATGCCGACGGGCTGCCGGGCCACCTGCCGGCCACCGACATAGAGGAAGGCGTCGTCGTAGGTGTGCATACCGACCATCACCGGGTCGGTGCGTAACAGTCTTTCGCTGTAGAGCTTGCCCTTCGGATCATAGCCGTCCTCGGGGGCGATGATCAGGTCGGCCGCCTGGTTCAGGTACGGGCCATCATAGATTTCCTCGCGGCGGTAAGCTTTCTTGACGAGCGGGTTGCCGGTTTCCGGATCGCGCAGCGCTTCGGCAGAGGCGATCAGCTCGTCGCGCAAGCGTTCGTAGGCCGGCCCCGGCTCCACCACGCCGTCCTTCTCACGCCCGCGAAGACGCACGAACAGGCGACCCGGGTCCATGCTGTAGGCCACTGATTGCGGCGTGATTTCCGCCAGTTGTTTCTTGGGGTCGGGCGGTGTGTTTGCGTACTGGAGCCAGCCGGCGTCGGCCAGCCAGCGATTGTAGTACACCTCCTGCTGAATGGAACAGAAGCCGTGGTCGGAAAGGAGCATGAGCGTGGTGCGCTCGTCCAGACGGTCGCGCATTTCGCCGATGACGGCGTCTATGCGTTCGTAGAGGCGGTAGAAGGCCGGCGCCCACTGCGGGTGGTCCGTGGCCATGTGTCCCCAGTAGAAATGGTGCAGACGGTCCGTTTCCATGACCAGGGTCATGAAGAAGTCCCAATTTTCTTGTTCCCAAAAATGGAACATCGCTTCGACGCGTCGTTCCAGGGCGTCCTCGATGTCGGCCATCATCTTTTCCAGCGACTCGCGGGCGAGCCAAGGGTCGGCGTCGATGCGGTAGCCAAGTTGCTTTAACGTAGGCACAACAGATGGCGGATAGGCCACCTTGTCCACCGTCGGGCACAAGAAGCCGGCAATGAGCACGCCGTTCACCTCGCGTGGTGGGAAGGTCACCGGAATGTTCATGACGAAGACGCGCTTACCGGCCTGGCTGAGCACTTCCCAGAGCGTGGGCGATTTCGTATGCCGGCCGGTGGGGATGAACGTTTTGTACGTGGCCGGATCGCGATCGATAAACCCGAATATCCCATGCTTGGCCGGATTCACCCCGGTCATAAAAGTGGACCAGGCGACCGAGGAGACCCACGGGTAGACCGAGTGCATACGCAGGAGAGACCCCTCACCAGCCAGCGCGGCCATGTTCGGCATACGACCCTCGCCGATCAGGCGGTTCAGCAAACTGTACGGTGTGCCATCCAGCCCGATAATCACCACACGGGGCTTTTTCTCTTTCCCTTTGAAACGATTGAAGAATGCCATGATCAACCTTTCTGTTACGTGTGCAGGTATCCCAGTTCCTCCAGCGCGCGCAGAATTTTTCCCATGCTCTCCTCTTCGCTTTCCCGGCCCGTGTGTACAACCACTTCGGGGTTCAACGGTGCTTCGTAGGGGTCGGAAACGCCGGTGAAATTCTTGATCTCGCCGGCCAACGCTTTCTCGTACAGCCCCTTGACATCCCGCGCAACGACGGTGTCCAACGGGCAGGCCACGTAGACCTCGACGAAGCGGCCGACCTTCTCGCGCACTTCATCGCGTACCGCGCGGTACGGGCTGATGGCAGCGGCGATGGCCACGACATCGTTTCGCGTGAGCACTTCACAGACCCAGCCGATGCGCCGGATGTTCGTGTCGCGGTCCTCCTTGCTGAAGCCCAGCCCTTTGCTCAAGTTCGTGCGCACCACGTCGCCGTCCAGCATTTCGATCTTGCGTATGCCTCGTGCGCGCAGCGCTTCCTCGACATGATGCGCCAGCGTGCTCTTCCCCGACCCGGAGAGACCGGTGAACCACACCGTAAACCCTTTCGTCATGAAAACCATTCCTCCTGAAAACACTCAAGCAGCTAATAACAGGTCAACCAGCTCAGCAGCGGGTTCAATATCTCCCAGATAGCGGCGCAGTGATTGGGATAGACGATCTGTTTCGCGCTGCCATGTTACAATTTCTTCTACAACTTCTCCCAGCCCAAGTTTGGCTGCTTCTTGCGTCAGTGAAGGGTCGCCACCTCGAACGACTCTCAGAAATTGCGAGTATCCTCGGATGAAAGCGCCGACAACGTGGCCAGAAGCAATGTCTCTTCGGATGTAGATCCCCCCTCCCACGGGAATAGAGGTTGCTTGCACGGGGGCATCACTATCAATCAAGAGGTCCAATTCGTCTCCCTCTGAATCGTAACTCAGCACACGAATGTTCATGTTCTTTCCTCCTGTTTCACTCGCTCATACCAACAGCTTTGATAGAACTTTATCCACACACCATCCGGCTGTAGGACATACTTTACACTCACTCTCAACCAATAACTTCGCCATCGGTCACTGC
Organism: uncultured Ardenticatenales bacterium; assembly: GCA_964517425.1. GTDB lineage: Bacteria > Chloroflexota > Anaerolineae > Ardenticatenales > JAADHH01 > JAADHH01. The sequence continues at coordinate 8,601 of CAZFFM010000037.1, read as the reverse complement.
CTTTCCGGGACAGAAGACGAAAACGCCTTGTTTCTTCATCAGGCCGTCGGTTGTCTCTCCACCAGGGTCGGTTCTACCATAGTGTGAATGGTGAGGAGCAAAGCCCTCGCAATTTCAGGCCGGTTGAGAACGTGGCGATACCATTGACTTCTTTCGATACGGCAAGGAACGCCCTCGTTATCAATGCCTTGCCAGAGCCACTCTCGTACCACGATTGTATGCTCCGCGTTACAGGTAGCCCAGCGCGGCCAGGCGCTCTTCGATGAGGGCTTCTTCGTCGTCGCTGTAGCTGGCTTCGTCGTCGCCGTGGAGGGCTGTGCCCCGCATGTCTTCCGGCACCGGCACGCCCATCAAATCCAGGATCGTGGGGGCCACGTCCAGCAAGTTGCGTTTCTCCATCTGCCGGCTCCCGCCGGGGTGGGCCGGGTCATACAGGATGATCATGCCATCCTGCGCGTGATTTGCGTCGTCCGGGCCGGTGTCGTTCTCGAAGGTGTGGATGACATCGAGGCCCAGGCTGCCGACCGACCGCCAGCGCAGGTCGCCGAAATAGACGATCAGGTCCGGGGCGATGTTGCGCACCTCGGCGTAAAGGTCTTCCGGCCGGTGCGCCACCGTTGGGATCGGATTGCCGTTCTCGTCCGGAATGGCTTCCAGCACGGCCTTCAGTTCGTTGCGCACCGCTTCGTAATCGGCCTGGGGGATGACTCCCTGCGGCTCGCGTCCCTCCACGTTGAGAAACACGCGCGCGTAGTAGCCCCCGGACCCCCACGCCCGCGTCCTGGCCCAGTCTATCTCGCATTTTTCCAGGGTGACGACCCCCTCCGGCCTGTCCTTGAGCACCAGCCAGCCATTCCGCACCAGCCATTCGTTGATGCAGATACCGCCGTCCATGCCCTTCGCGCCGTGATCGGAAACGACCAACACGGCCGTATCGGCCGGCAACAGCGCGAGGAGCTCGCCGATCTCCCTGTCCAGATACTTGTAATAATCGCGGATCGCGCTCTCATACGGGTTGCCCGGTTCGTATTTCCGGTGCGTGGGGTCATGGAATTTCCAGAAGCCGTGGTGGATGCGGTCTACCCCCATCTCCACCCACATAAAGAAGTCCCACGGTTTGTTCTGCAGCAGATAGCGAATGACCTGCAAGCGCTTGTCTGTCATCCGGTAGATTTGCTGGAGAAGATCATCCTTGTCCTCCGTGCGAAATTTCCGGACATCCACCTCATACTCGCCGACCAGTGCTTCGATTTCCTGCTTCAGGCTGTCGGGGTAGGTGTATCGCCCCTGCGTGCTTGGTGTCAGAAACGAACTGATCAGGTGACCGTTCACCGGCCGGATGGGGTAGGTCTGGGGCACACCGATCATGGTGCACTGCTTGCCCGCCTTGCCGAGCACATCCCACACGCGGTCCACTTTGATGGCGTTGCCGGTGGCAATGCGCATGTTCTCGTAGGAGTAATCGGCGCGGTTGCGGAATCCGTAAAAGCCGAGCTGGCCGGGGTCTTTGCTGCTGAGCATGGAAGTCCAGGCCGGCACGGTGATCGGCGGGTGACAGCTTTCCAGTAGGCCATAGGCTCCATCGTCCATCAGGCGGCGCAGGTTCGGCAAATCGTCGCGCCACCGCTCGAAAACGAGCGACGGCTCGCCGCAATCCAGTCCGATGACGAATACTTTTTGTGAGCTAGAGGGCATGGTAATCCTTTCTGTTTTGAAAATAGTCGTCAGTAGCCAGATGTCAGATGTCAGTCGTCAGATGTCAGTTGTCAGAACGTGTTGCATGTTGCGTTCGCGCGTTTCACGACTTACGCTGTTCATCTTCAGGGGTTCTTCATGAACGAGAAATCGTACCACAAAAGGGGCCGATTGTCAAAGCAGAAAAAACGGGGTATAATTCTTGCCAGTTGCCAGTTGCCAGTTGCCAGTTGCCAGTTGCCAGTTGCCAGTTGCCAGTTGCCA
>CAZFFM010000037.1:0-6542 GCA_964517425.1 uncultured Ardenticatenales bacterium | reverse complement strand
GTCGCCAGTCGCCAGTCGCCAGTCGCCACGCAACACGCAACACGCATCACTTTTCAAACCACGGAGAGAGGCCCATGTCCCTACAGCTTGGTATTGTCGGTTTGCCGAACGCCGGAAAATCCACCCTGTTCAACGCCCTCACCGGGGCCGGCGCGAGCGTGGCCAATTACCCGTTCACCACAATCGAGCCGAACGTCGGCGTGGTGGCGGTGCCCGATCCCCGCCTGGGCCGGCTGCTGGAGATCGCCAGGCCGGAGCGTGCCGTGCCGGCGACTGTCAAGTTCGTGGACATCGCCGGCCTGGTGAAGGGCGCGCACCGGGGCGAGGGGCTGGGCAATCAGTTCCTCGGGCACATCCGCGACGTTGATGCTATCGCCCTGGTGGCACGCTGCTTCACCGATCCGAACATCGCCTACGTCACCGATACGCTGGACTCCGTGCAGGACATCGGCGTGTTGCACCTGGAGATGGCCCTGGCCGATATGGCGACGGTCGAACGAAGAATGGCAAAGGTGCAAAGTATGCGCAAAGGTCAGGCAAAAGAGAGCGCCTTGGCCGAGGAAGATGCGCTGTTGGCACGATTGCGTGCGGAATTGGGCGCAGGTCAGCGCGCGTGCAGATTGAGCCTTTCCAGGCAAGAAGAGGAGATGTTGTCTCCCCTCAATTTGCTGACGGCGAAACCGGTGCTCTACGTTGCCAACGTCGGTGAAGCCGATTTGCCGGAGGGGGGACGGCTGGCCGAATCGGTTCGGCAATTTGCCCGCAAGGAAGGGGCCGAATCGGTGATCGTCTGCGCTTCGGTGGAGGCGGACCTGCAAGATTGGCCGGAAGACGACGCGGCGGCATATCGCCGGGAACTGGGTTTGACCGGATCGGGCCTGGGCGACCTGATCGCCGCCGGATATCGTCTGCTGCACCTGATCACCTTCTTCACCGTCGTGGGTGAAAAAGAGGTGCGTGCCTGGCCCATTCCCCAAGGTACGCCAGCTTCTCGCGCTGCCGGCCACGTACACACCGACATGGAACGGGGCTTCATCCGCGCGGAAGTCGTCGCCTACGACGACCTCCGCTCTGCCGGCTCATTCGCCGCTGCCCGCGACGTCGGACGATTGCGACTGGAAGGCCGTGACTACGCCGTGCAGGACGGCGATGTGATCACATTTCGGTTCAACGTGTAAGACCTGACCAGTTTTGAAAATAGACGTCAGTAGCCAGTCGTCAGAACGTGGTGCGTGCCGCTCGTCCATTGAAAATTGACATTTGATCATTAACCATTGCGCCCCGCCATTTTTATCGTTGGTGGCGCGCGCAGCCGATCATGGGGACTCCCCCCAGAATTGGGGGGCCGGGGGGGCTTCCGACGTCCGCCGCTCATGCGCACTGCCAGGTCTAAAGTCAGTTTTGTGCCAGGTTGGTCTCGTAGATGAGGCGCAGTCCTTCGAGCGTCAGGTTGGGCTCGACACTTTGGATGACCCGGGAGTGGGGGGCGATGAGATCAACATATTCACCGGTGGCAACGACGTGGGTATCGGCTCCCAAAGCGCGTTGAAACCGTTCGACCATTCCTTCGACCATCGCGATGTGACCGTAGACCAGACCCGACTGCATAGAAAGCACGGTGTTTGTGCCGATTGGATCAGGCGGACGGGCCATAGCGATGTGTGGAAGTTGGGCCGCCTGGCGAAAGAGCGCTTGCGCCGATAGAAACAGTCCAGGAGCAATCGCGTTCCCCAGGTAGTCACCTTGCGCGGAGATCGCGTCGAAAGTGGTTGCTGTGCTGAAATCAATAACCACGGCCGGCGTGCTGTAGAGGTGCCGCACGGCCACGGCGTTGGCGACCCGGTCGGCCCCCACTTCACGGGGGTTGTCTGTGCGGATGCGGAGACCGGTCTTTAGGCCGGGACGTACGACCATCGGCGTGAGATGAAAGGCGCGGACGCACAGTTGCTCAAAGGTCGGGAGCAGGGGAGGGACGACACAGGCAATGATCGCCCCGGTCAAGTCCGTGACCGATAAGTCCGCTTCGCGCAACAGGTTTCCCAACAATGCGCGGTATTCGTCCGCGGTACGCTCGGTCGCTGTGGTCAGTCGCCAATGGGCGATGACCTCGGCCTCGCGGAATATGCCGATCACGATGTGCGTGTTGCCAATATCAAAGGTGAGTAGCATGTCACTGATCCAAGTCGACTGTTGCGAAGTGCGTTTCAACGCACTATTATTAGAACGACAGTTGGTTTTACACGTACATGCCGCGGAAGAGCCAGAATAGCCCAAAAGCCGCGCCACCGAACAGGGTAGTCAGGCAGCAGAGTCCGCTGAGCGGGTTGCGCGTAGTGGCCGGCGTTGGTGTGGGTTTGGGGGCAGCCGTAGCTGCCGGCCTGGGTGTGGTCGCCGGCGGACGGGTGACACGTTTCGCGATCGTCGGCGTGACCGGCGCGGTGGAACCCTTTCGTGGGGGCGCACCCAGCCACGCGCGCCACTTCACGTCCAGCTCATCCTGATCAAACCCGTACACTTGCTTCAACGCGTCGTCCGGCAGGATGCCCCCCTTGAAGACGGTCAGCAATTGGCTCATCTTGTCCTTGCCGTACGTTTCCAGGAGGTACTGTACAATGCTGTAGGCCTGACCGTACCACTGATTCACCAGGTCTGGCTGACCGGTCGGCGAGGTCATGGAACGCACGGAAAGGAGTGTGTCATTTCGCTTCGCCTGCTCGAGCGAGGACTTGTTTCCGCCGCGCAGTTTGCCTTCGTTGTACATTGCCAGGCCCTCGTTCAACCAGGCCGGCAGGTCGCTGTATGGATTGTCCGTGGCCAGGCCGACAACGACGTGCGTCAGCTCATGCGAGATTGTCAGCTCGACATTGGAATCGGTCGCCAGGAGGAGCATGGTGTCCGGCGCCACGACGGTGCCCAGGGTGGTGATCTGTCCCTCGAAGGTGCTACCACGTGAAATCTGTGCTTTTTGCATGTCGGCTTTGCTCTGGTAGGCAAATATCTTCACAGGCTGTTTGAGCGAGACGCCAATCGTTTGCGCCAACCGGTCCAGGGCCTTGACGGATACGTCCAGCAGGTGGGATGCCTGGTTGTCGCTGAGCCCATACCAATAGAAAACTACTTGCTCTTTGCTCTCAGATTTCCACTCAAAACGATTGTCCATGTAGGTGAAGTGTTGTTTTTCGGTCTTGAATGTGTTGCCATCCGCGTCCTTGATCCGCCAATAATAGGTGATTTCGCTGCCGGGCGGAATCTGCCCGCGGGCGATTTTGTCTGTGACCGTGGTCTTCACCTGTTTGGCCGGAGAGTAATTCGGGTAGGCCCGGCTGGTCGTCGAATCGTGCCCCTGCGTGTAGAAGACGACAAGTTCGGTGATGTCCGAAGTACTCTGCACTTCGATGGAGAAGTCGAGGCGCTCTGAGAAAACGTACTGGTGCCCCATGTTCAACACCTGGATAGGGCTTTGGGCCATGAGGGGCCGCACCAGCAGAGCCAACCAAAGAAGGATAACCGCCAGTAAGATTCGTGCCCCCACTCTTACCACCGTGCGGTTGCGCCTCATGGTGTGCCAAGGTCCTCCACGGCCACATCCACGTATTTATCCCCCTCGTCAACGAGCATGATGGGAATGTCCTCGCGGATGGGGTATTTACGCCGGCACTCATCGTTCTGACAAACGAGCCACGTATCGCGCACCAGCTTTACTTCCGTCTTGCACGCCGGACAGACCAGAATATCCAACAGATCCTGACTGATCATTTCATACCTCCATTTTCGTCCACGTAACCGGTGAGGTGTGCCGACTATAGATTTCGGATGGCCCTTTCACCGGTGCCGCCCATTCCTACACCACAATGTTTACCAATCGCCCCGGCACAAAGACCACTTTGCGGGGATCTTTATCTTGCAGGTGCCGCTGGATTTTTTCGCTGGCCAGGGCCAACGCGCGCGCCTCCTCTGCGGTGATGTCCACGGGGACTTCGACGCGGTCGCGCAATTTGCCGTTGATTTGCAGCACCAGGGTGATCACTTCCTCGCGGGCCAGGTCTTCGTTCCACGTGGGCCAGGCCTGCTGGTGAACGCTGTACGGGCCGCCCAATCGCTCCCACAATTCCTCGGCGATGTGGGGACAGGGGGGGGCCAGCATGAGTACCAAACTGCGGATTGCTTCTTGCCATGCCGGGTGGTTCGCCACGGCCGTCCGGCGCGCCTGCATCAGGTAGTTCGTCATCTTCATCAGGGCGGCGAGCATGGTGTTGAACTTGAAGGCTTCCATGTCTTGCGTTACTTTGCGGATCGTTTGGTGGGTGGTGCGTTGTAGTGCGCGAATCTCTTTTTCCGACGGCGTCTTGTCCGTCTCGTTGATTTCCGCCGCGGTTTCCAATATGATGTCCCACACTTTGGCCAGGAAGCGATAGATCCCTTCGATCCCTTGGCTGTTCCACGGGCCACCTTCGTTCCATGGCCCGACGAACATCAGGTAGGCGCGGACCGTGTCGGCGCCATAGACGCTCACCAGGTCGTCCGGGTCCACGACATTGCCCCGACTCTTGCTCATCTTCTCGCTGTCTTCGCCCAGAATAATGCCCTGGTTGAACAAGCGGATCATCGGCTCGTCAAAGTCCACCAATCCAATGTCGCGCATCGCTTTGGTGAAGAAGCGTGTGTAGAGCAGGTGCATGGTGGCGTGCTCGATCCCGCCGGTGTATTGGTCTACCGGCAGCCAGTATTTGCCGACCTCGGGATCGAACGGGCCTTCGTCGTAATCCGGGCTCATGTAGCGATATTGGTACCACGAAGAGTCGACGAAGGTGTCCATCGTGTCGGTTTCCCGTTCTGCCGGACCGCCACATTGCGGGCAAACGGTACGCAGGAACCCTTCGTGGAATCTCAGCGGCGATTCACCGGTAGGCCGAAACTCGGCATCCTCGGGCAATAGAACAGGCAGGTCTTCCTCCGGCACGGGCACAGTCCCGCAATCGGGGCAGTAGATGATGGGAATCGGTGTGCCCCAATAGCGCTGGCGGCTGATCAGCCAGTCGTGCAGGCGGTAGTTGACAGTGCCAAGGCCGATGTCATGCTCTTCCATGTACCGGACAATGTCGTGCCATCCTTCATTGCTGGGCCGGCCGTCGAATGGGCCGGAATTGACCATGGTCCCGGGACCGGTATAGGCTTCGGTGAGCGGCTGGCCGTCCCAATCGGGTGGCGCGATGACCACAGGAATGGGCAGGCCATAGCGAGTGGCGAAGTCGAAGTCACGCCCGTCGTGTGCCGGCACGGCCATTATCGCGCCGGTACCGTAGGTCATGAGCACGTAGTCGGCGATGTAGATTGGGATTTCCGCGTCGTTCATGGGATTGACGGCATAGGCGCCGGTGAAAACGCCGTCCCGTTCCTTTTCCGTGCTCAGCCGCTCGATTTCGCTTTGGCGAGAGGCTTTCAATTTGTAGGCTTCGACCTCGTCCCGATGTTCCGGCGTGGTCAGTTTGTCCACCAGGGGATGTTCGGGAGCCAGCACGGCGAAGGTCATGCCATACACCGTATCGGGCCGTGTGGTGAATACGGGAATGCGGTCTTCCGTTCCGCGAACGCCCAGGGTGAATTCTGCCCCTTCGCTGCGCCCGATCCAGTTCGTTTGCATGATTCGCACAGGTTCCGGCCAATCGATCTTGCTGAAGTCGAGCAACTCATCGGCATAGTCGGTGATCTTCCAGAACCACTGGGCCAGGTCGCGTTTGACAACCGGCGTATGGCAGCGCTCACAATGGCGGTCTTCGCCCCAAACCTGCTCACGGGCGAGGGTGGTATTGCACGTAGGGCACCAGTCTACCGGTGACATTTTGCGATAGGCCAGCCCATGCTTGTAAAATTGTAGGAAGAACCACTGGTTCCATTTGTAGTATTCAGGCTCACATGATACCGCTTCGCGATCCCAGGCCCACATGGCTCCCATGGTGCGCAGTTGGCGACGCATATTTTCGATGTTGCTGTGCGTCCACTGGTAGGGATGAATGCCGTGGCGAATGGCCGCATTCTCGGCGGGGAGGCCGAAGGCATCGAAGCCGATGGGGAAGAAAGCGTTGTACCCGTTCATGCGGTAGTAGCGGGCTTTTGTATCGCTGGGAGACATAGCGTACCAGTGGCCGATGTGTAAATTGCCGGATGTATAGGGGAGCATGGTCAGGAAGTACCACTTTGGTTTGCTCCGGTCTTCCACCGTACGGTACAGGCCGGTCTCTGCCCATTTCTCGCGCCAGCGCGGCTCGATTTCTGTGGGGTTGTACTTTTCGACCATCTGTGCTCGAACCATGCTTCTTCTCCAATTTCTGCAAACAGCAGTAAGTCGTCAGATGTCAGTCGTCAGATCACGTAGCCCTGGAATCCCCATTCCAGGGCGGGTTCCTTTCTCCATTCGCTGCTTTGAAAACAGTCGCCAGAACGTGGTGCGTGGTGCATGCCGCTCGCCCATTGAAAATTGAAAATTGAAATTTGATCATTGACCATTGCGCCCTGCCATTTTCATCGTTGGTGGCGCGCAGCCG
>CAZFFM010000036.1:0-17922 GCA_964517425.1 uncultured Ardenticatenales bacterium | reverse complement strand
CGTGGCGCAGGTTCTTCACTTTCGTGACTGCCCGCCACACACATTACAAAGGAGAGGTAACAATGAGTATCATAGGAGCAGTCGTCGCCGGCCTCGTCGGCACAGTTGTAATGACCTTGCTGATGAAAGCAGCCCCAATGATGGGCATGCCAAAGATGGATATCATTGGGATGTTGGGTTCGATGTTTTCCGAAGATAAGGGTACGGCCACGATTATTGGCCTCGTAATCCACTTCATGATGGGAATCGTTTTTGCCATCGTTTACGCTGTGGCATGGAGTGCAGGAATCGGCAGTGTATCCTGGCTGTGGGGCGCTATCTTTGGCGTTATCCACGCCGTCGTTGTTATCGGCACGATGCCCATGATGATGCGTATGCACCCCCGTCCTCCCAGCATGGAAGCCGGCCCCATGACCATGGCCGGCCAGTTGATGGGCCATATCGTCTTCGGAATCGTTGTCGCTTTGACATACGCCGCATTCTAATCATCTTCACCCCCGGAGCGAAAGTTGAAAGTTGCCAACTTTTGGAAAGTTGGCAACTTTCATGGGGGGGAGACACACCACGCAACACGCACCACGTTCTGACATCTGACATCTGACGACTGACGACTGTCTTCAAAGCAGCAGTGAAAGGATTCCTGCGATGTTCGGACAAGACAAAAAACGCATACCCTGGCGATTGTTTGCCGTGGCCATCCCGCTATTCCTGGCCGCTTGCACCAGCGCGGTCAGTGACAGCACCCCGCAACCCACCGCCGGCAGCGACGCAGCAGTGTCCACACCGAGTGCAACCGGCAGAGAGAGGACTATGCTAACAGAAGACGACCGTCCCAGCAGTTTACGTTCAGCCACGCAAAGTTGGGGCACGAACTGGAACAAGCACACGGTTGACTACGCGGAATTGCTTTCCGGCGGGCCGCCACGTGACGGGATTCCGTCCATTGACAAACCAAAGTTTATCCGCCAAGAGGAAGCGCAGCAATGGCTGGCCGGGAACGAGCCGGTCATCGCCCTGGAAATCAACGGGAACGCGCGGGCCTACCCCCTGCAAATCCTTACTTGGCACGAGATTGTGAACGACACCGTCGGGGATATACCGGTCATCGTCACCTTTTGCCCCCTGTGCAACTCCGCCATTACCTTTGACCGCCGGCTGGACGGAACCGTCTACGAATTCGGCACGTCGGGGCTGCTCCGCAACTCCGACCTGGTGATGTACGACCGCACCACCGAGAGTCTGTGGCAGCAATTCACCGGCAAAGCGATCATCGGGGAAATGACCGGCACACAACTCTCCTTTTTCCCTTCGAGTGTTGTCAGCTTCGCCGAATTTCAGGCAGCCTACCCTGACGGAACCGTACTCTCTCGCGACACGGGATTCAACCGCAGCTACGGCCGGAACCCCTACGCCGGCTATGACACCATCGGCAGCCGGCCCTTCCTTTTCGATGGGCAGGTGGACGGCCGTCTACAGGCCATGGAGCGCGTCGTCACCGTCACTTTCAAAGATTCCGGGGGCCAGCAAGCCGTGGACGTGGCCTATCCCTATCGCGTTCTGGCAGAATCTTCCGTCATCAATGATTCGCAAGGGGGGCACGACCTCGTCGTCTTCTACACGCGGGGAACGAGTAGCGCGCTGGGCGCCGGCGAGATCGCTCGCGGGGAAGACGTGGGCGCAACCGGCGTCTTCGATCCGGTCCTCGCTGGGGAAAAGCTCGTATTCGAGCCAACAGGGAACACAATTGTCGACACAAAAACCGGAAGCACCTGGAACATACTCGGACAGGCCATCTCCGGCCCGCTGGAGGGCCAAAGCCTGAAGCCCATCGTTCACGGAGACCACTTCTGGTTTGCCTGGGCCGCTTTCAAACCCGATACGATCATCTACCGGCCGACTTCCTAGCAGGCTGTCGGAGAGGTCTGTTTTCTTCTTATTGGACACAGATTCTCACAGAGAAACACGGATTTCAGGCAAAGATTATCGAAAAATCTGTGTTTATCCTGCAAATCTGTGTCCCATGATTCTTTCTCCGACAAACTGCTAGGGTTCTACCCACGATATCCGCGTGTAATATCCCCCCGTACTTGCTGCGTTTGTTCTTCATTTTACCACAAAGACACCAAGACACAAAGCGTACAAATTAATTCGCGCATGCCTTGGGCGAAACGTTCCAACTTTGAAGGTAAGGCCGAGTTTAAAACCTGCCCCTACTTGTTTTTCTTTGTGCCTTCGTGCCTTCGTGGTTCATTCCTTGCGAGAAGGTGCGTTGCCGTGCAAAAAAATGACGGACACCCCCAAATCGGATAGTGTTTGACCGCAAAGGTTCTTCGTGGTAGAATAGCCACAAGCAAGAGCACAGCCAGCCTCAAGTTACTGGCCTGCTCCCACCAGTGCGCCAACCCGTTCATGGAGGATCACAATGACAAACGAAACGACAAAGAACCGTTTTCCCGTACCGTTGTTCATCGCACTGGTGGTGTTCGCATTGGGCACGTTGGCCTGCGGCAGCCTGACGGCGAAGCAAGCAGAGTCACCCAGTCCTGCGGCAACACCCATCCCGGCGACAGCAGCCCCCTCCGCCACGCCGGAGGCACAGGCCAAAGCGCCTGCGCCCACAGAATCCCCGGCCCCGGAGCCGACCGCTGCGCCCGCACCCACGCGCCAAACGGTCTTTCAGGTCGGCGACGTCATCCAAATCGGCACTCTGAAGATGGCCGTGCTGGGCTGGGACTCCCCGGCAGGCGACAAGTTCAACAAGCCGGACCCCGGGCAAAAGTTCATAGCCGTGGAACTCCTGCTACGCAACCAGGGCCAAGACAAAGCCTCCATGTCCTCGCTGCTCCAGACCAGCCTGCGGGACAGCAACGGACAGGAATACCGGTACGACCCCGTTGCCAACCTCGCTGCCGGCGCCAGCAACCCCGACGGTGAAATCGGCCCGGGTGAGCGGGTACGGGGCAAGATTGGCTTTCAGGTCCCACAAGACGCCCAAGGCCTGGTTTTCGTTTTCCACGATGCCCTCTTCGGGGCCGAGAGCGTCACCGTTGAGCTCGGCCCGCAACCGGTTGCCGTGGATGTGCCGGCCGAACTGGCCGCCGAGCCTGGGCAGACAATGCTTGCCCTCGGAGACAGCATAGAGATCGCCGGCCTGACGCTCACCGTGAACGACATCACCTCCATGCCAACATTCCGCGACAACAAGCCCGATGAGGGCAAAACATTCATGGTCGTGGACACAACGATTGAGAACCGGGGCACCGAACCGGTGGGGATTTCGACCGTGCTGAAACTCTACCTGTTGCAAATGTACCTCAAGGACTCAACAGGCCAGAAACACGATCTCGACCTGACCGCTTCGATTGATACGGCGAAGGAAATTTCCGGCAGCGAGATTGCCCCCGGCACGAAGATCAACGGCCAGGTGGCTTTCCAGGTACCGAAGGGTGCCCACAGTCTGATTTTTGTGCTCGACGCCAGCGCCCTCGGATACGGGAAGATTCTGGTCGCTTTGCCGGACTAGCCGGCCAGCCCGGTGGGATGGCGTCTATGTCAGAAGGGAGCAGCGGGACGCGCTTTGCCACTCGTAATTCGCGCTTCAGGGGTGGATGCGCCATCGTCATCGCCGTGCTGGCGATCTGTGCGGCCGGCGCGGCCATTCCCCCGGGCCGTACCGCCGTCGAGGCCGCCCTTCTGGTCGCCGACGTCCTCCCCACCGTACCGGTCTCGCCGCTGGAACTTGTCACCCGTCCACCGCGCTTCGAACAGGTAAGCTACACCGCCGGCGGGACGACCAACCTCGCTGACCTCTACCGTCCCCCTGACGACCGGCCGCACAGCGCGATCATCCTGGCGCTCGGGTTCTACCCCGACTACACCGAAGCTCCGCTGGCCGGTCTGGCCCAAGCGCTGGCCCGCGAGGGGATCGTAGTCATGATGCCCCATTCGACCGCTCTGGAGCAAGGACACCTGGCCCCGGAAGAGGTTGAGTCGCTGGTCGCCGCTTTCCAGTACCTGCGCCAACGCGACTTCGTGGCCCCCGATCACGTGGGGTTCGTCGGCTTCTGCGTCGGCTCCTCATTTGCGGTCATGGCCGCAGCAGACAAACGCATCGCCGGCGACGTGGCCTTCTTGCACCTCTTCAGTGGCTATTACGACCTGCGCAACATGGTTCGAGCACTCACCACCCGCACGGTCTCCGAGGAGGGGATGTCAAAACCGTGGGAACCGGACGAACTGGTCGCCTCGGCGTTGACGCGCCACCTGATCGAGGGGCTGGAGGAGCCGCGCGACCGGACGATCCTGGAACAGTTGCTCACGGAGAACGGGGCGACGAATGCCGCCGCCGGCGACCTCTCTCCGCCGGCCCAGGCCGTATACCGCCTGCTGACGAACCGTGACCCGGCGCAGGTGGACGCCCTGCTGGGCCAACTGCCTGCCCGGCAGCAAGAGACGTTGCGCCGCCTGTCGCCGGCCTACCGCACCGGTCGGGTGCAGGCGAAGGTCTTCGTCATGGGTGACGCCGGCGACCGCTACATTCCCGCAGTGGAGACGCGCCGCTTGGCCAAGAGCCTGGCCTCGGAGACTGCGGTAGCGTACACCGAATTCGCCATCTTCGAGCACGTGCGCCCTACGCGGTCGCTTGCCTGGCCCGCGCTGCTGAGTGAGGCCGGCAGACTATTCCTGCACCTCGCTCGCGTGTTGGCAACCATTCAAGGGTGAGGCAGCGCTACCCCGGCGGCAACAGCGAGAAGCCGCCGTCGATGATGATCGTCTGGCCGCGGATCATTGTAGCGCCGTCGCTGCAGAGGAAGGCGGTAAGCTGGGCGATGTCCTGCGGGGTCACCAACCGCCCGGCCGGCGTGCGCGCGCGCCCCTGCTCCAACATCTGCTCTTTGTTCGGGAAATATTTCAAGGCATCAGTGGCCACCACACCGGCCGATACCGCGTTCGCCGTGATGTTCTTGGGCGCCAACTCCACTGCCAGATAGCGGGTGATGGTCTCAACCGCCGCCTTCGACGCGCCGATCACTACATAGTTTGGGAGTGTGAGAAATGAACCCAGGCTGGAGATGTTCACGATGTGCCCGCCCCCCCGTTTTTCCATCAACGGGACGGCCTGCTGGGCGCAAAACAGGACGGACCGCGCATTGATATTCATCGTCCAGTCCCAGCCCTTCACTTTCTGCTCCATCACCGGTCGGATATAGCCGGACGCTGCATTGCAGACGAGGATATCCATGCCCCCAAACACCCGCTCCACCTCGGCAAACATCTGCTCGATGGCCTGCGGATCGCCGACATTGGCACGAATGACCAGAGCCTCCACCCCTGCTTCCCGCGCCAGTTGGGCTGCCTCCTCGGCGGGGTCCGGATTGCGAAAGTAGTTGATCACCACGTTTGCTCCCCGCCGGGCGAACTCCAGGGCAATCTCCCGCCCGATACCCCGCCCACTACCGGTGACCAGGGCCACTTTTCCATCGAACTTCATGTTGTCTCTCCTGACTGTTTCGAGTTTTGGGTTTTGAGTTTTGAGTTGCGTGTTCCGACGCTCGACGCTCTTTCTATCTCCACTCTCTATCTCCACTCCCTGTCTCCACCCTCTATCTCCCACCGTTCCGCATTCATCATTTCAGAGTCGTTCCCCGCTTCCACGCAGTCACCTGTTGTAACATCTCGCGAGCGGTTTCCTGGCCGGCCTGGCCGGTTGCGCCGAGCATCTGGGCCAACTCGACCAAGCGTCCTTCTGCATCCAGCGGGATCACGCGCGTAACGGTCCGCTCTCCCACGATTTCTTTACGAATGTGCGCGTGCGCATCGCCGTAAACCGCGATCTGCGGCAGATGGGTGATGCAAAAGACCTGATGGTGCCGGGCAAGGGCACCCAGCTTGCGCCCCACGATGCCGCCGATTCGTCCGCCAATGCCCTGATCGATCTCATCGAAAATGAGTGTGGCGGTTTCATCTGCCTGGGAAAGCACGGTCTTGAGCGCCAGCATCAAGCGGGAGGTCTCACCGCCGGATGCAATCTTGGCCAGCGGTTTGGGTGGCTCACCGGGGTTGGGTGCAATGAAAAATTCGACCTTGTCCAGACCCGTCGCGTCAAAGGCATAGCGCCGGCCCTCCCACGGGGCACCATCGTCCGATTGCTGCTGAGCGATGCGCACCTGAAAGCGTGCCACCGACATGCCCAGGTCATCCAGCTCTTTTTCTACAGCCTCGGCCAGCTCCGTAGAGGCTTGCTGGCGCAGGGCGGAAAGAGTCCCACCCCATTCGCCGATTTCTTGCAAAGCCAATTCCTCCGCGGCGCGCAATTCGTCAATTCGCTCTGCGCTGTGCGTAATGGCCTCTCTCTCCGCCCGTGCCCGTTCGGCAAAGGCCAACACATCGGCAATCGTGTCCCCATATTTTCGCTTGAGTTGGAACAAAAGGTCCAGCCGGTCTTCCACCTGCTCCAGACGGCTGGGATTGAATTCGATTGCATCACGATACTTCAAGAGGGTATCGGCTACATCTTCCAAGGCGTAGAAGGCCTGCTCCGCCGATTCGTGTTGGGGGGCCATCTCTGGTTCCAGGCTCACCAGCGTGGCCAGGTCGCGAGCGGCCGCCTCCAGCCGATCCAGGAGGGCGTCGCCCCCATCGTTCGCCGCGCGCAGAGCGTTATAGGACGAGTCGGCCAGTTCGGCCAGACGGGCCGCGTTTTCCAGGCGACGCCGTTCTTGCCGCAACTGTTTTTCCTCCTCGATGTCCAATTGCGCGTCCTCGATTTCGGCAATCTGATACTCCAGCAGGTCTGTGCGCCGGGCCAATTCGCGCTCGTCCCGCAGCAAATCGGCAAGTGACTGCCGGATGGCGCGTAAATCGCGGACGCGCCCGGCCACCTTTTCCCGCCGGCCCTCTGTGCCGGCGTAGCGATCCAGCAAGTCCACGTGATTGCGGACACGCAACAAGGAGAGGTGGTCTGTCTGCCCGTGAATATCCACCAACGATTCGGCGACCGCCTGCAAGGTTTTGAGGGGCACCGCCCGCCCGTTGACCCGGCAGGTATTGCGTCCCCGGCGACTGATCTCTCGCGACAAAATGAGGGTGCCGTCTCCCGTTCCAATGCCCAGTTCTTCCAGCAGCGGGGACAGGTCTGGGGGCAGGTCGCTCTCCAGAGAGAAGATGCCCTCCACGTAGGCACGGTCTGCGCCGGCACGGATTCCGTCGGCAGCGGCACGCCCCCCCAGCAACAGGCTGACGGCATCCACGATAATGGACTTGCCGGCCCCCGTCTCGCCGGTCAGCACCTGCAGTCCCGGAGCGAAGGTAAGCCGCAATTGGTCTATAATCGCGAAATCAGTGATGGACAGTTCAACAAGCATGGTTCATTGGTTTGGGTTTTGGGTTTCGAGTTTTGGGTTTCGGGTTACGCCTTCGCATCTCACATTCTTACGCTCTCCGCCCCCCCGTTCCCCTATACTCCCTACTCCCTACTCCTTACTCCCGACTTCCTACTCCCTTCTTCATCATTTTAGCGCAGACGCCTGGCCGCTGTGATGATGGCCAAAGCGAGGTAGATCAAATTGAATAGATTGAAAAGTGCCCCAAGCGCCAGGATCACGAAAGCGGCCGGCGGCAAACCGCGCAACAGAATGGGGAGCAGTCCCTGCGCGAGGAGCAATCCCAGCACCACACTGACGCCGGCAACCACCTGGATGGGGCGGCCACGCTGGCGTGGCACACTCCGTTCGATGGCCTCGGCCACAAATCCGCCGGCGACCGGGGCGATGAAGATGCTCCAAAACCCAAACATCGGCACAACGAAGCCGGCCAGGAGTGAAATGCCCGTGCCGGCAGCCAGCGCAACGGCCAAACTTTCCGGGCGCACATCGTAGACCGGTGAACGCGTCTGGCGTACGCACTCTTTGCAACGCAACCCCACCGGATGGCGAACCGCACATTCGGTACACATCGCCCGGCCGCAGCGGTTACAGCGAAGCAGCGTCTCTCGTTCCGGGTGCCAGGTACAATGGAGCGTCTCTTCCTCCTCCATGGGGGCGCGTGCGGGCTGTTTCTTGCGCACCCGTTCCAGTGCAGCGCGGGCTTCTACATTGTCCGGGGCCAGCTCTACCGCCTGCTCGAGGTAGACAAGCTTGTCCGCCAGCGTATCGGTCACACTGCTCAGCCACAGCCAGGCTTCTGCGTTGTCGTCTTCACGCTCGGTCACGCGGGTGAGCAGTCGGAATGCTTCCTCTTTGTCACCTGCGCGTGCTGCGGCAATGCCTTCTCTCAATAGGTCTTGGGTTTCTGTTTCGGGAGTTTGGGTCATGGAAAAGACTTTCGTGTGCGGAACCGGTGGTGTGCGCCCGGTCCCTGCCCCAGTTTCTGGGCCAGGGTAGCGTAATAATAATTTTGTGGTCGCATGCGCACCAACCAGCTGCGTTCATCTCCAATGGTAATGGTCAAGTGGTCTTCGTTATGCCAGTGCAGGTCAATCTGCCCGTCAATGGAAAGGACCGCTCCATGATGGGTGTGGGCCATTACTTGCATCTCTGCTCCGGCGGGCACAATCAGGCCATGCACAACATTCAGGTGCGGGGCAATAGGGATGGCCATAAATGCCGGCACGTTGGGAGCCATAATCAGGCCGCCGACCGCCAGCGCGTATGCTGTAGAACCGGTTGGGGATGAGATGATCAGACCATCTGCCAGGTAGGTGGTGATCGGAGCGCCGTCCACGGAGAGGTAAATCTCCAGAACGCGGGGCAATGCACCTCGCGCGACGACCGCGTCATTCAAGGCGTGATAGGTGGCATAATGATCGTCGCCGCGAAAGTGTTCGACGTGCAGCAACATCCGTTCTTCCAGCCAATAGTCGCCATCCAACACCTTCGGAATCTTGTCGAGCGCCTCTTCTGGTTTCAGCTCGGCCAGGAACCCGAGTTTCCCAAAATCCACCCCCAAGATAGGCAGGTTATGGGGGATGCAAGCCCGCGCCGCCCGCAAGATCGTACCATCCCCGCCGAAAGTGATCAGCAGATCGAATTGTTCCAGCCGGTCGCGCAGCGCATCCACCTTCCACGCCGATTGAAGATGGACGGAGACCCCTGTTTGGCCGAGAGTCTCCGCCACCTTGCGAGCCAATCGCTCCGCTTCAACAATCTTCGGATGGTAAAGAAGGGCAATATTTTGCACCCCATGTCCCTTTCGTTCAACGCACTTGTTCTTTGGCCCAAGCGAAGAAATCAGCACGGGCAATTCGTTGTTGGTCACCGCTGGCCATTTCGCGCACGGTGATCTGCGCTTCGGCCAATTCATCGGGGCCAATGATGAACACGAAACGCACACCGCTACGGTTTGCCTGCCGCAACTGTGCTTTCATGCTCCGGTCGCCAAACGTCAAAACAGCCCCCATTCCGCCGGAACGCAGCTCGTTGACCAAGCGGACGGCGGAATCTTTGGCTTCCGCGCCCTGGTAGGCCAGGAGGAAGAGGGCCGGGGTCAACGATTCCGGTTTGATGTCTTGCGCTTTCATCAGCAAGACAATGCGCTCCAGGCCGGAGGCAAAGCCGACGCCCGGGGTGGGAGGGCCGCCCAACTCTTCGACCAGACCGTCGTACCGCCCGCCGCCGCAGAGCGCGTTTTGGGCACCGATTCCGCTGGCCCACACTTCGAAGACGGTTTTGGTGTAGTAATCGAGGCCGCGTACCAGGCGATGGTTCAGTTCGTAGGGCCGTCCGAGCAGGTCAAGGTAGTGTCGCAGCCGCGAAAAGTGATCCGCGCATTCCGCGCAAAGGTAGTCAATGATGTGCGGCGCGCCGGCAATGATGGCCTGGCATGATTCCTTCTTACAATCGAGGACACGCAGCGGATTGCGTTGCAGCCGGCGCCGGCAATCGTCGCACACTGCGCTTTCGTGCGGCTGGTAATAGGCCTTGAGCGCGTGCAGATAGGCCGGCCGGCATTGCGGGCAACCCGTGCTGTTCAACTGGAAGGAGAGCCCCCCGAATCCCAGCTCGGTGTAGAGCTGCCAGGCGACAGACATGATCTCCAGGTCGAGCGCCGGGTCCTGCGCCCCGATCGCCTCCACGTTGAACTGGTGGTGCTGGCGAAAGCGGCCCGCTTGCGGGCGTTCGTAGCGAAAAATGGGGCCGGTGGAGTAGAGCTTGACCGGCTGGGGCCACGTACGCATGCCATGTTCGATGTAGGCACGCATTACCCCGGCCGTAAATTCGGGACGGAGGGTGATGGGCGTGCCCCCTTTGTCCTCGAAGGAATACATCTCCTTGTCCACGATGTCGGTGCCCCCTCCGACGCCTCGTTCAAAGAGGGATGTGTCCTCAAATATGGGTGTGTCTATGCGGGCGTAGCCGTAGGCCTGGGCCAATCGTTCCACTGTTTGCAGAATGGCGCGCCAATAGGGTTGGTCGGCAGGCAGGATATCTTGGGTTCCACGTGGTGCCTGATACATCGTTTTCCAATGTCCTTTGTGTTCTGTTTTATTGAAGGGCAATCCGAACGGCTTTCATTATAGCGCAAGTCAAGGCGTTTGTCCACTTTCGGGAATGTGAGAAGCTTTGCCCTTTTGACAAAGTATGCCACAGATGATAGAATCTTTATTGGACATTATTGACAGAAAGGTCTGCGTGCCTCACGCAGGAGGACGATTGCAAAAAGGAGGGTAAGCGTTCAGGGGCCATCCTGGAAACACCTGCTTCAATCTCTTTTTTGCCACGAATTACACGAATTTTCACTAATTTTTTGCTTTTTTCGTGTAAATTCGTGCAATCCGTGGCAGATTCAGGAGGTGCTGAACGGTTACAAAGGAGGGTCACGGTGGTGAGTTTGCGTTACTTCACGGTGGCACAGGCCAACGCTTTGTTGCCGGAAATTGCAAACTATGTGGGTGACATGCTGGCCATTCGGGAGATCATCATCCAAAAGCGCCCGGATATGTGGCCCGTTCTCCAGAAGGCTGCCGGCAACGGTGGCAGCCGGCACGCCGGAGAAATGGTCGAGTATTTCCGCCAATTCGAGACGTACTTGAAAGAGATTCAGAATCTCGGCGTGGTCGTCCGGGACGTGAACGTCGGGCTGGTGGATTTTCCATCGTTGCGCAAAGGGCAGGAGGTCTTTCTCTGCTGGCGGTATGGCGAGGAGCAAGTCGCGTTCTGGCACGACCCGAATTCCGGATACCGTGGCCGGCAGCCGCTGTGGGAATAGCCATCCTCGCTCATTCCAAGCGGCCACGCACCAGTTGCACAAAAGCTTCCCGCCCCGGCACAGCCGCCGGCCAAATGGCGAACCCGGCCACGTGCTGTCCGGCAGAAAGAGCCGGTTGCGGTTCATGGTTCCAGGGCACGGTCACCAGCAGAGTCTCGCTTGGCGGAGGCCCTGTGTAAGATGACCACCCTTTCTCCCGCGACGGCTCCCAGATCACGCGCACCGACGTGGGCAGCAACACTGTATCGGCCCGTCCTCCGGTGACCACCGTGCCCGGTGCCACGTAGCCGGCGACGCGCTGGCCAACGTCCGCCACGGTGAACGTCGGTGCGGCGAAGTAGCCGGCCAACGACGGGACGTTGATCAGCAGGAAGGCCGCCACCCACCACCCGCGCCAGGCGAACGCAGCCCGCGCCCTCACCGGTTTCCACCGCCACAGGCCCACCCCGGCCAGGCCTGCCCCCAGCAAAGCCACAGACCCCGGATTGACTACCGGAAGCAGCCGTCCCTGTACGCCCGCGACCCAGCCGAGCCGCCAAAACAGGCCTGCGAACACGGTCGTTTGCGCAGCCCACAAGGCTGCGGCACCCGGGTACAGTCTTTCGGGAAGGTGTATCCGTCGCGCGAGCAAAAAGCTGGCCAGCACACCCGCCAGCAGGAAGGCGATGGCCCCTTGCGCTTCTGGCCCCAATCCGGCCACACGACCGACGTTCAAGCGGCGGGAGGCCGGCTCGATGAGGGGATACAACCCCTGCATGGCGATCAGCAATGGCGGGTAAAGCAAGAGCAGCCGTGTGAATTTGGACGGGTCGCCCTCGAAATCCGCTCCCCGCGTGTCACGCAGGTACGACACGGCCAGGACCGCAATGGGTGGCATCAAAATGGCCGCGTGCCGCCAGAAGTGGTCCAGCAAGGCGAGGAAGGCCAATCCACACAACAACCAGGCCGCAGTAAACCTCTCCACACGATATTCACCAAGTGCTTGCCCGACTTTCCTCCAACGGGCGAAGAAAAGAATGCACAATGTCCAGAGAACCGCTATGTCGGCAAAGGCCGGGAGCATCAAGAATCCGGCCAGGTATGTGGGCAAGCGAAGCGGGGACATGGCACCTTGAGTCTTGGAAAAAGCAACGAAGAAGCGGACCATCCGTGACCCGTCTGGGTGCGTTACCCACAACGCCACGGCCAGCGGAATGGCGGCAGACAGGTAGAAGATCGTCAGGGGGCGAAGCAGTGCCCGCCGGTCGGGCCGGTGGTACGACATCGCGACAAACAGCGGCACCGCGAGAAAAAAAACGGCTGTGACCTTGCTCCCGATGGCCAGCATTGTCGCCAGCCCACTGAAAACGTAGGCAAGGCGATTTTCCTCACCACGGCCCCAGGCCAGGGCCGCAACCGTCAGCCAAAACGCGACCAGCGATTCGGGGGTTGCCAGCCGATTGTGGAGGAAGAATACGTAGGAGAGGCCCAGCGCCAATGCCGCCAGCAAGGCGTCCCGCGCCGGCCATTGCCGGCGCAGCCACAAGAAGAGGA
Source organism: uncultured Ardenticatenales bacterium (assembly GCA_964517425.1). Classification (GTDB taxonomy): domain Bacteria; phylum Chloroflexota; class Anaerolineae; order Ardenticatenales; family JAADHH01; genus JAADHH01. Next base: position 5,184 of record CAZFFM010000036.1, on the reverse strand, counting down.
GGATCAACGTTCCCGCGCCGGCGGCTGCCGAAGCCGCTCTGGCCTGCCCCAAACCGAGTCCCAGCCAGCGAAATGCCAGGTAACTCGCAAGCGTAAAGACTGGAGCGCCGCTAAGCCCCTGGCCGAAATCCCCAAACGACCAGACGCCAAACAGAGCGCGATTGCGGGCATTGCGCACCCACCAGCCTTCGTCGTTCAGCCACCAGGCCCCCACCCAATGGGGCGTGTCCGCGCGCAGAACCACGAAGCGGATGAAGATCGCAATGCCCAGCAGGAGAACCAGAGCTATCGTGTACGGCCTTTTTCTGACGGCGGGGGGAACCATGACGGATGCCTTAACGATGCTCCCGCCAGGGAATGGCCCAAACCTCCAGGCGGGCGAGCCCCGCGCTCAGGCTCCAGCCGACAACGGAGACGACCAGGAGAGTAGCATACAGCTTATCCGTACGCATCGTTTCCCATGACACCCAAAGGAGCGCCCCCAAGCCTTGTCGCGCCGTGACCAGTTCCACGGCGACGGCCATGAGCAGGGCCATGCCCAGGGCCAGACGCAAGCCGGCGAAGATGGAGGGCAGGCTGCCGGGCAGGATGACGCGCCGGAAAACCTGCCACCGCCCCGCCCCACAGTTGCGTGCAACATCGAAATAGAGCGGGGAAATTCCTTGAACTCCCGACATCGTGTTGATCAAGGTCAGGAACAAGACGGCCAGGGCAATGATAACCACTTTGGATTGCTCCCCGACGCCGAGAAAGAGGACCAGCACGGGGAACAGGGCGATTTTGGGCAGGGGGTAGAGGGCAGAGACCCAGGGATCGAAGAGCGTGCGCAAGAATGCCGATTCGCCCATCAGCAAGCCGGCCACCACCCCCACAGATGCGCCCAGCGCAAAGCCGAGGAACACGCGTCCCAGGGTGGCAGTCAGAGCCGTGGCCAGTTCCCCGCTCGTAGACATTTGCAGCAACGTGCCGGCTACCTTTTGTGGCGAGGGGAAGAAGAAGCTGTCCAGCACACCCCCCGCGCTCAAGCCGGCCCAGACGGCCAGCAGGGCAACGAGCAGGGTCATTGAGGGAAGCCACACCGGCGCGCTCAGCTTGGGAGCAGGCTGCGCTCCACTTCGCGACGAATCAGTTGCCAAATCTCTTGGCGTACCTCCTGTTTCCACGTCTCGTTCTTTCCCACCGAACTGCGCCGGTATTCCGGCGGCACGGTGTATTCATAGCAAATCCGGCCGGGGCGCGCCGTGAGCACGAGCAAGCGATCACCCAGGCGTAGCGCCTCATCTACATCATGGGTCACATAGACGACGGTCTTGCGATGCTCTCGCCAGATTCGCAGAAGTTCTTCTTCGAGAATCCATTGCATTTGCGTATCGAGCGAGGCGAAAGGTTCGTCCATCAAGAGTACCGGCGCGCCGGTGACAAAAGAACGCGCAAGTGCAGCGCGCTGTCTCATGCCGGCGGAGAGCTGGTAGGGGAAATGGTGCAAGAAGGCTTCCAGGCCAACCTGGGCCAGGAAGTCCATCGCCTGCTTTTTCCGCAAAGGGCGGGGCACGCCGAGCATCTCCAGGCCGAAGGCGACGTTGTCCAGCACGGTCATCCAGGGGAATAGCCCCCCTTCCTGGAAAACAAGGGAGGTCCGAATGGGGCTATTTCCATTTTCCGTGGGGCACAGAATCTGGCCGGTGGTGGGGGGGATCAAGCCGGCGATCAGCCGCAGCAAGGTGGTCTTGCCGCACCCGCTGGGGCCGATCAGGCAGACGAACTCTCCCGCTTCCGCACGCAAGTCGACCTGGCGCAAGGCCTCGACGTCCCCTTGCGGGGAAGGAAACGTCTTGCTGACCCCTTTGCAACAGAGCATCAGCCGCTATCTCCGGGCAAGCGGATGAAGCGGCGCGTCTTCCCCCACGGTTCCGGATCGATGTGCGCCACCTTCCGCATCTCTACGTGAATCTGCCGGCCAAGCTGTTGGCGAAGCGCCGTTTTCAGCCAGTGCGCAAGGCTGGGCCAATCGGCATCCTGGGTGGGGACAATGCGCATCTCCAGCCGGTCGCTTGCAAGCTGCACGGCCTGATATTGCCGGATACCGGGAGCGCCGTTCCTCTCGAAGAGGGGGTAAAGGAAGCTGAACGCGGAGATTCGCCGGCCATCGGGCAAATCCAAGACCTCGTCAACGCGTCCCTCCAACCGGGTCAGGCGCGGGGACGTGCGGCCACAAGCACACGGTTCATGCGTCATCCGGCCCAAATCACCCAAACGATAGTTGATCAGCAGCGTGCCCCGGTTGAACAGGTTGGTGATCACAACGTCGCCCAACTCTCCCTCCGGAACATCCGCGCCGTCCTTGTCCACGATGCGCGTCAGGCACAAATCGGGATGCAGGTGAAACCCCTGATGCGCCTCGCACTCATAGCCAAGCTTCAGGCTTTCTATGGCCGTGTAGGTGCCGAAGACAGGGATGTTGTACACATCGCGGAGCAGCCGGCGCGTGCGGTCGCCCAGATGGTCGCTGAAGTATTGGATGGCCCGCGGAGGGTGAAACGAAAGCTGGCGATCATGAATCTGTTGAAAAAAGGCATCTACAAAGGAGCCGAGGGCCACCAAAAGATCGGGACGAATTTGGTTCATGCTCTCCACGATTTGCGCGAAGTCCGTAGACATGGGCATTGTGTGGCGCTTGGGCAAAAAGTTCGCCGGCACCCAAACCCGTTGGTGACAGAAAGCATGAATGCGGTCAAAGCGTGTGGGGCCGGGTGGCTGAATGGAAAGTTTGCGCAAAGGGCCGGGCTTGGTCAGGGTATGCGCCACAGGCTTCCATTCCCGGCGACTGGCGGCCATGTTTTGGAGCAACGCCTTTTCGTCGTAGCGCACCGCGACCGGCTGGCCGGTGCTGCCGCTGCTTTGGATGACCAGGCCCGGCCCGGCGACAGATTTTGGACGAAATGCGTGTGGCCTTTCTTGCAACACATGCCGCTCGGTGATCGGCAAGCGGGCCAGGTGCGCCGGCGTTCGAATGTCGGCGGGCCGTAAGCCTGTGCGTTGCATGACTTCCCGGTAATATTCCGTTTGTTCATAAGCCAGGGTGACCAGCTCTTGCAGTTGTCTGCCCGTAGGGTGGCGTATGGAACGCGTGTCGCTCGCTGCCTGGCGAGATTGCCGCCAAAGCCACGCAGTCCAATAGAGTCGCGAGATCAAGGATGGTTGGCGTTCTTCTTTTTCAGCACTTCGCATGGGAACCGCGCACACTGTCACCGCTCTCGTCTATTCCTGGCGTGCTTGCCGTTTCATTCTCTTTCCGCACGGCTCCGAAATTGGAGGATTAGCGGTGTGCCGGAGAAGGGAAAATGGGTGCGAATCTGGTTTTCCAGGTATCTCTTGTACGAGAAATGGACCAGTTCAGGGTCATTGACAAAGAATACAAAGGTTGGCGGGGCAACGGAGGCTTGTGTAGCGTAAAAGAAGCGCAAGCGGCGGCCCTTTTTCGAGGGAGGCGCGTGGCGGGCGGTCACGTCTTGCATGATGCGGTTTAGCTCGCCTGTCGGGATGCGCTGATGGCGGGCGTGAAAAACGTCTATCGCCGTGTCCAGCACCTGACCGGCCCGTTGTCCGGTTAAGGCAGAAATAAAAAGGATCGGCACGTAATCAAGGAAGCGAAACTCCCTGCGCAGATACTTTTGATAGCTGGTGAAGGTGTGGTTATCCTTTTCTATCAAGTCCCATTTGTTGGCCGCCACGATGATGCTGCGGTTGGCTTCCAAGATGTAACCGGCGACGTGCGCATCCTGGGCGGTGACTCCTTCCGCGACATCCAGCAACAGGCACACGACTTCCGCCCGGCCGATGGCGCGGAGCGCACGAAGCACGGAATACTTTTCCACACCGGCAGCGATTTTCCCGCGCCGGCGGATACCGGCGGTATCTATCATCGTAATGCGGGTATCCTTCCAATCGAACGTACTGTCAATGGCGTCGCGCGTGGTGCCCGGCACAGGGCTGACGATTGTACGAGTCTGCCCAAGCAGCTTGTTCACCAGCGAGGATTTGCCCACGTTGGGCCGGCCCACAATTGCCACACGCAACGTGTCCTCTTCTTCGATCTCAGCAGTAACCGGCAAGGAAACAATAACGGCATCCAAGAAATCACCGGTGCCCGTGCCGTGGAGGGATGAAATGGGGAAAACTTCTTCCAGCCCGAGCGCGTAGAATTCGAGCGCGGCCAGGCGACGCTCCTCGTTGTCTGCTTTGTTCGCGGCCAGCAGCACGGGCTTCTCACTGCGCCGCAGCAAGCCGGCCACATCCTCATCGGCCGGGGTCAAACCGCTCTTGGCATCCACCATAAAGACAATGGCATCGGCTTCGGACATGGCCAACTCCGCCTGTTGGCGAATGTGCTGCGCCAAATCGTCCGCCTCCGACAGCACCAGCCCCCCGGTGTCAACGAGCGTAAACTCGACTCCCCCCCAATCCGTATCCCCATAGAGGCGGTCGCGCGTAGTGCCCGGCTGATCTTCAACGATGGCTCTCCTAACACCAACCATGCGATTGAAAAACGTGGACTTTCCGACGTTGGGGCGGCCAACCAGTGCGACAATAGGTTTATTCATCTGCATCCAACTGCCATTGATCTAGTATCCACCGGCGAACCTGGCGTTGGTCACCCCAGGCCCGCAGGCGATGTACCCGAAGTGTGGTGCGTGCGGGTCGCGTGCGCGGGCCGGCTGAAGGGGGACGAGTGGAGCGACGTACAGCCAGGGTTCCAAACTGCTCGCGATTTCGCCAGATATTCCAGGCCAGACGAAGGAGCATCGCCGTGCCGGCAGCCAGCGCTACGCCTACCTCGGCATGGCGTACCGGCACCGCCTGGTCTCGCTTCGCCAGCCATGGTTCATCCACGGGTGTATCACACTTCGCACACCGGCCAATTGTCAGCGGATTCCGGTGGCCGCATTGGGTACAGATGCGCTCCACGGGTGATGAACCGCCCATTTGCTCTGTTACCATTTCGCACCCTTTCTTTTCTCGGGAATGCGGGCAATCAACACCTCTCAATTATACCCTATTCCGTCCTAAGACTCAAGTGGCGACTCGCCATTGGGTGTCCGTCAAAGTTTTGCGTCTGCAATCATTCACATCCTGCCCTTACCACCAAGACACAAAGACACGAAGTATACAGCATTTTCAGCCACA
>CAZFFM010000035.1:0-17927 GCA_964517425.1 uncultured Ardenticatenales bacterium | reverse complement strand
ATTCGGTAACACCCTATCTTGGCCCCCTCGCCCGTGCCAGATTAGAAATCGGCACGGGCAATGGAGGAGCCAAGCCGCTCAAAGCGGCTGAGTTCCAGCGGAGCAACAGTCGCTTCCAGCGACTTACCAATGAGTCCAGTGACGGCTTGAGCCCGTCACGGCGCGGCTTGAGCCCGTCACTGCACAACCTGAACCCATGCACACATCCAACCCAAAACCAAACACCCGCACACTCCTGCTCATCGTCGGCGTAGCCATCGCCTTGCGCGTGGCCGTGGCCTTGTTGATGGGCAATCGCGTAGACCCGTTGCCGGGCATTTACGACCAGATATCCTACAGCGCCCTGGCCCAGCGGGTCGCCACCGGACACGGGTTCAGCTTCGATCGCGCGTGGTACCCCTTCTCCAAGGCCAACGAGCCGACGGCCCACTGGTCGTTTCTGTACACGCTCTACCTGTCCGCGTTCTACTGGCTGCTCGGCTACCACCCGTTCGTGCCGCGACTGGTGCAGGCCGTCGCCGTCGGACTGCTCACGCCGCTGCTCACCTACCGGCTCGGCCGGCGGCTGTTCGGCCATCACGTGGGGCTGGTTGCTGCAGCCTGGTCGGCGGTCTACGGCTACTTGGTCTACTATTCCGGCGCACTCTTCACCGAACCGTTCTACATCGTCGTCGTGCTCTGGGCTTTTGACCGGGCCTTCCGCATCGCCGACGCCGGCAAGCCCTCGACTTTCGATTGGATCGTCCTGGGGAGCGCAATAGGAATCGCCACCGTCCTGCGCCAGGTCTTCCTCCTGTTCGCGCCCTTCCTGTTTGCCTGGATTTGGTGGGCAAGACGACGGAGGGCAGACGACAGACGGCAGTCGGCAGTCGGCAAACAGGGGTCGGTCGTCGCCGGACTGCTGCTCACAACCCTGGTCATAGCGGCTTTCATCCTGCCCTGGACGATTCGCAACTATCGAGCCTACGGACACTTCCTGTTTCTCAACTCCAACGGCGGTTACTTCATGTACTCGGCCAACGATCCGGCCAACGCCGCCCACTTCAGCTCGATCTACGTGGCCCCCATACCCGACGAATGGCGTCACTACAACGAGGCCGAGCTGGACCAGCGACTCTGGCGGCAGGGCATAGCCTTCTTCCTGCAAGACCCGACCCGCAGTCTGCGGCTGCTCGGCCACAAAGCGGCGGCCTTCTACAAGTTCTGGCCATCGGCCGCATCCAGCTTGCCCAGCAACATCAACAGGGTACTCTCGTTCGGCCTCTACCTGCCCTTCTTGCTCTACGGTCTCTATCTGTTTTTCAAAGAGCATCACGAGCCGGACGAATTCATCAAGGAAACCAAAACCGGGTATGTCGGGAGAGTCTACTCCCTACTTCCGACTCCCTACTTCCTGCTTCTTCTATTCGGCATCGTTTACCCGGCCATCCACCTCCTTTCCTGGTCGATGATCCGCTACCGGGTGCCGGTGGATGCCGTGCTCATGCCCTTCGCCGCGCTGGGGCTGTTGGCTGTGGCCGAGCGAGTGTTGCCGGCGTCGTGGCAACGGTGGAACAAAGGGCCGGTCGAAGGAAAAATTCAACCGTGCGTATCCTCTTCCTGACCCAGCTTCTGCCCTATCCGCCCGACAGCGGTCCGAAAATCCGCATGTACTACGTGTTGCGCTATCTGGCAGAACGGCACGAAGTAACCCTGGTCGCTCTGGTGCGGGGCAACGAGCGAGAGGAGGACGTTGCGCACCTGCGCGGTCTTTGCCAGACAGTGCATACCGTGCATTTGTCTCGTTCTGCCTTGCGGAATGGCTACTTCCTGGCCCGGTCTTTGCTTGCCGGCCAACCGTTCACCATCGTACGCGACCGGGTACCGGAGGAAGACCGTTTGCTGGACCGCTTGCTGGTCACCGGAAACTACGACGCCTTCCATGCGGACCAACTCTACACGGCCCAATACGGCCTGTCCCGTCTGTCCCTGAACGGCGTGAAAACCGTGGTGGACAAGCACAATGCCTACTTCGCCATGGTGCAGCGGCTCGCCGACGTGGAACGCAACCCGCTCAAGCGCCGGCTGCTGACCCGCGAAGCGCACCTCTTGGCAGATTACGAGGCCACGGTCTGCCGGTCGTACGATCACGTACTCACCGTGACCGATCACGACCGCGAAGTGTTGGGAAAGTTGAGCGGGCAGCCTGATAAAATGCTTACCGTCCCTATTTGTGTGGACACCGAGGTTCTGCAACCGGTAGAACGTGTTCACGGCGCATACGAACTGACCATGGTCGGCAGCATGTTCTACCCGCCGAACGTGGATGGCGTCTGCTGGTTTATTCGGGAAGTGTACCCTGTGGTGCAGGCGGCGTATCCCGAAGTCAAGCTCAACGTGATTGGAGCGCGGCCGGCCCCGGCCATTCGCCAATTGGCCGCCAAGAATTCAACCATCCATGTTGCCGGCTATGTGGATGACCTGACTCCCTACTTGCGGCGAACGGCAGCGATGATCGTGCCCTTACGCTCCGGCAGCGGCATGAGGGTCAAGATCGTGGACGCCCTGGCGCGCGGTGTGCCGGTCGTTTCGACCACGGTGGGCGCCGAGGGGCTGGATGTAATTCCCGGCCGGCACCTGCTCGTCGCCGACCGGCCGGCCGGCTTCGCCGAGGCCCTGCTTCGCTTGCTGCGCGACCCCGACTGGGGGCAACGCCTGGCCCGTGCCGGCCGCCACCTGGCCGAAACCCGTTACCACTGGCGGCGCATCTACACCGCCCTGGACGAGATTTATCGGCGTAAGACCTGACAGGTTTTCAAAACCTGTCGGGTCTGGCCCGAAAGGAGGCCCACTACGTTAAAAGTTCTCTCCGTTTTTGGTACCCGACCCGAGGCCATCAAGATGGCGCCGGTCGTGCGGGAATTGCAAGCGCAGGGCGACTACATCCGCTCCTGGGTTTGTGTCACCGCCCAGCACCGCGACATGCTCGACCAGGTGCTCGACCTGTTCGACATCGTCCCCGACGTGGACCTGGACATCATGCAGCCGGGCCAGAACCCTTCGCAGGTGGCCGCGCGCGTGCTCACCGCCCTGGACCCCGTGCTGGCCGACTTGCAGCCCGACTGGATCCTGGTGCAGGGCGATACGACCACGGTGATGGCTGCGGCCATCGCTGCTCACTACCGGCGAGTGAAGGTCGGGCACGTGGAGGCCGGCCTGCGTACCGGCGACCGCGCCAACCCCTTCCCCGAGGAGATGAACCGTGTGGTCACCGACCACATCAGCGATATGCACTTCGCGCCCACCGGTCGTGCCCGCCAGAACCTGCTGCGCGAAGGCATCACCCGCGCGTCCATTCACGTCACCGGCAACACGGTCATCGACGCGCTGCTCTGGATGGCCGCGCAACCGGCGACACCGGAGATCAACCGGCTGCTCGACCAACTCGGCATCGCGGAGCAGGGGAGCAGAGGAGCGGGCGAGCAGGGGAGCAGGGGAGCAAGTGAACGGGGAAGTGAAGGTGGCTTTCCCTCGGCTCCTCCGCCCCTCGGCCCCTCCGCACCCCGGCTCATCCTGGTCACCGCCCACCGGCGCGAGAACTTCGGTGCACCGTTGCGCGACATCTGCGCAGCGTTGCGGGAAATTGTCCGGCGCGACGACGACGTCTGCGTTGTTTATCCCGTACACCGTAACCCGCACGTGTGGGAGCCTGTACACGAGCTGCTGGGGAACGTGCCACGCATCCACCTGATCCCGCCGGTGGACTACCTGACCCTGGTGCACCTGATGAAGCGGAGCGCGATCATCCTGACCGACTCGGGGGGCATCCAGGAAGAAGCGCCGGGGCTGGGTGTGCCGGTGCTCGTGCTGCGCCAGACGACAGAGCGGCCGGAAGTGGTGGAGGCCGGCGCAGCCCGCGTTGTGGGCACCGACCCCAACGTCATCGCCGGCGCGGCCCAGCAATTGCTGGACGAACCGGCAGTCTACGCCTCGATGGCCCGGGCCGTCAATCCCTACGGCGACGGCCACGCCGCCGAACACATCGTCCGGGCCCTGCGGGAGAGCCGGTTCAAGGTGTGAGGTAGAGAGTAGAGATAGAGGTAGGGGTAGGGGAGATGAGGATGTGAATCTAGGGGGACATCTTGATCGTATAGCACGGCATTTTCAGCCACAGATTTTCATCTATGCTTGCTGATTTTTCCGTGAAAATCCGTGGCAAGAACAAAAAACGCCAGTGCCCAGTACTACAGTCACCCGAAATGTTGACTTCTACTCTGCTTTATTTCAGCAATGATTTCATCCAAGGTCATGTCTGCAAACAACTGGTCTCGCTCTTCCGTGTAGTTACCATAGCCAGTGGCGAATTGGTTCAGAAAGCGAATGGTATCCGCTGTACCGATGTCCTTGAACAGTACTCTAATCGCCTCTCTTGTTGTTTCTGCAAGAGGTCTTACTTTTATCGTCATTGTTCAATCTCCCTGATAAGTTCAACTGGAGACACAGCTTTTGTCTTCAGGTCTTGCACTGCTTTGGCCTTCTTTAGAAATCTGTCATCACATGTACAGAAATAATCTGCTTTCGCAGCTTCCGATGAAGCTAAATGCAAGGCGTCCAATGGCTTCATCCCCAGCCGATGAAATTCTCTGGCTCGGCTTTCTATGGATTTGTCCAGGACAACAAACCGGCTGGATTTCGATAACACCGCCAAGGCGTATTCTCTGCGTTGCATGAGCGGGTTTCGTATCATCTCGAAGGCCAGGACTTCTGATGAGATTAGTTCAACATCACCCGCCTCACATAGCGCGATCACTCCCAGGATTGCCTCAGCTTCGATGGCAATTCGGATTTGAGACTTGCTGTCCAAGGGACGTTGCAAGCTGCACGTATCAAGGTATATCCTCCAGGTTTTGTGTGTCGTCATGGGACCATGGCCTCAAGTAGATTATATCATCACTTGCCACAAAAGGTCAAGTTGGAAGGAAAATGGGATAGAAGTATCCCAAACTGCGGCAAATATTCGAAGCCTCCGCAAAGGGCTTCTTTCATCATGCAATGGAGGATTGAGAGAACCAGTGAAGATCGGGGAAGCTGGGAGATTCCGGATGTTCTTCTTGATTCTTCTTGTCGGTGTATTACTGCGGGTTTCTTGGGCTTTCGCTCGTTCGCCTGAGTTGGGATGGGATGAGCCCTTGTTTACTGACCTCGCCAAGAACTTGGTGGGCGGTCGCGGTTTCTCCTTTTCGCACAACGTCTACAGAGTGGCCTTCGCCGGACGTCCGACTTCCTTCGAGGAACCATTGTACCCCATGTGGCTGGCACTGGTGCAACTTGTCAGTGGAACAACAAACACAGTAGCTATCAGAGTGATCCAGGCCGCGATCAGCTCCCTCATTGTTGTACTGGTGTACATTCTCGGATCTCTAGTATTCTCGCGAAGTGCCGGGTTGCTGTCAGCTTTTGTGACAGCTATGTGGCCTTCTCTGATCTATTTCAGTGCCTTCCTGATGTCTGATGCCTTGTTTCTCCTGCTCTTACCGCTGGCATTGCTATCGCTGCTATCTACTATCTCGCTGCAGAGAGAAAGAAGGTTTACATCATCAATCGGCTGGCTGCTGGCTGTAGGCATAGTATGGGGGATGGTCGTGCTTACAAGAGGACTCGCTTTGGGGTTGCTGTTAGTTTCTCTTGTGTGGCTGGCGATTCGAAGCAAAACGCGAAGTGGTCTCGCTCAGGCAGCGATCATTGCGGTTGGCGTCGTCGTGATCCTTATACCCTAGTGGGCAAGAAACGCTGCCGTCCAGGGGGCCTTTGTTCCTCTCACAACTAAGGGCGGGTACAATCTCTATCATTATAACTACCCGATGGAAGACTCCCGGTTCTTCTTGCGTGCAGTGCCGGCCCCCCATCTTTCAGGAGAAACAGAGATCGATCGAGACCACGAATACCTTCAACTGGCACTTTCCGCGATGGCTCAACACCCGACGACTATTGCCAAATATGCTGCACTCAAGGCACTGGATTTCTTGAGCCCAACCATCAGACATGGTCCGAAGGCTCTGTCGTTGCCTTATGCTCTTGCCTTGGGGCTGATCTACATCGGCGCTGCCTGGCAACTGCGGGACTGGTGCCGCCAAGGTCCCGGTGCCCCCGTAACTTTGCTTTGGATCGTTGTTGCTTACCATCTTGCCGTAGCTATGGTTTTCTTCGGGGGGAACAGGGCCCGACTTCCGGTTGAGCCCCTGCTCATTGTTCTCGCGTCACCAGCGTTGGAAGACGGGATGTGTCGACTTCACAAACGTTTCAACCTCCGGAAGAATGTGTGAGAGCCACTGTCTTGCATTCTTCACACACATGTGCCACCCAGAGCTTATTGGAACTGGCCTGGGAGTTTAGGATTTGGTTGATTTGAACATTCTCTTCGTCGTCCCCTATACTCCAACCCCCATCCGCACGCGACCGTACAACCTGATCCGCGCGCTGGTGCGGCGTGGCCATGCCGTGACCCTGGCGACGGTGTGGGAGAACGACGGGGAACGCGAAACCCTGCGCCGGTGGGAAGAGGACGGCGTCCGCGTGGTGGCGGCCCGCCTGACGAAGGCGCGCTCCGCCTGGAACTGCCTGCGCGCCCTGCCCACTCGCACACCGCTCCAGGCCGTCTGGTGCTGGCAACCCAATTTGATGACACGAATCCCAGACCTCCCGACCCCCGACTCCCGACTCCCTGTTCCATTCGACGTGATCCACGTGGAGCATCTACGGGGTGCGCACTACGGACTGAGCATCAAATCCAAAATCCAAAATCCAAAATCTAAAATCCCACTGGTTTGGGACAGCGTGGATTGCATCAGCTACCTGTTCGAACAGGCCGCGCGGGACAGCCGCAGCCGGCTGGGCCGCTGGATGACCCGCCTGGAACTGGCCCGCACCCGCCGCTACGAAGCCTGGCTGCTGACCCAATTCGACCGCGTCCTCGTCACCTCCGAGACCGACCGTCGGTCTCTCTACGAATTGACAGAGCCGTCCAAAATCCAAAATCCAAAATCCAAAATCACTGTCCTACCCAACGGCGTCGCCCTCGACGACTTCACCCCCGGCGACGGGCCGCGCGACCCGGCCACGGTCGTCTTCAGCGGCAAGATGAGCTACCACGCCAACATCACCGCCGCCATGCACCTGGCGAACGACATCATGCCCCGCGTCTGGGCGCAGCGGCCCGACGTGCAGCTCTACCTCGTCGGCAAAGACCCGCCCCCCGAAATCCGCGCCCTCGCCGGATCGGGGGAACAATCGGCAATCCAAAATCCAAAATCTAAAATCGTTGTCACCGGCACCGTCCCCGACATCCGCCCGTATCTGCGTTCGGCGACGGTGGCCGTCGCGCCCATCCTGTACGGCGCCGGCGTGCAGAACAAGGTGCTGGAAGCGATGGCCTGTGGCACACCGGTTGTCGCCAGCCGGACGGCTGTCTCGGCCCTGGACGTGGTGAACGGCGAGCACCTATCGGTGGCCGAAGGCCCGGAACCGTTCTCCGAGGCTATCCTCCGCCTGCTGGACGACGCGGCGTTGCGCGCGCGTCTGGGCATCGCCGGCCGCCGCTACGTAGAGCAACATCACGACTGGGACGCGGTGGTCGGAAAGTTAGAAGCGGTGTATGAAGACGTGTTGCGTGAGGTTGATTACGGTAGTTGACTTTCCCGGCAGTTGGGGTACAATACAGAACAGCCGTTGTCCTTGAAATAGTGCGTTTCAACGCACTTTACAGTATCAGGCGGCGAATTCATTCGTCGACTGCTTTGGCAGAATATGAACGCCTAAAATTGGCGACGGAGCAGCGAGGAGGGCAAGAATCCTTGGCCCGAGCTGCCCGAATCCGTGCCTGCATAGCCGCCCGTCGAGGGGAACGTCCACTGCCTCCGGCAGATGAGGTCATTCGCCAGGTGAGAGAGGAACGAAATGAGCATTTCTTGGATCTGCGTTGATGCCAATATTGTCGTCCCTCTGGTAGTTGGTGGTGCCAACGTGGATCGAATCATAGCGTTGTGGACTGCATAGCATGAGGAGAACCATCCGCTCGTGGCTCCTACGCTCTTACCCTAACCCAGACAAGCCGGAACCAAAAAAGCTAACCACAGATTACACAGATTACACAGATTACACAGATTTCTCAGATTATTCTTGGTTTTTTACTCTGTGTCATCCGTGAAATCTGTGGTTCATTTTCTTGTTTTGTGTACAAGAATTTAACTGTCAAGGTACTATGAGGTCAACAACGCCCTCCGTCGATATGTCGCTCATGGCGTCCTGTTGCCCGGCGAAGCCGTTGAGGCACTCGATGCTGCCCTTCACTTGGGTATCATCCTGGAAGGCAACACCGATCTCCATAAACATGCCCTGAGCCTGGCTGAACGATTCTCGCTTCCTGCCGCCTACGATGCCCACTATCTGGCGGTGGCTAGTCACAGACAGGCCGAGTTCTGGACCGCCGATCGGCGGCTGGCCAGGAAAGTGCAAAGTGAGCTACCCTGGGTGCACCTGGTGGAAGGGTAACCAAGTCACAAGACTTCTACGCATGGACATTACCGCTGAACTGAAACTACGCCGTTCGACCAAGCGAATATCGTTGACCGCGCAACGGCGGTTCTACCGCCTGGCTCTGCTGCTCGGCGATGCCTTGGCCATTGCGGCAGCCTTCTGGCTGGCCTTCGTCATTCGATTCTACACGGGGCTGAGCCTGTTTCAGCCGGTTGCCGGCTCTCCGCAGTTCTATCAGGGCATCGTCTTCGTGTTTGTGCCGGCGTGGTTGGTTTTGTTCGCCCTCTTTGGTCTCTATGATGATCGCAACTTGCTGGGCGGCAACCGGGAGTATGCCCTGGTCTTCAACGCTTGCACAACCGGAGCGATGACGGTAATCCTGGCCAGTTTTCTGAAACCGGCATTCATCATCTCTCGCGCCTGGTTGATCCTGTCCTGGCTTCTTGCCTTTGCATTGGCGACGCTCCTGCGCTTTGCGCTGCGTCGCGTGGTCTATGCCCTGCGCCGGCGTGGCTACTTCCTCGCACCGGCGCTCCTCGTGGGGGGCAACGGAGAGGCTCTGGCCCTGGCGGAACAACTCCTCGGCTGGCAGACTTCCGGCCTCAACGTTCTCGGCATCGTCGACGACCACGCGCCGCCCGGCACACGTCTGTTTCGCAACCTCTATGCCCTCGGCTCCCTGCACCGGCTGCCCGAGCTGGTAGACCGGTACGGTATCGAAGAACTGATTCTCGCCGGTACGGCCCTCACCCGTGAACAACTGCTCGACCTGTTCCATCTCTACGGCACGGACCGGCGTGTACGACTCCGCCTTTCCTCCGGACTTTTCGAGATCATGGCCACGGGCATGGAAGTCAAAGAGCTGGGGCGAGTCCCACTGGTCAGCGTCAACAAAGTCCGCCTGGCCGGGTTCGACATGGCCACGAAGACGATTCTCGATTATGGCCTGACCATTCCGGGCCTGCTCATCATCAGCCCGCTGTTGATCGGGTTGGCCCTCTGGGTCAAGTTCGATTCGCCCGGGCCGGTGGTTTACCGCCGGCGGGTACTCGGTGTTGGCGGACGGTCGTTCGATGCTTTCAAGTTCCGCACTATGGTCGTCAATGGCGATGAGATACTGGCCCAACATCCGGAGCTACAGGAAGAGCTGGCCCGCAACCACAAGTTGAAGAACGACCCCAGAATCTCTCGTGCCGGTCAGTTCTTGCGGAAGACCAGCCTGGATGAATTGCCGCAATTGCTGAACGTCCTGCGCGGTGAAATGAGTCTGGTTGGGCCGCGCATGATCTCGCCGCCGGAGCTTACCGAGTATGGCAAATGGGGCACCAATCTGCACACTGTCAAACCGGGCCTCACCGGCCTGTGGCAAATCTCTGGCCGCAGCGATGTGAGCTATGAAGAGCGCGTACGTCTGGACATGGAATACATCCGCAACTATTCGGTTTGGCTCGACCTGCAAATCCTCTTCCAGACCCTGCCGGCAATTCTGCGTGGCCGGGGCGCCTACTAATTGTCAATGGTCAATTGTAAACGATCAATTGTCAACTTGCATGTCAACTCGCAACGGGCAAGTGCCAATTGAAAATTGACCGTTGATCATTGACAATTGACAATTACCCGGGATATGCTATTATTCTTATGGGGGAAATTGATCTTGGCGCACCCGACTTTCTAGACCTCGCTACCGAAATCCTGGGCCGCGGCGACCGGCTGCGTTTCCGTGTGCATGGCTGTAGCATGACTCCGTTTATTCGCGACGGTGACTTGGTAGAGGTGGAACCGGTTTCGGCGGAAGACGTAGCCCTTGGCGATGTTCTTTTCTTGCGCGATGAACGCGGAACGCTGATGGTTCATCGGGCGATTGGCCGGCTGCACAGCGCAGAAGGTGTCCGCATCCTGCCGAAAGGTGATGCACTCGCGCGGCCCGACAGTCCGGTGGATGCCGGCCAGGTTCTTGGTCGCGTGGTCGCTCTGGAGAGTCGCAGCCGGCGAGTTGACTTGCGCACCGGGCGTCGCCGGTTGCTGGGAAGGATGTGGGCTTTGCTGTCGCCACACAGCCGCTGGCTCTATCCCGTAGCCCGTTGCTTCAGTATCCGCCGCCGGAAGTAAATGTCTGGTAACTGTATAGCGAAGCTGCGCCTCAAACCGATGAACAGCCAGACTCACGGATGGAAAAGAACACGGATAAGAACCCAAAAAATCATTCGCGTTTTCTTCTATCCGTGAGTCTAAACTTGACTCGTTTGTAAAGAATTTGTGGCGTCAAGGATTTCAACGGTCAACGCCAAAGGGAGTGAAAGGGAACGGAAATGACGTATGCAAGATGGCAAGAACGGATCGTTGTGGAACCTGATTTACATCATGGGGATCCTTGTATCAAAGGGACCCGTATTCCAGTGGCAATGATTATGGGAAGCCTGGCCGACGGCATGACTGCAGAGCAAATCAAAGAAGCTTATCCTCAGCTATCGCTTGATGATATTCGGGCCGCTCTCGCTTATGCTGCTGAAGTAGTACATCGCGACCTCTTGGTGCCATTGCCGGCGTGATGATCCCATGACACGCAACACGCAATACGCAATACGCAACACACCTTACGCACCCCACAACTGGACACCGGCAACATGGGGCCTGGTGCGCATTTGCCATGGCACACCGGATACATCACCTCTGGATCCGCGAACAGCTCAGGAAATTCATCGGGAAGCGTTTTGGAACGAAGTCCGCCGTACGCCCGCCTTCCAGCCGCTCTTGCCTTTGTTGTACCGTCGTTTGCAGGAAACAGATGTGTGGGCCGACCTTCCCATCCCGGCACGGAACTTCTTGAGAGAACATTATTATTCCTCTCTCGTGTGGTCAGACCGTTTGTCGGAGGCTCTGACTGCGGTCTTGACATCATTGGCACAAGAAGGCATCCAAGTCATTCTTCTCAAGGGTGCGGCTCTGGCCATCGAGCTGTACGGCAACGCGGCGTTTCGCCCCATGGTGGACCTGGACCTGCTCGTCCGGCCAGATGAGTTGTCCCCTGCGCGCCGTGTGCTGGACCGCTTAGGCTACTGCTTGTCCCCAAACCCGGCCGGCCATCCGGAGCGATTCGATGAGGAGTTCGGAGGAGAGGTGGAGTTGCGTCGCGACGATGGACAGGATGTGATTGTCGTCGATTTGCACAGTCACCTGATCGCCATCGAATGGTATCGCCACGCCTCCCGGTTGCAAGACGTGAACGCACTCTGGGCGGACGCGCGTCCCCTGGCAGCGGCCGGCGGGAAGGCCTGGCAACTTTCCCCTGAGGATACCCTCATTTCTCTCTGCGTACACCTGGCCATTCCCGAAGCGTTTGCGAGTCCACTCCGCCGGCTCTTGGATGTGGATTGGTGGATTCGTCGCCACGTGCTCGCCCTGGATTGGGAACGGCTGGTGGACCGTACCAGGTATTTTCGCGTGCGAATGCCCGTTCTTGTCTGTTTGCAAATGGCCTGTGGCATTTACGAAACGCCGGTACCGGCGGAAGCGTTTGCCCATTTGCGCGCCCCCGCGTGGCGGTTGTCCCTCGTAGGGCGGATGGCCAACACACAGTTGGAACCGATGCCTCTGCCCGTGGGACGACGCGCCCGTTATCTTTTGCAGTTGCTGCTCGTTGATGATGTGCAGTCGTTGGCCGCCATGTTGAAGCACATATTTTTCCCCGGACGACGCTGGTTGAAACTACGGTATACGTTGCAATCTCCCGTGCAAAGTGTGGCTTACCTGGTGTTGCACCCGGTACGTGTGCTGGGCCTGGGACTGGCCTCGCTTTGGCAAGCGAGATTCACGGAATCTGAGCCGATTGAGGAAATGAAATGGAACTGAAATATTACGTACGAATTCTTTGGAAATGGCTTTGGTTGTTGGCCTTGTCTGCCGGCGTAGCGGCTGTTTTTAGTTATTGGGCTACCGCCCAACAACCTAAAATCTATCGTACCCAAACCAGTCTCTTGGTTGGACAGGTTTTTCAGAACCCCAACCCGCAGGCTGCGGAATTCTACACCACCCAACGTTTGGCCCTCACGTATAGCCAAATCGTCTCGCGTGAGCCGGTGATGCAGGCTACCGTGGACGCCTTGGGGATGAATATTCCCTGGCAGGCGCTTGCTGCCCGCGTGAACGCACAGGTCGTAGCCGAAACGCAACTTCTGGAAATCTACGTGCTTGATACGGACCCGCAACGGGCCAAGATCACAGCAGACGAAGTTGCGCACCAACTCATTCTGAAAAGCCCGACAGCACCTCAAGGTGAACAGGCTGCACATCGGGACTTCATCGCCAGCCAGTTGCAGGACCTCGAACAGAAGATCAAGGATACCAAAGAAAGCATCACCAAGCTGCAACAAGACTTGGCTTTGGAAAACAGTGCGCGCGCTATTCAGGACACACAAAATCAGATCGCTGCTCTGCAAGGAAAAATCAACTTGTGGCAACAGACGTATGCACAATTGCTGGTCTTCTTGCAAGGAGGTAGCACTAACTTCTTGAGCGTGGTGGAACCGGCATCGGTGCCCATGACGCCGGTCGGGCCGCGTGTAATGTGGAATGCGATGCTGGCCGCCGCCCTGGGGCTGGGACTAGCGCTCGGTGCTGTGTTCTTGCTCGAATACCTGGATGATACGATCAAAACCGGAGAGGATGTGCAACGTGCCCTCTCGCTTCCCACCGTCGGCGCCATCTCCCGTATGGGCGAGACGGATGACCTCGCCGAGCATTTGGTCACCGTGCACCACCCGCGCTCGCCGGTTTCCGAAGCCTATCGGGTCTTGCGCACGAACTTGCAGTTTTCCAGCCTTGGCAACCCGTCGACCTCTCTGTTGATCACCAGCGCCAGCCCGTCCGAAGGGAAGACAACCACGGCATCCAACCTCGCCGTTGCCATGGCCCAGGCCGGCAAACGAGTCATTCTTGTGGACAGCGATCTGCGCCGGCCCTCGCTGCACAAGATGTTTGGCGTGCCGATCGCCCCCGGCCTGACCAACCTGTTGGTAGACCAGAGTCTGGATGTCAACGAAGTATTGGTTCACACCAGCGTCGAAGGACTGTGGTTGCTCACCAGCGGGCCGATCCCGCCCAACCCTTCGGAACTCCTGGCTACGTCCCAAATGATGGAACTGATCGAGCGATTGTCTGCGCAGTCGGATATCGTCCTGTGCGATAGCCCCCCCTTGCTTGCCGTGGCCGATGCTTCTATCCTGGCTGCGGAAATGGGCGGTACCTTGTTGGTCGTCAACGCCGGCCGTACCCGCACCGAGCTCTTCAAACGCGCGGGGGAGACCCTGGAACAGGTAGGGTCGCGGACCTTGGGAGTCGTTCTAAATAAGCTGAGCGGCAAACAGTCTGGTGCCTATTATTACTATTATGCCCGCGACGACGATAGACCGCGCCGGCGCAGGAAGAACAAGAAAAAGGAGGCATAAGCAACCTTCGTGAATCCAGAAACCGTCTATCAACGAAACCCGTCATTTGTCTACCGCAACATCGCCGGCGAGTCGATCCTCGTCCCCATTCGCCAGCACGTCGCCGACTTGCAGAGCATCTACGTGCTCAACAGCGTGGGGGCCTTCATCTGGGATGATCTGGACGGCCAACGCAGCGTGCAACAGATCAAGCAATCGCTCCTCGATACGTTCGATGTGAGTGATGAAGCAGGAGGAGCGGACATGATCGCATTCTTGAATCAGTTGATGAGCATTGGGGCCATTCAGGAAGCATGAGATGGAGTGCCCCCACATACCGGAGTTAAAGCATAGCATCTTCGGCCAACGGCTGCAACAGAAAACCACTCACCAACGCATTCCGCTCGCCGGCAGCATAGAACTCACCGAACGGTGCAACCTCCAGTGTACGCATTGCTATATCAACCAGGGCGTTGGAGATGTGCGCCGTCGCACGCGGGAACTCACTCGCTACGAGTGGAACGGCATTTTCCACCAGATGGCTGATGAAGGGTGCCTCTGGCTGCTCATGACCGGGGGCGAGATGTTTGTCCGCTCCGATAGCCTGGACCTTTATGCCGCGGCCAAGAAAACAGGGCTGATCATCACCCTCTTCACCAACGGGACGACAATTTCACCACGCATCGCCGACTACCTGACCGAGTGGCCGCCGTTCGCCATTGAGGTCACGCTCTACGGGGCGACCGAGCAGACGTATGAAGCCGTGACCCGTATCCGTGGTTCGTACCGGCGCTGCATGGAGGGCATCGAACGCCTTCTCGACCGGCAGCTCCCCCTTAAACTCAAGGCCATGGCTCTGGTATCGAACTGGCACGAGCTGCCCGCTATGCAGGCTTACGCCGACTCTTTGGGCGTCGAGTTTCGTTTCGATCCCCTGGTCAACTGCCGCATTGACGGCTCGGCCGCGCCGACGAAGTTGCGTCTCCCTCCCGAACAGGTGGTTCAACTCGACTTGGCCAGCGATCAACGCATGGCAGACTGGCGCACGTTCTGCGAAAAGTTCGTCGGCACCGGCACCAACGCGGACTACCTCTACTGCTGTGGAGCCGGCGCTACTTCGTTCCACATTGACGCCTACGGCCAGTTGTCGGCCTGTCTGATTGCTCGGCACCCTTCTTACGACCTGCGCACGGGGTCCTTTCGGCAAGGCTGGCGCGACTTCCTGGCTGTTGTCCGGCAACAGAAAGCCCCGCCCGACTACCCCTGTAGCCGGTGCGAATTGCTTGCTCTGTGTGGGCAATGCCCCGGCTGGTCACAACTTGAGCATGGCCCAATGGAGGGCCCAATGGAGAGCGCACTACCAGTTGCCTACCTGCACGAGGTGGCGCATCGTCGAGCCGAGGCCTTTGGATTGACGCTTGACAAAAGTTGAAGACGGCGTCGAGCGACTCTCGAACGATGAATGCAGAATGATGAATGATGAACGGTAGGAGATAGAGGGTTGAGATAGAGATAGGGGGAACGTGGAACGTCGAGCGTCGCAACACGCAACACGCAACACGCAACTCAAAACTCGAAACCCCAAACCCCAAACCCAAAACCCAAAACCCGAAACCCAAAACTCGTCGCTCTATGCGTCCATCAACTCTGGCAATAACCATACCGTTTCTCCTTGCCGTGCCCTTTCTGGGATGGATCTGGCGGGATAGCGCGCAGGCGTCTGCGCCCCCGCCCCGCCCGGAGGTGTACGTACAGGCAGCCGGTGAACAGGGCATCACGATTACGCTGGACGTCCCTTCCTACACCCTGCGCGATGTCACGCGCCAGGGGCAGACGGTTCAGCAGCTTTTGGTGGCCGGCTGGGGGAGCGATGGCCGGCCGGGGATGCCGCAAGTGCCTGTACGCAGCGTAATGGTGGCCATCCCCCCGTACGCTACACTCTCCGCTGACGTGCAGGCACAAAATGTGGAGACGTTGCCGGGACGACACCAACTGGCCCTTGCACCTCTTCTGGTCGCAGAGCCGGTGCCGGGCCGCCTGCCGCGTATCCGGCAGTTGCCCGTGGATTCCGGCGCGCACGATCACGCCGCGGCGACCTGGGCCACCGTAGACCAGCCGGCCTGGATTCGCCAGCAGCGGGTCGTCGCCATTCATCTGAGGCCTTTCCGCTACGAACCGGCCACCGGCACGATTCGTGTGGCCCATCGACTCCGCGTGATATTGCACTTTAACGGCACGCCGGCCCCGCGCGACCTATCCGCCGAATCTATCCCGAACGACCCCTACGTGCTCGACTTGCGACCCGATCTCTTGAACGGGAACATGGCCCGCCAATGGCAATTGCCCTTCCGTTCGACGGACCGTCGAGCGTCGGGCCGGATGGCCTGGGAACCGGCCGGTCACAAAATCTTTGTAGAACGTGACGGACTCTACCGCATGACGTACAGCGATACACTGGCCGCCGGCATAGACGTCGCCGCCGACCCGCGCACGTTCCGGCTCACCCAAGGGGGAGAGGAGGTCGCTCTTTACGTGCCGGGAGAGGAGGACGGCTCCTTCGATCCGCAGGATGAAATTATCTTCTACGGGCAACAGGCCCGCACACGCTACACGAATCGCAATGTCTACTGGCTCTCTTCTGGCGGGGGAGCGGGCTTGCGCATGGCCACCGAAGATGGCACACCAAACGGCACATTTTCGCCGGCCCAGAGTTTCACAGCGACCCTACCTGTCGAAGAGAACCACGTCTATAGTTCCATCTCCCCTCGGGGTGAAGGACACGATCACTGGTTCTGGGACTCCGTGTTGGCCTATAGCGGCCCGTCCGCCGACACCTATCCCTTTACGTTGACCCAGATGTCCGGCACGCCCTTCACGGCTACGTTGCGTGGGGTATTGGCCGGTGCCACATCGCTGGCCCCTTACCCCGACCACCACACCCAGATTTATCTGAACGGCCGGCTTGTCGATGACGCCACCTGGGACGGACAAACCCTTTTCACCTTCACCGCTACGGTCCCGTCGAACATGCTCACCAGGGGAGGCAACGTAATCTCTGTGGCCCTACCTCTCGATCTGGGCACGCCGTACGACTATGTTTATGTCGATCGCTTTGACCTCCAGTACCGGCGACCCTACACGGTGACTGCCGGCGACTTTACCTTTGGCTCGCCAGGAGATGGCCGCTGGCAATATCACCTGACCGGCCTTTCCACCGCGGACGTTACGCTGCTGGACATCACCGACCCGTGGCAGCCTAAGCGCATAACCGGTACGACTGTAGCGGGTGCTTCGCCATACACGCTCACCTTTGCCGCCGCCGGTATGCCAGATAGCCGCTACCTGCTCGACAGTCCGGCCAACCGTCGCGCGCCGGCCGGCACGGAGACCGTCGCACCGGCAAACCTGCGCGCCCCCACCAACGGCGCCGACTACATCATGATCGCGCACGAGGACTTCTACACGGCGGCGCTCCCTTTGCGTGATTATCGCGCCTCGCAGGGGATGCGGGTTAGACTGATCCGGTTGCAGGACATCTACGACACGTTCAGCTTTGGTTTGCCAGACCCACAAGCGATCCACGATTTCCTGGCCTACGCGTACGACAATTGGACGCCGCCGGCTCCTGCCTTTGTCTTGCTGGTCGGTGATGGCTCGCTCGACCCGAAGGATTACCTGCGCACCGGTGTGCCGAACTTTATCCCGCCCTATCTGGCCGCAGCCGATCCCTGGATCAATGAAACGGCTGCCGATAACCGCTACGTGGATGTTCACGGCGACGACAACTTGCCGGACATGGCTCTGGGCCGCTTTCCGGCCAACAGCGCCGCCGAGGTTGCGGCAATGGTCAGCAAGACCCTGGCCTACGAGCAACATCCGCCGCCCGGCCTCTGGAATCGAAAAGCACTCTTCGTGGCCGACAATACCGACTCTGCCGGCGACTTCGCGGCATTTTCCAACGAGGCTGCCGCTCTGCTGCCCGAGGGCTATATC
>CAZFFM010000034.1:0-18579 GCA_964517425.1 uncultured Ardenticatenales bacterium | reverse complement strand
AGAACCGGGACAGCTATGGGGTGGCCAGGTACGGGCAGAGCCGGTACCAGGCGGCCCCGCTCACCAGCTTCCGCTTCACGGGGCAGCGGCTGGACGATTCGACAGGGCTGTACTTTTACAACGCGCGCTACTACGACCCCGCCCTGGGCCGGTTCACCCAGGCGGACACGGTGGTGCAAATTCATGCAGGGAACTCCACGCCTTACCCATCTCTTACTATTTCCTATGCCGATCCAAAGACTTTGGAGCAGTGGAACGATTCCCAAAGGACTCACCACCAAGCCAAGGTTCCGGCTTCGAATACGATTTCTTCATTAGACCCACAGTTTCTGAACAGGTACTCTTATGGTCGGAACAACCCTTTGGTGTATAATGATCCAGACGGCCATTTTGCCTTTCTCATACCAGGACTGATCGGAGCCACTGCTGGTGGCTTGGGTTACATTGCCTCCGTTGCCCTAACTGGACAGGAGTTCAATGCTAAGAGCTTTGCTGTAGCGACGGGGGTGGGGTTCGTAGCGGGGATGGCTGCTCCCGTTGTGGCTGTGAACACAGCAGGAGCAATCATTTTGGGAGCTACCGCAAATGTGGCTCAATACACCCTTACGCAGGCAGTCAATGAACAACCGGTAAGCGTTCAAGATGCGGTGGTCAATGCTGGAGCGGGGGTGATTGGAGGAGCAATCGCTGGTCCATACGCCGCCAATGCCATACGAAGCAGCGTGGACCTGGCCGGGGCCAGGATGGTCGCTCCCCAGTTCTACAAGGAAATCGGCCGGCAAATCGCCCAGGAAGATGTGCGACTAGGGTTGGGGAACTTGGTTCGTTCTGCAGGCGGTAGTTTTGCCGCTGACACGTTGCCTACTTTGGTAGAATCCCACATTTCGTTTCCTACCCCGTTGCCTGAGAACAAGGATTATGCATATGTGTCTGTTGGTGGAGCGGTGCCGTGGTAGGAGCAGAGATGGGACGCGATTTCTGGCAACTAATAGGCTTCTTGAGCATTGGCAGCGCTCTCTGGCTTGGGGGATACGTGATTCAACGAGGCGGGGGGTACCGATCCGTCGTTTTTCGTCCCCCACAGTTTGTAGTTTGGCTTTGTGGTAATCCCAGGGGAGACGGTCAGGTGGATCTGGGAGACGGGGGGGTGCAATTGCTGGGGTTGATTTGGCTAGTAGGTGGCCCCCTACTCATGCTTCTAGGTGTGGAGTTTCGCCTACGACTTGCCATCGTTTTCTTGGTTTTTTCATTTGGTACAATCATCTGGTTTGTTTCGATGGAATGGATGAACTGGCGAGAGCGACGAGCGAAGAAGGATGACTGATAATCTGTCAGCTTCGTCTACGACGGGGACGGGAAGCGGGTGAAGGCGACGTTCAACGGCACGACGACCGTCTACGTCGGAGACTACTACGAGAAGACAGGCAGCGTGTGGACGACGTACTACCGGGCGAACGGGGAGATCGTCGGCTACCGGCGCAGCACGGGCTGCTGCTTCTGGGTGAGTGGGGATCACCTGCACAGCACCGCACTGGTGACGTATAACAGCGGGGGCCGGCAATCGGAGCAGCGCTACCGGGCGTGGGGCGAGAGCCGCTACGCCACGGGCGCGATGGCCACCACCTACCACTTTACAGGCCAGCGGGAAGATGCTACAATTGGGTTGTATTTTTACAACGCGCGCTACTACGACCCGGCCCTGGGCCGCTTCACGCAGGCGGACACGGTGGTGCCGGCGGCGGGCAACCCGCAGGCGCTGAACCGCTACGCGTACGCATTGAACAACCCGCTGCGGTATACGGACCCTACGGGACGCTTCACCGAGGACGAACTGCTCCGCTGGGGAATCAGTCCCGACATGATTGCCACCTGGAAAAAGGACTTCGCGTGGTGGGCGATCATCGAGAAAGCGCAACTGAGCGACTATGTGCAGGCCATCGGACGCTACACCGGCCACGAGGGGCAGTGGCGGGGCATGTTCAGCCTGTTGCCGAGTGGAGACAAACAGTGTGGCGTGCAGTTGTACCTGGCGACGACGGAGCGCAAGCGGCTGTGGGGCACGGCGTATCTGGGCTACCTGGGGCCGGAAGCGTTTCGTGGGCGTACGCAGGAAGGGCGCACACTGTGGCGGTATGACGAGCGGGCGAGAGCGGTGCGGCAAGTGCCAACGGCAAAGGCATTCCTGTCGCCGGGTGAGCAGGGGGCGTACTGGCCGGCGCCGTACGACTGGAAGCGGCCGGTAGTGCGGACGCTGGGCGAGGGGGCGGCGACGTTGCGCGTGTACACAGGACGATTGGATCCCTTTACTCCGAATGAGTTGACGGGAGCACCATTTGGGTACATGGATATTACAGCACAAGCATTCGAGATCAGTGGATACACTGTGCTTCCACGTCTAGCAGGAAGGGGAACCCAACTGGGGTTAGCTGTTTCTTTGGCCTCCTTCACATACAATGTGACCTACGACAATGTAACTGAAAGCGGTCCCTACAACATTCACAGGTATTTTCCCTAAGCCAACCTGTGTCCCGAAAGACACAGGGAGAAACTTCTCTTGAGGGTGTTATGCTAGACAAACCTTTATTCGATCCGCAGCCTGCATTGGTAGGAAGTGGGATTACTCTTGTTCTGTTGGGTTTGCTTCTTGCAGCAATAAGTCGTCACTTTTCTTTGCCTAGCCGATTTGATGAAATATTGCAAGTGCTTGCAGGGTTTCTGTTCGTTTTTGGCCTAGCTGGAATTGTGCGCGGGTTGGGATTCCGATCTCCGTTTCAACCTTAAGCGGGAAGAGGTTGCAAGGTAATCACTACCGGCCTGTACTTTTACCACGCCCGCTACTACGACCCCGCCCTGGGCCGTTTCGTGCAGGCGGACACGGTGGTGCCGGCGCCGGGCAACCCGACGAAAGAGCCGCAGATTGGCAGAAACACGCGGATGGGTTGCGACCTGATCCGTGGCATTCTGCTCATCTGTGGCTCTTTCCGACCTACGACGCGGAGAACCGGCTGGTGAGCTACAGTGGCGGCGGGAAGAAGGCGGAGTTGCGCTACTATCCGTACGGCGCGAGCCGCTATGCCAGCGGGAGCACGCCGACGGCGTACAAGTTCACCGGGCAGCGGCCGGACGAGGCGACGGGGCTGTACTTTTACAACGCCCGCTACTACGATCCCGCCCTGGGCCGGTTCACCCAACCCGACACCATCGTGCCGGCGGTGGGCAACCCGCAGGCGCTGAACCGGTACGCGTACGCGCTGAACAATCCGCTGCGGTATACGGACCCGACGGGGCGCTTCACCGAGGACGAACTGCTCCGCTGGGGAATCAGTCCCGACATGATTGCCACCTGGAAACAGGACTTCGCGTGGTGGGCGATCATCGAGAGAGCGCAACTGAGCGACTATGTGCGGGCCATCGGACGCTACACCGGCCACACCGGACAATGGCAGGGCATGTTCAGCCTGCTGCCGAGCGGAGACCAGCAGTGTGGCGTGCAGTTGTACCTGGCGACGACGGAGCGCAAACGGCTGTGGGGCACGGCGTATCTGGGCTACCTGGGACCGGAAGAGTTTCGTGGGCGGACGCGGGGAGGTCGCACGCTGTGGCGCTACGACGAGCGGGCGAGGGCCGTACGGCAAGTGCCGACGCCGAAGGCGTTCCTGTCGCCGGGTGAGCCGCAGGCGTACCGGCCGGCGCCGTTCGACTGGAAGAGGCCGGCACTGGAGGCGGTGGGGGAAGGGGCGGCGATGTTGCGTCTGTACACAGGACGATTGGATCCCTTTACACCGAATGAGTTGATCGGGTCGCCATTTGGTTACGCTGATTTGGTGACTTACGGTGTTGAAACGGTAGCGTATGTTGGCATAAAACCACAAGTGGCTGGAATGGGGCCACAAGCGGCTTTATTGGTCTCGCTGGGGTCATTTGGCTACGACGCGGCATATGACACCTGGACCCACAGTGGCCCTTACTACCGCGGACAATAGCTTACGTAAAGGAGCGCTCCGTAGTAAGCAATGCAAGAGGGTTCGTGCGGTGGAGGTGTGATATGGGGCATGAAGTGGAGGTCTAGCATGGGGCCATACGACAAGCCTTTATTTGACCCTCAGCCTGGGTCGATCATCATCGGTATCGTATTGATTTTCCTTGGGTTGATGCTGAGCGACCCGGTTCTCCGACCCATCGGGATCACGAGGTACAAGTGCATAGACTACGTACTGTCTTGGCTGTGTATCCTCTTTCTCATATTCGGCGCGGCGGCAATAGTCAGAGGGATAGGATTTCGGTCACTCTTCCAGCCTTAGAGGTAGGCCATCTTTTAGACAAGCTACCCCGAATTCTCCGTCGGTGGATTCGAACGAAGGCTCCCGCAGGCTCAAGGAGGGAGGGCTGCTACTCCTGAGAGTGGGGAGCGAGCCGCTACGCGACGGGCACGATGGCCACCACGTACCGCTTTACAGGCCAGCGAGAAGATGATACAATTGGGCTGTACTTTTACAACGCACGCTACTACGACCCCGCCTTGGGCCGCTTCGTGCAGGCGGATACGGTGGTGCCGTCGCCGGGCAACCCGACGAAAGAGCCGCAGATTGGCAGAAACACGCGGATGGGTTGCGACCTGATCCGTGGCATTTTGCTCATCCGTGGTTCTCCCTGACCTACGACGCGGAGAACCGGCTGGTGAGCTACAGCGACGGCGGGGTGAGCGCCAGCTTCGTCTACGACGGCGACGGGAAGCGCGTCAAGGCCACGATGGGCGGTACGACGACGGTGTACGTGGTGGGGGACTACTACGAGCAGACGGGGAGCCAAGAAAACGCTGAACGATGAATGATGAATGCAGAACGGACAGCGGAGCGTTCATCGTTCCGCGTTCATCGTTCATCGTTGGTGGTGGGGCTGTACTTTTACAACGCGCGCTACTACGACCCTTATCTTATCCGTTGCGGATGTTGTAGGAACCAACCGCACTTGACCAATATTCGGGTTCTGGGTATACTTATGGATAGTCGTATAGGGCTGCTGTCCTGAGGAAAAGCAAGGTGAGGGGAGGGCCAACATGTACCCGACAATAAACTATCGGGAGCAGTTGCTCAAGGAAATTCGCGGTTTGCCAGAAAAGGATATCGCGAGAATTTATCGAGTCGTAGTGGTACTCAAAGAAGAATTTATTGATCCGGATGAGGAACGCTACTACACAGAGTCCTGGGTTGAAGCAGAGCGAGAGGCAACAGAGGACTATCGTCGGGGAGGATTGAAGTCCTACGCTAGTGTGGATGAAATGGTGGATGACATCCTCGCGGAAACAGATGCCGGATGAGGCTTGTCCCCTCCCCTCGTTTTCGCAAAAGCCTTCGCCGTCTGGACACGAAAACACAGCAACGTGTCAGAGAGAAGCTGAAGTTGTTTGTCGACAATAGACAGCACCCCTCGTTGCGTTACAAAACGGTGCAGGCGCTCAAGAACGAGGTTCCACCCGTCAAAGAGATTTCCATCTCCATGAGCATTCGCATTACCTTGCAGGAATTTGAGGGCCACATCTACTTGCGTAATATCGGCGGACATGACATCCTGCCATAACTGCGCGCCACGAGCGTTTGTATGCTACCAAAGATGAACTTAGCATGTGGGACGTCGCAACACTACAGCGGATGGAGAAAGGAACGAATCTCGGGCAAGAGATTTGATCCATAGAACCCATCTTTCGACACCGTCCTGATTTGTGCAGGGCGTCGGAAACGCCCCGATGCCGGCTACGGTCGAACTGCATACGCAGAAACGCGTAGGCGAATACGCATTTGTGCGTATTGACACGCGGCCTGAATCGTGCTATGCTGGCCGATAGCGAACACCACTACGGCATAGCCGATGGCCTGCTCTATGACGAGGTGACAGACCCCAACCGGCACAGCAAGCAAACCCGCTACGACACCTTCGGCCGGCTGGTAGAAGTGTACGAGCTTTCCGGTGATTGCGGGGACTATTGGCCGGAGTATTCCTGTGGCGGGCAACACAATACGCAGTGGGCTGTGTACAGCCTGACCAGCTACAGCTACGATGTGTTGGACCACCTGACCGATGTGTGGGACGCGGCGAACAACCACACGCAGATCGGCTACGACCCCCTGGGCCGCAAGACGAGCATGACGGACCCGGACATGGGGTCCTGGAGCTATAGCTACGACGACAACGGCAACCTGTTCACGCAAACCGACGCGCGGGGCTGCACGACCACCTTCAGCTACGACGCGCTGGACCGGCTGACCGGCAAGACGTACAGCGGGCCGGGCGCTTGCGGCACGACGGCGGCGGTGACCTACCACTACGACCAGTCGGGGCATGGGGCCGGGGCCGGCCGGTGCACCTCGATGGACGACGCCCTGGGCACCGCTTCGGCCAGTTGGACCTACGACCAGCGAGGCCGGGTGACGGCGGAGCAGAAGACCATCGACAGCGTGGCCTACACTACCGGCTACACCTACCGCGCCGACGACCAGGTCCAGACCATGACCTACCCGGACAACGAGGTCGTGACCACGGCGTACGATGCCGCGGGGCGGCCCGCTACGCTCCAGGGCACCCTGAGTGGCCAGTTCACGGACTTTCCCTACGCGCAGAGCACGAGCTACGCCGCCGCCGGACGGGTGGAGCTCCAGGTGCTGGGCAGCAACGTGCTGCGCGTGGACCCGGTGCACTACCCCTGGACAACGGTAAACGGGCAGGGCCGGCTGCAGCGCATCCAGACGGGGACGCCCTCCAATGCGACCTCGCTGCAAGACCTGCGTTACAGTTACGACGCCGTGGGCAACATCGCGCGCCTGGAGGACTGGAAAGCGGGGGCACCGCAGGCAGTGAACTTCAGCTACGACGACCTGGACCGGCTGACGAACGCCAGCGGAGCGTACAACGAGAGCTATGGCTACAACGCCAGCGGCAACCTGACCACCAAGAGCGACATGGGCAGTTACGCCTACAACGCCGGCAAACCGCACGCGGTGAGCTCGGCGGGGAACAACAGCTACGGCTACGACGCCAACGGCAACCAGGCGGCCCGCATCGTCGACGGGACAACTTACGTGCTGACCTACGACGCGGAGAACCGGCTGGTGAGCTACAGCGGCGGCGGGGTGACGGCCAGCTTCGTCTACGACGGCGACGGCCACCGCGTCAAGGCCACGTTCAACGGCACGACCACCATCTACGTGGGCGACTACTACGAGAAGACCGGCAGCAAAGAAAACGCGGAATGCAGAATGATGAATGATGAATGCGGAACGTGCGGCAAAGTGTTCATCATTCCGCATTCTGCATTCATCGTTTGGGGTGGGCGGACACGGTGGTGCCGTCGCCGGGCAACCCGCAGGCGCTGAACCGGTATGCGTACGCGCTGAACAATCCGCTGCGGTATACGGACCCGACGGGGCGCTTCACCGAGGACGAGATCATGAAGCATTTTGGCGTCAAAACATGGGACGAGGTCCTGGCCTTCTTCGAAAAAGGGGGCACACTGGAAGGACAATGGGGTTGGCTGGAAGTTCTCCGTGGGGCTGAAGCGGGGGATTACGTGAGTGCCCGCATTGATCCCTGGCCCTGGGATAGTAAGGCACCGGCTGCTTTCTCCGGCACTTTCCTCTTGCAGGGGGAGCAGATTCAGATTGGGCTCGTTGGCGGGAGAGGGAAGCGGCTCTCGGCCACGGAGGCAGGGCAAGTGGCGCGCAAAGCGAAAGTCACACGATACTATTATGAGCATCGTCGTGGCCACGTGATCTTCTTTGGGGATGTAGCCGCCACGAGAAAGCACCACCATGTTCAAGTTGAAGATTGGAACAAGCTTCTCAACCCGATAGAGTGGGCTGACATTGCTGACATGTCTCTCATCGGTCCGGCTACTCAAGCCCTGGGTGTGGGTTCAATGGGCTTGGGGGTTTCTATGTGCACAACTGGCCCAGGCTGTATAGCGGGGTCTAGGCTCGCAGGTTCTGGTGTTTTGGAAATCGGTGCCGGGTTTGGCCTGGAGTATACAGCCTACCTGCGGATTAGAGAGTTTCTCAAAGACGCTCTTAAAGTGACACCTTGACAAGTCACCGCCAACGCAGAAGGGAAGAGCAACAATGAACCTGCTGAATTTGATACTCCTGGCATCCAGTACTGGTATTGTGGCATGCTTTTTCTTCATAGCCTACTGGGGATTGCGACGTTCTGCTCTCTCGCACACAAGCGCAGTAGTTCTTGTAAGTATTGGGGGTGCCATAGGAGGCAGTATGTTTGTAATCAGCATTGGCGGTGATTTGGCAGGAGCGGTCTTCGTTGGCTTGTCGTCTGCCATTGGTTGTGGAATAGGGGCCTTTGCTTTGCCTCGCCAATAGAAGTGCCGTGGAGGGCAGAAGAAGGCGGAGTTGCGCTACTACCCCGTGCTACGCCAGCGGCGCCACGCCGACGAGCTACCACTTTACAGGCCAGCGGGAAGATGATACAATTGGGGGCATGGTTCATAGAGCCCCAAAAAGGGGCCGAAAGCACCTTGACAATTTGATACAAGCCTGCGGCGTTTGACAAACGGTAGACCGGCCGATCTGCGGATGGTCTCTTCCAGGATGGTGAGCAACGCCTCAGCCAGCCGCTGGGCTTGGGGGTCGCCGGCGGAAGCATTGAAGGTAGCCTCCTTTCGCTCATTGGGACGGGTGTTTCTAGACCCCAATTATACGACAAAGAGGCTACCTTTACCATTCAATTGTCAAGGTGCGTTTGCTTCACTTATGAACCATACCGAAATCCTGTTTGGTTGTTTGCCTGACTCGTGCCAATACTGCAAAGATAGCGAACTATTGATAGTTGCGCCGTATCAGCGGAATAAGCGCTGCGTGCGGGGTGACGAGCTGGCCGTGAATATCCTGGTAGGCTGTGTTATCACGGTCGTGTTCCCACACGACCAGGTAGTTGGTATGACCGCCGGCTGAGATCGGGTTGGTGCGATCCGCAGACGGGCCTGGTGGAACAATAGAAAAACTAGAACCCATCGTCTCATCCGGCTGCACCAGACGCCCCCAGACGCCATATTTGAGATTCGTATACCTGGTTTGCCAGGTGACGAGATACTGTGTTCCCGCCAGACTGCAAGCCACGTCGGACTCTCGTTCGGGGGAGGTGGTATCATCGATCAAGTGTACCCCCGCCAGCGTACCATTCCCGCCGATGAAGCGCGCATAGATGGCGTCGTTGCTTGCGCTCTGGTCTGATTGCCAGGAGACCAGATACTGGTCGGCCTCCGGGCAAGCAGCCACGGCAGGATGGATCTCGGCGGCGGGCCAGCCGGCAATGCCGAATTCGCCCCCAAAGTTTTGGCCGAGATTGCCCGTCAACCGGAAGCCGAAGATGTCCGCGGCGTTGTCGTACACCACCAGGTACTCGTTGCGGGCCAGATTGTAGGTCACGTCGGGGTTGACGCGGTTCTGCGTGGCGTGACTGATCGTCAGATCGCTGGCACCACCGGGGAAGCCACTCCCATCGGCTTTTACCCGTCTCCCACTGATGTACATGGGCGGTGTGCCAGCCTGATACTGATTTGCCCAGACGACTAGGAACTCTTCCACAGCCCGGCCATAAGCCACCCTGGGGTTCCATTGATGGGTGCTCCAAGTGGAGATGGCGAAAGCAGTCAGACCGGCGTTGGGGCCGTTCCAGGGAATGAAGCGCCCGTAGAGGTCCCAGTCGTTGCCGTTGCCGAAAGCGTCGAAGACCCAGACGACCAGATAACGGTCATTGACGGGATCATAATCCACGGCCGGCTGGGCGCTGTCCTTGGTAGGGTGCTCGTAAACAGTGAATTCGCTCAACACCTGGCCCGTCTCGGAGACGCGCGCCGCCCGAATGTCGCGCGTGCCGATGGCCCACTTGTCGTGCCATACCACCAAGTACTCCCGATGCTTCCAGTTGTAGGCGACGGATGGCAAGTACTGCTCATCGTCGTGAGCGGAGACCGTGATCTCGCTGCTCAGACGCGGCCCGGCGGTCGCTGCCGTTGTGGAGTCGGGAATCTGCCTTGCCCACCCCGTCACCGGGACGACGAGCAATGCGCCCAAAAGACCGAGTGCTGCTACGAACAAAGATAGACGTATCTTTTTCATCGCCATCCTTCTTTCTGGTACCGGGTACGGGCAACCCCCGTCCCCGGCACCCTTCTAGGGCCTTATGCTAGTTTCACCACAAGGGGCCCGTGCCGGATTGGAAATCGGCACTGGTGGCGAGGCCAAGCCGCTGGAAGCGGCTGCACTCCCGCCGGGCAGTCGCTTCAGCGACTTTCTCACGCATCCAGTGACGGCTTCAGCCCGTCACGGCAGGACATTCGAGCATTCACGTCTAAACTAGCATAAGACCATTCTAAGATTGTACGCGCTTTGCGCCAGTGCAGAGCCAGCGGCGGGTCTGACGGATGTGTGGTTGGCTGGCAACAAAGCATGAGCAACAACCCCACAAACCCACCATGACCGCCTTATAGTTCACCCAACCAGGTTGCTTTATCTATACCCCCGCAACATCTCATTTACGCCGTCCAAATCAAAATCCTCCGGATCGAATTCTCCATCCCACCACTCCGCGTACATCTCGTGCTCCTCGTGCGTGGGATCTCTCATCGCTTCCAAGAATTCTGCAAACCCCCACACGCCACCGATATCTTCCGGCGGACATGCCCGTTTCCCCTTCAAACAGAGCGGATATTGCGTGTCCTGGTCAGCCGGCAAGATTTTCTCCACGACGATTTTATGCTCCCAGCTATCCCCAAAGTCGTATTCATAGACGAACTTGCTTTTTTCCCTTGGCGCCATCTCCGCTATCCGATATTTGCGTTCATCTATCACAGGTTCCTCATCATATTCACTGGGGAGGCTGTAGTACTCGCCATCAATGATGAATTGATGCAAATGGCTGTTGGCCCAGCCCATTGCAACCTGGATGATCTTATGCAAGTCGTACAACGACGTCTCTCCGGACACCAATAGGCGTCTCCAGATTGGAGGCTTGCTGCCCCAAAGCGTGACTTTGATCTGGTAAACTTTGTTTTTTGAAGGTGATTTGGGTGACATGGTTCTTGACCTCGCTTTCTAAGGTTGAAAAACACCAGCCGGCCAACGGACGCGGGAGCCGCGCCCCCCCCCCGCAGCGCTCACCGTGATGCGTAGCACGCCGTTGCGGCACAAGTCGCACGCAGCCCGCCGGGTAAATCACCGAGACTTCCCCGGACAGAAGTGGCAACGTTGAGGCTATGATGCGAATTTGCATGAAGTCGTATACAGTATACACCAGCTTTGAGACTGTGTCAAAACTGTAGCCGGGTGGCCGATATTTTTTTACATTTTGGTCTGCCTCGCCTGCCCACAGCGGACGACAGCCCGCACACCCCTGCGCTCGACGCTCCACGTTTCACGATACCCCATTGCGCTTTTGCAAATGTCTTTTTCTTCGTGTACAATACTCCTGCGGATGAGGACCTATTCGAGGAGGAGACAGGCGATGAAACCTTTGCTGCTGGCCATTGACATTGGGAATACGAATGTGGCCCTGGGTCTCTACGATGAGGATGTACCGGTGGCCCAGTGGCGCATTGCCACGGACGCGCAGCGATTGACCGACGAGTATGCCGTCCTATTGGCCGGCCTGTTCCGCCAGCGGGACATTGCATTTGACGACGTCGGCGGCTGTGTGCTGGCCTCCGTGGTGCCACCGCTCACCGGCACGTTCACCGATTTGGCCCGGCGCTACCTGCACGTTGAACCGGTAACCATCGGCGATAATATCAAAACAGGGGTACGCATTTTGTACGACAATCCGCACGAGGTCGGCGCCGATCGTATTGTGAACGCGCTGGCCGTCCGGCGGAAATATGGCACGCCGGCTATCGTGGTTGACTTTGGTACAGCCACTACCTTCGATGTGATCTCCGCTGACGGGGACTATCTCGGTGGCGTTATCGCTCCGGGCATGGCGATCTCCGCCGAGGCCCTCTTCCAGCGGGCCGCCAAACTTCCCGAAGTGGAGATGGCCGCGCCCCCGTCGGTGATCGGCAAGAACACCGTACACAGCATGCAGGCCGGTCTGGTTTTGGGCTACGTAGCCCTGGTCGAAGGGTTGGTCCGGCGCATCGAAGAGGAACTGGGCGGTCCGGCCCACGTCATCGCCACCGGGGGGCTTGGCGCGTTGATTGCCGCGCACACCGATTGCGTCGAGGCCGTCGACTCCAACCTGACCATCGAAGGTTTGCGCATGATTTACGACATGAACCGGTGACATGGGCTATCTCGCCAGCTTTGTCATTTCGCTGATTCTGCTCGCCGGCGCCAAGCGATGGGTCGACCGGCAAGTGCAGACGGTCATTCTGGGAGCGACGCGCAGCGAGGGGCTGACCATTATGCTCTTTGCGCTGATCTTTCTGCCCGGCACGATCATTCACGAAGGGAGTCATTGGCTAGCGGCCCGGCTGCTGGGCGTGAAGACCGGAAAGATGTCTCTGTTGCCCCAACGCAAGGGGAGAGACCAAATTGTGATGGGTTCGGTGATGGTTGCCCAGGCCGACCCGATACGTTCCAGTCTTGTTGGCCTGGCTCCCTTGATCGGCGGCAGCCTGGTAGTGATTCTGCTGGTGCAGTATGCTTTGGGCATTAGCGGCCCGCAAACCCTTTTCTACGACGAACAGGGCCTGGCCAAGCTGGGCAAGCAAATTCTGGAGCTGTTCCGCACCCAGGATGTGTGGCTCTATCTCTACCTCCTTTTCGCGGTTAGCAACAGCATGTTGCCCAGCCCGTCCGACCGCCATGCGTGGCCAACGCTTTTGGCTTACACCGCTCTTGTGGGCGCTGCGACCTATCTGCTCACCGGTGTGCCGACGATTTCCGGCGACGTAACCCAGAACGCCGGCCTGGCCCTGGATTACCTGTCGTTCGCGTTCGTGATCACCCTGCTGGTCGATCTTGTGGCTCTTGGCCTGCTCGTACCTTTGGGCCTGATTCTGACCCGCGATCTGTAAGCAGTGCCTATGAGCGCCGCTGCGCGCGCCACCAACGATGAAAATCGCGGGGCGCAATGGGCAATGATCAACGGCCAATTTTCAATGGGCGAGCGGCACGCAACACGCAACACGTTCTGACGACTGACCTCTGGTTTTCATAACAGCCGGCAACCTTCATTCGATTGGACTCATCGAATTGGCCCGCATTGGTTGTAGCCAAACGGGCCGTTTTTTGTTATGATAGGTACTGAAACATGTCTGGATGGCAGGGTGCAATGGTCAATGATCAACGGTCAATTTTCAATGGGCGAGCGGCACGCAACACGAATTACGCATTACGCAACACGCAACACGCCCCGGAATGGGGATTCCAGGGCTACATGATCTGACATCTGACATCTGGCTACTGACGACTGGTTTTCATAACAGGGAGAATAATGACCATGTATGTGTCCTTGGATCGCACGGCACCGGCGCCTTTGTACTTGCAGTTGAAGGACAATCTGCGCCGCAAAATCGAAGAGGGAATCTTGCCGCCTGCCACCCGCCTGCCACCCACACGAGAATTGGCCGCCGAGTTGGGCGTGAACCGCATCACGGTGGTCAATGCCTACGCCGAATTGGAAGCGGAGGGACTGGTCACCGGCCAGGTCGGACGGGGGACCTTTGTCGCCTTGCCCGCATCATTGGCCGATCAGAGCGGCCAGCCGTATCCGCCGGCAGACCGCTACGGCTGGCAGACCGCCTTCCTCGCCGCCGGCAAGGTCTCGGCGAACTTGATGATGCGCGATATGCTGTCGCTCGCCAACCAGCCGGGGATCATTTCCTTCGCCATGGGCTCTCCGGCCACAGACCTGCTGCCAGCCCAGGACTTTCGCCAGGCATTGAACGTAGTCTTGCGTCGCGAGGGGACTCGCGCCTTGCAATACGACGTGCCGGAAGGCTGCAAAGAGCTGCGCGCGACGTTGTCCGCTTACCTGGCTGGGCAAGCGGTACCCGCCCGCGAAGACGAAATCATGATCACGTCCGGGTCGCAACAGGCCATCCATC
Source organism: uncultured Ardenticatenales bacterium (assembly GCA_964517425.1). Classification (GTDB taxonomy): domain Bacteria; phylum Chloroflexota; class Anaerolineae; order Ardenticatenales; family JAADHH01; genus JAADHH01. The sequence continues at coordinate 4,532 of CAZFFM010000034.1, read as the reverse complement.
TGGTGACAGAGGCCCTGCTGCGTCCAGGGGATACGGTGATTACCGAAAGCCCCACCTATCTCGGGGCGATTGACGCTTTCCAGGCCCACGGCATCCACGTGGCCGGTATCCCCGTGGATGGGGAGGGCCTGCAACTCCCGTTGCTGGAGCGGCTGATCCGGCGGCACCGGCCACGGATGATCTACACCATCCCGACGTTCCACAACCCGACCGGAGTCACCCTATCTGCGGAGCGCCGGCACGCGTTGATTGACCTGGCCCGCAAACATGATCTCTTGATCCTGGAGGATGCCACTTGCAACGAGTTACGGTACGAGGGAAGCGCGCTACCGACCCTGCGCTCTCTGGACAAAGACGGGCACGTGGTCTATGCCGGTTCATTTTCCAAGACCTTTTTGCCGGGACTGCGCGTCGGGTATCTGGTCGCCTCCGGACATATCTTCCGCCGGCTGTTGAGCGCGAAACAGACCGATGATCTGCATACCTCCCCTTTGCTCCAGTTGGCCCTGGCACATTACATGGCCAACGGCCAATTGGCGCAGCATATCCAGCGCATGTGCGCGGTGTACCGTGAGCGGCGCGACGTGATGTTGGAGGCCATGGCCCGCCACCTGCCGGAACACACCCGCTGGACCATTCCGCAAGGGGGATTGTGCCTCTGGGTGACGCTCAACCCTCCGGTGCCGACAACGCGCCTGTACTTGAAGGCGATCGAACATGGCGTCGCCTTCGCTCTAGGGTCGGTGTTCTATCCCGATGGGCAGACCGGCTCACACTTCCGGTTGAATTTCTCCGCGCACTCCCCCGAAACCGTCAGGGAGGGCGTGCGGCGCTTGGGCAAAACCCTCCGAGCCATGGCTTGAACAAGGGGGATCGAACGAACAGCAATCCGATAACAATTAAGAGGGGGAAAATCCTGGTGAAACGCATTCTCGTTCTAGTGCTGGTAAGCATGTCCATTCTGTTTTTGGTATCGTGTCAGTCGAAGCAAGCAGATCTCGGTTCGGTGGAGAACCCGATCAAGATGGCCATCGTGCCGTATGAAGAAGCCGAGCGGCTGGTTGCCGACATGAAGCCGGTGGTCGAGAGGCTGGAGAAGGAAACCGGTTACCACTATGATTTCTCCGTCGTGACCAGTTATGCGGCCCTTATCGAAGGGATGGGGGCAAACAAGGTAGATGTGGGGTGGTTTGGGCCGCTGGCCTATGTCTTGGCCCACGAAAAATATGGTGCGAACGTCATCCTGGTCTCGATTGAATATGGCCAGACGACGTATCGCAGCGAAATCATCGCCCGTGCAGATTCCGGCATCAACAGTCTGGCGGACCTGGAGGGCAAGCGTTTTGCGTACGTGGATGCCGCTTCGGCGTCGGGCTATTTGTACCCACGGGCGATGCTCGCTGCTGCCGGCTACGATCCGGACACGTTCTTCGCCAAGACAACCTTCGCCGGCAGCCACGATAGCGCTGTGGTGGCCGTGTATCGTGGCGACGTAGATGCCGGCGCGGTCTACGAAGACGCACGCGGGGCCGTGGAGAAGGCGCTGCCCGATGTGATGGACCAGGTGAAAGTTGTTGCCTACAGCGACCCCATCCCCAACGACAACGTAGCCGTGCGCAAAGACCTTCCCCCGGAGATGACCAACAAGATCAAGCAAGCTCTTTTGGATATGGCGGCCGACCCGGAGGGACTGAAGGTGCTGGCCAAAGCGATTGGGGTGGACGGGCTGGCAACGGCCAAGGACAGCGACTACGATCCCGTCCGGCGTGCCGCGCAAGCCTTGAAGCTGGACTTGGAAAGCCAGGTGAAATAGGAGCAAGTCCGGCACAGGCAGTTCACGACTCTGCTGAAAAAAGCTCCCGTACCCGTCCTCGGGTGCGGAAAAATCGGCCCGGGGACGGGCCTCTGAGCGACTTTTTTCAGGGGAGTCAGTTCATGCCCGCGTGGCCTTGCCACGTCCCATGAATGGGGCTAATTCCGGTTATTGCCCAAACGCACCGCCGAGACGCAGAGGACGTTGAGTAACTGGAGTCTGGCGAAAATCACGTTGACCGTATAAGACGGCATTTTCAGCCACAGATTGCACGGATTTCCACAGATTTTCATCTATTCTTTCTGATTTTTCTGCGGAAATCCGTGTAATCCGTGGCAAAAGTAAAAAACGCCAGTGTCCTGTAAGTAGAGGAGAAACTGCTTCCACTCTGCGGTCTCTGTGCCTCTGCGGTGCGCAAACAGCCGGTCAATACAGTCAGGCTGCTCCCTTACGCACGTAGAACCGGTAGTGGTCTTCCTGATCCTCAATCCCCAACAACTCGGCGTTGGCTCTGGTGGCCCACGTCTCCAGGTCTGGACGGGAATTGGGGTCGGTGGCCAAAACCTCGATGATTTCTCCGGGGGCCAGACCATCCAGCGCCTTCTTGGCCCGAAAGATGGGCACCGGATAGATCGTACCACGCGCATCCACCCGTGTTGCTACAGACCATTCCTCTGCCATGATAACCTCCTTAGAATAATCCTACCGTACGACCGGTTTCATCAATATCAACCCCCTTGAACGCAGGGTTGGAGCCGAGACCTGGCATGGTCAGTACCGGTCCGCACAGGGGATAGAGAAAGCCGGCTCCAACAGAGGCGCGCACATCACGCACGGGCAGCCGGAAACCCGTGGGCACGCCTTTCCAGGAAGCGATGTGGGAAAGCGACAAATGGGTCTTGGCCATGCAGACCGGCAAGTTGCCGTACCCCCATTCAGTGTACTGAGCGATCTTTCTCTCGGCGGCGATTTCGTAGTCTACGCCGTCCGCACCATACACGTTGGTCGCAATTGTTTCGATCTTGTCTTTGATGGACATGTCGTCCTGATATAGAAATCGAAAATCGTTGGGCTTTTCTGCTGCGGCGATGACGGCCGAAGCCAGTTCTCGTCCCCCGTCGCCACCATTTGCCCAGACCTGGCTGAGATACGCGCCTTCCGCGCCGGCCTCGACCGCGCGTTGTCTGACCAGTTCGATCTCGCGGTCCGTGTCGGTCGGGAAGTGGTTGATGGCTACGACCACCGGCACGCCAAAGAGACGCACATTTGCGATCTGCCGAGCCATGTTTGCGCAGCCTTTGTCCAATGCTTCCAGGTTCTCCTCCTTGAAATCCTGGGGCAACGGCTTGCCGGCGATCACTCTGCCGAGTCCGCCGTGCATTTTCAAGGCCCGGATCGTGGCGACCAGAATCACGGCATCGGGCTTCAGGCCGGAATAGCGACACTTGATGTCCATGAACTTCTCCATGCCACAATCGGCTCCAAAGCCGCTTTCGGTGACCGTGTAGTCCGACAGTTTCAGAGCCAGGCGATCGGCCAAAATCGAGCTGTTGCCGTGGGCGATGTTGGCGAAGGGGCCGGCATGGACAAAGACGGGGGTGTGTTCCAACGTCTGGAAGAGATTCGGTTTGATGGCCTCTTTGAGCAAGACGGTCATGGCCCCGGCCACGCCCAGGTCCTCGGCGGTCAAGGGGTTACCGTCTGTGTCGGTTGCAAAAACGATGCGGCCCAGTCGGGCGCGCAGATCGAATAGATCGGTTGTCAGCGCCAAGATAGCCATGACCTCGGAGGCGACGGTGATGTCGTAACCTGATTCCCGTGGATGGCCGTTTGCTTTGCCACCCAGGCCGATAACGATTTTGCGGAGGGCGCGGTCGTTCACGTCCACAACACGCGACCAGGTGATGCTGAAAGGATTGATGCCCAGCGGGTTTTTGTGCAGGATGCTGGCATCAATGGCCGCAGCCATCAGATTGTGCGCCACGCTGACCGCATGGATATCTCCGGTCATGTGCAGATTGAATTGTTCCATGGGGATGACTTGCGAGTAACCGCCGCCGGCTGCTCCGCCTTTTATGCCAAAAGTGGGACCCATGGATGGTTGACGGATGCAAGTAACCACGCGTTTGCCCAAACGAGCCAGCGCCTGACTCACGCCAACTGTCGTGGTCGTTTTGCCTTCTCCTAAAGGTGTTGGCGTGATCGCCGTAACGTCAATGTATTTACCGTTGGGGCGGTCGGCCAACCGGTCCAGGGCGGAAAGGTCCACCTTGGCCATGTAGCGTCCATAGTGCTCTAATTCATCTTCCATCAATCCTGCGGCCAGAGCAATATCTTTGATGGGTTTAATTTCCGCCGATTGAGCAATTTCCAAGTCACTACGCATCTGCAAAACCTCCTTAGTATTGTGATCTTCTATCAACGCCGGGCTAGAATACACACATTGTAACATACGGACGCGCCGATGTCAATGGGGGTCAAAGAGGGGTGTGCGTCATATTCTTGCGCGGCGATTCTCTCAAATCAACCACAAAGACACGAAGGCACAAAGAACAACCAGGTTGAATGTTTCGACGCATTGGGGCAAGAGTCGCACGTACTCGCTCTCAGCCCCCGTCTCGGGGGCGTCTCAGGCGGGATTCGCCCCGCCAATCCGTCCTCGGGGACGAGGACTTGGAGCTTCTGGAAGCCAACGTGTCACATTTGCCTCAATGCGTTT
>CAZFFM010000033.1:0-18911 GCA_964517425.1 uncultured Ardenticatenales bacterium | reverse complement strand
AGGCGCTGGGCAATCGCCGGGGGGCCATCGTCATCTTGGATCCCAACACCGGCGATTTACTGGCCTCGGTAAGTCACCCGTACTACGACCCGAACCACCTGACCGACGAATGGGAACAGATTCGAGACAACCCGGACCATCCGTTGTTAAACCGCACCGTACAGGGCCTTTATCCGCCCGGCTCCGTGCTGAAAACGGTGACGCTGGCCACTGCCCTCGCCGACAACGTGACCCACAGCAGCGAGGTGTTCACCGACTCAACCGGCCTTTTCATCGTGGAAGGGTTTCCGATCCACGATCACAACCATCCCGGCATCAGCACGTTTGATTTGCCCCACGCCTTCGGCTATTCCTGCAACGTTGTGTTTGCCCAACTGGGGCTGCGACTGGGAGCGGAGAGGTTCAAGCAAGGCGCGCAGGATTTCGGCTTTGGGCAAACGCTGCCTGTGCCGGTCGAATCGGCCGCGAGCAGCGTGGGCCGCGACGTGGCCCTATTCGAGCAGCCCGGATTGGCGACGGCTGCCTTCGGACAAGGCGAGGTGCTGGTGACGCCCATGCAGATGGCACTGGTGGCTGCGGCCATCGCCAACGGCGGTCTTGTGCCTCGCGTGCGGGTGGTCCGTGAGGTTCGCGGCACGGACGGCACCGTGTTACAACGGATCCGGCCGCAAACGTGGCGGCGGGCCGTACGCGGCGGTGTAGCCCAGGAAGTGCGCGAGGCGATGATCGTTGCGGCCAGCGACGGATGGGCGCGGTCCGGCACGCCGCCGGGAATCGCCACCGGCGGGAAAACGGGTACGGCGCAGGTGGGTGGCACCGCCCTCCCTCATGCTTGGTTCATCGGCTTTGCGCCGGCCATTCACCCGCAGATTGCCCTGGCCGTGTTGGTCGAGAACAGCGGACAGGGAGGCGCTATCGCCGCCCCCATCGCGCGCCGGCTGTTCGAAGCCGCGTTGCGGTGAGCGCGGGCCTCTCCAACGGCTTGCTGGTGTCATTGGGTACATGACTCCCCTGAAAAACTAAAGCGACGAAGAGATGTACGACCACTTCTGCTACGACGTGCAGGTACGCTACGCTTTGGGCTACCGTGACCTGAGCTAGGGCCATTTTGAATTGCGTACGGTGTACAACATCCGCCGACTGCTGCCCCGCAAGAACTCAGCCGCTTTTAGCGGCTTGACGGGACAGTCCAGTGCCGATTTCAATCCGGCACGGCCAGACGGCATAGGCTCCTGTGTCAAAATCATTACCTGAAGACCTATAGCACGCTGATCGCCAGCAACATTCGCCAGACGACTCGCCTGCAGCTACTGGTAGAAGTGTTGCAACGGTGCACCGCATGTTGAGTGAAGCCGACCAGAAGCGGTATAGCGGTACGCCGACGATTTTGCGCTCTACCTCAACTGGAACCAAACCAGGCTGCTAACCACAAGGCACAAAGAATGGCACATCTATTTGACGAGATCGGGTATCGCTGTTATACTAATTTATCGGTTACTACTCAGCAAGCAATGAATTGCCTGCCTATAATTGCGAAACCTGTTGAAACAGGTTGCTGTCGTGCTGGAATAGTGCGTTTTAACGCACTTCGCAGTCTCAGGCGGCGAATTCATTCGTCGCTGAGTCTGAGTCTATGCAGCTATGCAGCCCGAAAGAACACCGGTCTGCTCGCAATGGCCATCCTGGGACGCGGGTTTGGCAATCCAGGTTGAGCAGTGACAGTTTTCTCGAACATGCCGCATATCAGAACCTGGTCTTGGCCCTTCCACAAAATGACCCTAAAGAACCGGACGAAAAAAACGCATTGGCTTCCGGAAGACGTTGAATTCCGGCTGCGCCTTACACAAATTCTGCTCCCTTTGGCGCTCTTTCTTGTTGCCCTTTTCATTGAGTCGTACGACCACCTGAACGTTCACCGGGAAAGTGCCCTCTCCCGAACCTTCCTTATCGAGAGTACGTTCTTTTCGATTTTGGGGCCGGTGGCCGTGTACGTGGCCCTGGGCTGGTTCCGCGCACAGTGGAAGCAACGGGCGGAAGCGGAAACGGAAGTCCAACGCATGTACCAGGAACTTTTGGTCGCCCAGTCGGAGTTGGAACGTTTGCACACCCTGCGCGGCAAACTGCTGCAAAAACTTATTTCCGCTCAGGAAGCGGAACGGGCCAGAATCGCGCGAGAAATCCACGATCAGTTGGGTCAAATGCTAACCCGTTTAGACCTGAACCTCAAACTTTGGGAAGCACACATTTCCAGCAGTGATTCTGCCGCCCTGCACAGCATGGAAGAGATGGCGGCGTTGCTGCAGCAGACCCAAGATCAGGCATACCGCATGATTTTCGAACTCCGCCCGTCCGTGCTTGACGACCTGGGTCTCGAAGCCGCTCTGCGCGACGAAGTGAAGCAGCGACTGCGCCCCCTGGGTGTCTCGGCGACTGTGCAGACCCAGGGGGGACTCGGTTACCTATCGGACGAGGTTTCCGTTGCCGTCTTCCGCATTGTCCAGGAGTCAATCTCCAACGTCATCCGCCACGCGCAGGCCCATCATGTTTGGATCGGTCTCTCCTGTGACGGTGATGGCTTGCAGGTGTCCGTGGAAGATGACGGCGTGGGGGTTCCGCAGGATGTCCTGACCCGCAATGGCGGGCAGCGCCCCCTGGGATTGCTCGGTATGCAGGAACGGGCCATGGCGTTGGACGGGCAGATTCACATTGCGCCGCGTGAGCCGTGCGGGACGCTGGTTTCGCTGTGGGTCCCGCTCTCCAAATGATGAAGCCGATACGGCTGCTTCTGGCCGAAGATCATACGATCGTCCGCGAAGGGCTGCGGCTGTTGCTCAACAGCCAGCCGGACATAACGGTTGTGGCCGAAGTCAACAATGGCCGCCAGGCTGTTGCCGCAGTGCGCGAACACCACCCAGACATCGTCATCATGGACCTTACCATGCCCGACATGGACGGCCTGGAAGCGACACGCGTCATCCACACCGAACATCCCGATGTTGCGATCATCATTCTCACCATGCACGAAAGCGATGAGTACTTCTTCCAGGCTCTGGATGCCGGTGCGGCCGGCTACATCGTGAAGAAGGCCGCGACGAACGACCTGGTGTCCGGCGTGCGCGCGGTGGCTCGTGGCGATTCGGTACTCTACCCCTCGGTTGCCAAAAAGCTGATCCGCGATTATCTGACAACGCATGTGCAAGACGCTCCCAAAGGTGAGGGCTACACCATCCTTTCCGACCGGGAGCGCGAGGTTTTCTTTCTCCTGGCCCAGGGCCTTACCAACCAACAGATTGCCAAGCGGCTGGTGATCAGCCCCAGCACGGTACAAACACATCGCAGCCGCATTATGGAGAAGCTCGCATTGCAATCGCGGGCAGACCTGGTGCGCTACGCCATCCGCCACGGCCTCATAGAACCATAGGGCGCGTCCTTCTCCCAGCTTCTCTCCACCGCTCCGTCGTAGTGCGTGTCAAGCAAAACACGACAACAATAGCGTGTTGCCTACACGCCAATCAAGGTTTACTCGATAGACGCGGGACCTCTTTTGTGGTATCATAAAAAGAAGTTTGGAGGAGGCCCATGAACAACGTCCAGCAAGTTTTCTTAATCTGGCAACACGAGATCTTTCGGGATACAGCGAGAGCTGTGCTATCGGAAGCTGGTGTTCCCCTGGTTGGAGAATCATCCCACCTCCAAGAAGCGCTACAAGCTATCGGCTCATTGCGTCCCCCTGTAATCCTGGTGGAAAGCGGCGAAGGCCTCGCCGAAACTGTCCTTGCCGGATTGCCGGATGATGCCGGCATTCGCGTAGTGCGTATGAGTATGGAGGACAATATCCTCCGCATTCACGAACGGCACCAACGCATGATGGTTCGACCTTCCGATCTGGTGGATGTATTGCAAAGAGTTCCCGCAGAAGCGCAAGCGTCCACAACGGTTCACGATGAAGTCTCTCAGGAGGAAAGTATGGAGGAAAAATCAGGTGTGCTCCCCAGGCGATTCTTGGTAATTGGCGGAATCGTGGCAGTAGCTTTTGTGTTGCTGGCCGGATATCTGCTCCTCAGTGGACAGGCCCAGGCCGCTCCCTCCCAACCGATTGCCTTTAGTCACCAGAAGCACGTAGAAGCGGGCGCGCAATGTCTGTTCTGCCATTCAGGGGCCATGCGCTCCGCGGTAGCCAGTGTGCCGTCGGTACAAAAGTGCGTCGGCTGTCACCTGAAGTTCAAGCCGGAGAAAGAGGCCGATCGCATCGAGGCTGAAAAGGTCTTGAAAGCCTGGAAGGATGGTACGCCAATCCGTTGGAACCGGGTCTACGACTTGCCCGACTTCGTCTACTTCAGCCATCGCCCCCACATCAAGAACGGGGTGAATTGCGAGAACTGCCATGGCGACGTGAGCAAAATGGACGCTGCACAGGCGGTCTACAACGTGAACATGGGTTTCTGTTTAGATTGTCATCGAAAACAAGAGCGTGCGGCTGATTTGATCGACTGCGCAGTCTGTCATAAGTGAGGAGTGTGGAATGGGCGAAAAAATCTCGCGACGCAACTTTCTAAAGGTTGGAGCGACAGCAGGAGCGACGGCCGTCCTGGCCGGCTGCTCGTCTGACCTCCGACCCTACCGTCGCACCCTGGAACCGTCTCTCCGATCTCCGGAGGAAGTGCTGCCCGGCGAAGCTGTGTGGTATGCCAGCACCTGCGGGCAGTGTCCTTCCGGTTGCGGAATCGTGGTGCGGGTTATCGAAGGCCGGGCACGGAAGATCGAGGGAAATCCCGAACACCCGCTCAACCGCGGACGCCTCTGTGCCCGTGGGCAGACGGGACTGCAAGCGCTGTACAATCCAGACCGCTTCCCCAGTCCTGTCCGCCAATCGTCCCGCGGCTCTCGCGATTTCCAGGCCGTTTACTGGGCCGACGCGCTGGACCTGATGGCCGGAAAGCTGAAAGGGGCGGACCCCCAAGCGGTCGCTTTTCTGGGCGGCGTAATGTCCGACAGTCTCTTTGATCTATCCGGCCGTTTCATGAAAGGGATTGGCGCCGCGCCGCCCGTCATCTTCGATTTGCTCAGCGCGTTGGAAGGGCGCAGCACCCTGGCCGCAGCGAGCAAAGCGCTGTTCGGCGTACCGGCCTTGCCAGTCTTTGATGTCGGTCGGGCCGAGGTCGTCTTCTCCTTTGGGGCCAACTTCCTGGAAACCTGGCTCTCGCCGGTCTATTATGGCCGCTCTTTTGGGAACATGCGACGGGGCCAGTTGAGAGGACGCGGCTACGTGGTGCAGTTCGAACCACGCATGTCCACGACCGCAGCGAGCGCGGATGAGTGGGTGCCGGTCAAGCCGGGCACGGAGGGCCTTGTGGCCCAGGCCATCGGCAAGATCGTGGCCGAGCGCCGGAATGCCGCGGACGTGGCCGGTCTCTACCAAGACGTGGCAGTCGGCGATATTGCCGAAGCCAGCGGCGTGTCGGCGGAAGAGTTGGGCCGGCTCGCGCGAATCTTCGATAAAGTGGATCGTGCGCTGGCCATCCCCGGCGGTGCGTTGGCCGGACGGAATAACGGTCTGGAAGCCACGCTGGCTGTGCAGGCCTTGAACGTGGTCGTGGACAATCTCGGAAAGCCGGGCGGGGTTTCTATCTCGCCCGAATTGCCCTCCGAATCGCTGGCGACGGCCTCTGTGCCGGCAAGCTATGCCGATGTGCAGGCCCTAATCGAGCGCATGAAGGCCGGACAGGTGCAGGTGCTTATGGTGCATGGCACGAACCCGGTCTTTGAATTGCCGGAAGCGAGCGGTTTCCGCGAAGCGCTGGGGCAGGTGCCCTTTGTGGTTTCCTGTGCCCCCTTCGCCGACGAAACAGCCGTACAAGCGGACCTGGTTTTGCCAGATCACACCTACCTGGAAAGCTGGGGATATCGCTTCGTGACTGCGGGGGGAGATCGTCCCATCGTCAGTGCGCAACAGCCTGCCGTGCAGCCCGTGCATAACACCCGGTCCACGGCCGAGGTGTTGCTGAACCTGGCCCAACGGCTTGGGGGGGGCGCAGCAGATGCGCTGCCCTGGGAGTCTGTGCGCGAACATCTGCAATCGGCCATCGGCTCGCTGCAATCCTTGCCCGGCGGCAATCTGCACGCTACATCTACGGACGCTTTCATCGAGGAGTGGCAGGGTCACGGCGGCTGGTGGACCACACAGGAGAAAAGTGGCGTGCCGGAGGCTTTAAAAGAGGCTCTTTCGTCAACGTTGGTGGTGCCGAATACTGATTTCGCCGGCGACGCCCAGGAGTTTCCACTTTATTTGCTGCCTTACCCGTCAATGTCGCTTAGCGACGGGCGGGGCGCAAACCAACCGTTCTTGCAGGAAGCACCCGATCCCATGACCACCGCAGCCTGGAACAACTGGGTGGAAATCAACCCTGAAACGGCGGCGGAGCTAGGGGTCGCGGATGGAGACATCGTCAAAGTAACGTCGCTGCAGGGGAATATTGAGGCGACGGTTTATGTATACCCGGGGATTCGGCCTGATACCGTGGCCATGCCCGTGGGCCAGGGGCACGACGACTACGGTCGCTTTGCACAGGGCGTGGGCAGCAATGTGATGGACCTGCTGCCGGCAGGTGACACGCTGAACTGGTCTGCCACGCGCGTTAAGATTGCAGCCACCGGAAAGAAGCGTCCGCTTGCTCGCATGGAAGACCCGCTGGGCGTTTCGCGTGGCCTGCGGGACGCAGAGAACCCGGGGTAGAGTCAGTAGCCAGTAGCCAGTGGCCAGTAGCCAGTAGCCAGTGGCCAGTAGTCAGTGGCCAGTAGCCAGTAGTCAGTGGCCAGTAGCCAGTAGCCAGTAGCCAAAGGTCTGACGACTGTCATCTGACATCTGACGACTGTCATCTGGAACAAAGGAGTCGCGTATGAACTCATCGGATAAGCACCGTTGGACAATGATTATTGATCTGGATCGCTGTACGGGATGCCAGGCCTGTGTGGTAGCCTGTCATGTGGAAAACAACGTACCCTTTGTTGGCGAAGAAGAGGTCGGCCGGGGGCGGAGTATGCACTGGCTGCGCATAGACCGCTATTGGCAGGGCGAATACCCGAATCTGCGGGCGCGTTTCATACCCATCTTGTGCCAGCAATGCGAGCAAGCTCCTTGCGAACCGGTCTGTCCCGTCTTTGCCACCTACCACAGCGAAAAGGAAACACTGAACATCCAGATTTACAACCGCTGTATCGGCACACGTTATTGTGCCAACAACTGCCCGTACAAGGCGCGGATGTTTAACTGGTTCAATCCGCAAAATCCGAAACCGTTGGACCAGACGCTCAATCCCGATGTCAGTGTGCGCAGTCGTGGCATAATGGAAAAGTGCACCTTCTGTATCCAGCGGATACGGCGCGTGGAAGAGGACGCGCGGCAGGATGACCACCCCATTGCGGATGGAGAGGTGCAGCCTGCTTGCGTGCAGTCCTGCCCACCGGAGGCTTTCGTCTTCGGCGATCTGAATGATCCGGAGAGCCGGGTGGCCAAGCTGGCCGAAAGCCGGCGGGGGTTCCGTTTGCTGGATGATCTGGGCACAATTCCGGCTGTAGTTTACTTGAAGGGAGGGGAAACGAATGTCGAAGGAATCTGAGCGCCCTCCGCAATCTTCTGGGCCACAACATTTACCTCGTTTCTCACCGACTGCTTCGGTTATGGCTTCGGCACACCCCGGCAGCGCATCGGCCGGCGCGCTAACACTGGCTGAGGAAATGCGCCCCGGCATCATTTCCGACCAACTGCTGCTCGACCCGCGCCCGGTGACGAAGATGAATCGCTATATCATGGAAGCGATGAGTCGCACGGGCACAGGCTTCTGGATTTTGGTAGCCATCCTGGCCACCCTGGCCCTGATTGGGCTGGGGGGAGCCTGGGGCTATCAGATCCGCTGGGGCATGGGCGTGGCCGGTATCCGGCGCCCGGTCTTCTGGGGTGTGTATATCGCCAACTTCGTCTTTTGGATCGGTATCAGCCATTCAGGGACGTTTGTCTCGGCCATCCTGCGCGTCTTCAAGGCCGAATTTCGCCGGCCGATCACGCGCGGAGCGGAGATGATGACCACCTTCTCTCTCATCGTGGCCGGCATGTACCCGCTGATTCACCTGGGCCGTACGTGGCGCTTCTATTGGATGATACCGTACTTCAACCAGCGACAACTCTGGCCGAACTTCCATTCCCCGTTGATGTGGGATATGATGGCTATCTTCACGTATCTGACCGGCAGCACGCTCTACTTGTACCTGCCCTTGATTCCGGATATGGCCATGGCGCGCAACATTACCACCGGCTGGCGCAAACGCGTCTACGGCACTTTGGCCCTGGGATGGCGCGGTTCTGAATCGGAATGGCACCACCTAAAAACAGCGATCAACATCTTCGCTTTTGTGATTATCCCGGTGATGTTCTCGGTACACACCATCGTTTCCTGGGACTTTGGCATGACCCTGGTGGAGGGCTGGCACAGTACGATCTTCGGCCCCTACTTTGTGACGGGGGCCATCTTCTCCGGCGTGTCGGCCGTGATCACTGTGTTGCTTGTCGTACGCAAGACGATGAAGCTGGACTATTTCCTGCGGGATGAACACTTTGACGCCCTGGGCAAGTTGATCCTGATCTTTTCCTTTGCCTGGACCTACTTCTGGTTTGCCGATTTCATCACCGAATGGTACGGCGGCGTTCCGGTCATCTCCGAGCTGATCCACATGCAGGCGAGGGGCACATCGGCGATCTTCTGGTATGTGATGCTCTTCTTCAACATCGTTGTACCCTGGTCTACGCTATGGAACCGCCGCATCCGGCGTTCTACTACGGCCATGATCTTTATCACGATCGGGGTCAACATCGGCATGTACCTGGAGCGCTACATCATCGTAGCAACTTTCTTGACCAAGGGCAATATGCCTTTCGATTGGGGTGTGTACACACCTACCATTGTCGAGTTTTTGATCAGTCTCGGGTCCCTGTCGCTGTTCATTCTGCTCTACGCGCTGGCTTCACGAATCATACCGCTGGTGCCGGTTTGGGAAGTGCAGGAAGGGCAGTTGACACACAGTCTGCGACCTATCGGGAAGGCCCTGGTGCCTTCGATAGCAGAATTGGAATAGGGGGGCGCTTATGGCAAGTGACGTAGTATTAATGGGACTCTTTCACAAGGCGGATCACACGGCCAATACCGTCGAGGCGTTGGAGAGCCTGGGGATTGCCGATGATAACGTGGCGGTACTCTCCGGCATCCCCTATCCGGCTGAGGTGCTGGGACGGCCCATGGTCTGGGAACGAATCCCGGTCATCGCCCTCAGCGGCGCGCTCGTTGGCTTCTTGCTCGGTATCTTTCTGGTGGCCGGCACACCGCAGCTATACCCCGTGCACGTGGGGGGGCAGGGCCTGGTTCCCATACCACCACTGGTCGTGATTACGTACGAACTCACGATGTTGGGCGTGATCGTCAGCACCTTCCTGGGTGTGTTATGGGAGAGCTTCTTCCCATCGTATGGGCCGAAACGGTACAACCGGTTGGTAACGGAAGGGCACATCGGTATTTTGCTCCGTTGCTCGTCTGAACAGGAGGATGCTGTGAAGGAAGTGCTTCAGGAGAACGGCGGCCACCACATCCACACGCCGGAGAGGAGGCCCCTGTGACCAGACGGATCATTATCACGTTGGTGCTGTTGGTTGCGCCTCTTGTGCTGGGCTTGATGTTTACGTATGAGTTGGTCAGAGTGGACTTCACCAGCTTCATGGAAGACCAGCCGGGAACAAACTATCAAGAAAATGCGACAATCCCTGAAGTTGTGGGGGTTGTGCCGGTGGGCGGAAAAGGCGTTTATGTGACTCGCGGGGTGCCCGCCAACCCCATACCCGCTGACGAGGTCTCCTTGCAACGGGGTTCCGTCTTGTTCAACATCCACTGTGCGCTTTGCCACGGAGAGACCGGCCAAGGCGATGGCCCCGTTGCAGAGAACTTTGAGAAACCAAAGCCGGCCAACCTGACAGGGACGCGCGTGACCTCTCTACGGGACGGAGAGGTGTATTTGGAGATTTCGCGAGGATTTGGTACAATGGGTCCGATGTCCGAGAATTTGACCGCTCGAGAACGTTGGGATGTCGTGAACTATGTGCGACAACTCTCTGCTTCGGCCAGCCAGTAACGAGGAGTGAAATATGATGAAACCGCAGACAATCGCTTTCCTGGCAATCCTGTTGCTTATTGCTGTGGCCTTGGGTGCTTGCACCAACCCGCAGCCGGTAGCTCAGAATCTAACGCCTATCCCCACACTCATTCCGGCGACTATGCCGCCCACGCCGCAGCCTACTGAGACGCCACCGGGTCTGGACCTGCCTTCACGCGAACCTTCCGCGGCCAACGCTCAGGCGGTCTACGAGGAAAACTGCGCTTCTTGTCACGGCGTGGACGGACAGGGCAAAGTGCCCGGCGCCCGAAACTTCAACGACATAGACTACATTCGCGGAGCTTTGCCGGCTACGTTCTTTGTTGCCGTCACCAACGGCCGCAAGAACATGCCCGCCTGGGGCGACAAGTTCAGCGTGGATGATCGTTGGGACCTGGTGTTCTATGTGCGTCAGTTTGCCATCACAGAAGACGTGTTGGCGCAGGGAAGCAAGATATTCGCGACAAACTGTGTGGCCTGTCATGGCGCAGATGGCAAGGGAGCTATTCCCGGTACGCCGAACTTTACCGACACCTCATGGTCCGTCAACCGCAACCCCGGAGAGCTCTACCAGATCATGACCGAAGGCAAGGGGGCCATGCCCTCGTGGCAAGCCAAATTCAGTCCGGACGAGCGTTGGGCCGCGGTCTCGTACGTGCAATCGTTTAGCTACATGCCGTAATGTCGTAGAATCCAAGCCGCACAAATAAACAGCAGAGGTGTCGCTTCCATACAACACCTCTGCTGTTTTGTTTTCTATTGGTTTGTCATCAGACCCAGCCTCGGCGAGCAATGGAATTGCCTGCCTGTTGTCACCCGTTGAAACGTGCTTCGCAGCATCAGGCGGCGCATTCATTCGTCGACTGGTTTTTTGCTATTTCCCCAGCGAGAGAATGAATGCGGCCAAGTCTTGTATGTCTTGGTCGCCAAGCTTCGCACCAAACGGTGGCATTCCCGACCCCGTCTTCCCGTTCTTGACGATCGTTACAATCTCTTCTGCACTCAGGCTTGTACCAGCCAGTTTGGGCCCAAGAACACCCTCTCCCTTTTGGCCGTGACAGGCCGCACAGCTCGCGGCGTACATCGTTGCTCCTGCTTGCACATTGCCCTGTTCCCCTGAACCCGGAACGGATGCGGGGGCCTCTGTCGGCGGCAGGGCGGTCGCAGTGGGGGGTGCCGGCGCGACCGCCGTGGGGACAGGCACGGTGGCTGTGACCGGCGGTTCCGTTGGCGCGGCAGGAAGCGGGGTGTTCGTCGGCTCCGGTGCTTTGACCTGTGGGTAGCTGGCACACGCGCTCAATACCAATGCCAGCAACAATGATGCCCCCATACCTATCCAGAGGCGTTTTGAATCAAGCATAGTTCGTCGTCCTCCCTTACCGATTTTGGATTTTGAATTTCTCACGGGTCGGTTGCGCTAAGGCATGATGTGTAATTCGTGAAACGTAATGCGTAATGCGTGATGCGTAATGCGTTTTACGTCTTCACGCTCGACGCTCGACGCTTCACGCTCTCCGCTCTCCGCTCTCCGCTCCCCGCTCCACGCTATTCGTGTTCGTGAGTCAGGGCCGGTGTCGGGTAGGCATATTCCTCTTGTTCCGGCTCGTTCCCGGCCCCGATGATACCTCGCAGTGTGAGGTAGTAGAAAACGAGCGAAGCCGTTGCAATCAGCCCGACAAGAATGCCGCCAATCCCAGCCGTGTTTACGACAAAATATACAAACTTGAAAAATGGTACATCCATTGGCCAGTTCATGCTAGTAACTCCTTTGCTGATTTTAGATTTTAGATTTGGGATTTTGGATTGTTGTCGTGTTGCGTAGTGCGTGTTCCATCGCTCGACGCTCCCCTCTCTACTTCCTACTTCCTACTTCCTACTTCCTACTTCCTACTTCCTGCTCCCTGCCTCGCTTTGCAATCAACGCAGTACATCAGCGATTCGCGCAGCGGTCCGGTCGCTTCCAGGCGAGCGACGACGGCCTCGATTTCGGCCTCGCTGACGTGTGTATTGCCACACGAGGGGCAAATCGCGCGCGGAGACGTGCGCAAGGCGACAACCTCATCTGGTTGCCGTGCATCGAGTACGAGCAGATCATCGGGACAGGTCTTTGTGCATGCTCCGCAACCGGTACACCGCGCGGGGGAAAGCACCAGGTTCGTCTCGGTATCGGACTCGGAAATGTATAGTGCCCGGGTCGTGCAGACCTGGGCGCAGAAGCCGCACAGGCCGCAAGCCTCCGGCCGGGCCAGCACGGGGAAGCCCTTGTGCTTCTTTGCGGTGCTTCTTTTCCGGCGCGAAAGGTCGGCTTCTTCGCGGACGAAGTCCGCCAGCAATTTACCCAGCGGGCCGAAGACGGCCCCTCCTTGCTTTGCCAGAGCTTCCCCTGTTTGGGGTATCCAGCGAGCCGGGTGTTTGCGCAAGAAGCGTTGGGCCTGCTTGCGCCAGAGTTCGGCGTCCTCGAATTGTTCATTTTCCAGAGCGAAGGCTTCCTGACGATAGAGATAGGCCAGGAAGGCCAACTCAATGCACAGGTGGTCCGGCAGCTCGCCGGCCGGTGCTTCCGCACCACACGCCTCGTACCACTGGGCGATTTCCTGACCGGTCGAGCTGCTCATTTGGGCGTCCCTGTGCCAGCTTTCATACGGTGACACAAGCGGGAGACCCGGCCCGACCAGCAAACGCGCGTGGCGGGCCCGCAACTGGGTGAGGTCTTGGGCCGGCGCGTTGGCCAACTGCTCCAGGGCGTAGCCACAGGCCTGCGACCCAAGCTCCCGTGCTGCTGCGATCAGGGCTTCGGTAAGCGGATTGTCGCGGCCCGGCTTGCGCAACCAGTCGGGCAAAGGCGCTTCGAAAGCATCGGCCAGTGCCTGGTACAGTCGCGCACGCGCGTGTGCTGCATGGTATTGAACGTTCAAGATGTTTCTCCCTCGCCTCGGGATCGTGGCACGCCGCGGCGGGCACCAAACGTGAAGCTGCCACGGGGTGGTGGCGAACTGACCGGTGGCATCGGCATCTCGATGGTCTCTTTGGCCTCCGAAACGACACGCCCTTCAGCCACTTCCCACACCGATATCGGCGGGAACAGCTTGAAGAAGACCATGAACATGAAGGCGAACAGTGCAAATGAAGCAAGCGTCAACGACCACTCGATCCAGCTTGGCGTGTACATGCCAAACGCGATAAGACGCGGGTGGGTCATGGTCGGAATCACGATGTTCCAACGCTCTAGCCACATCCCCTCGACGATAAAGAAAGAAGCGATCACCGTGCCGGCGATCACGTGCTCCTTCAGCCAATAGGTGCCCAGGATCAGGGCCCCAATTCCGGCGAATACTGCTACCCAGGCCAGGGACTGCAAGTCAAAACCTGGTGAGGTCGCGGAGGCAATCGCCGCCACTGCGTCGCCGTGTATGGGAGAGATGACGATCAGCGTTACCACGCCGGCAGCTATGGCTGCTCCAAAGGACATCCTCGGCTGGAATACCGGCAGAGTCTTGAAAGACTTCGGAGTTAGGCGTGGTATGACCAAAATCCAGAAGGCGGCAACCATACTCCATACCATGACCCAGAAACTGGGCATGTACATCCCCCATAGTTTACTGGCCAGGATAGGCCACTCTGCGCGCTGTTGGCCGGCTGCCAGGGTCATGTGTTCGGCGAAGGTAAAGTAAAACCAGATAGCGGTCATGGCGATGAGCAGATAGCTCAGGAAGTTGTAGGTCTTTACGGTCAGATATTCCTCCAGGTGGAAGATGCGGCGGGCGATGGTCATGGTGATGAACAGCGCCCCGATGCCGGAGAAGATGGCGCCGACAACGAAGTAGGGGCCAAAGACGGTGCTGTGCCAGCCGGGCTGTACGGTCGTCGCCAAAATCCAGGAGATGATGGTGTGTACCGAGACGGCGATAGGAATGATCAGAATGGCCATCACGGCCACGGCCTTTTCCAGGCGGATCCACTGGCTCTTGTTTCCGCGCCATCCGAAGGAAAAGAAGGTGTAGAACTGCTTGCGCCAGGCAGGGGCGTCATCCGGTAAGTTGTCCCGCACGATAGCCAGGTCTGGAACGAGTGGCAGGTACAGATAGGTGATGCTGCCCAGGAAGTAAGCGGTCACCGACATGGCGTCCCACAGCAACGGGGATTGCGCGCGTCCGAAGAAGAACACGTACAAGAAGCGGTCCGGCCGGCCCAGGTCGAACAGGATTTGTAGCGAGCCGACGATCAGCGCAAACGCGGTAATCGCTTCGGCGATGCGCGTGATCGGCCGGCGCCATTCGGCCTGGGTGACGCGCAGGATCGCCGAAATCAGCGTGCCGGCGTGACTGATGCCGATGAAGAAAATGAAGTTGACCATATACATGCCCCAGTAGGCCGGACGTTGCATGCCGGTCACCCCGAGGTCATAGATGGTCTGGTAGGCAAACACAAATACGCCCCAGAAAACCAGGGCCAGGAGCGCCGCTCCGGTGATGTAGTATGCCGGACTGACATCGAGGAGTGGCAATACCAGTTTCTTTAATTCGCGGTCTTCAACTCGTAGCATGGCCTATCCCTCCCTCAGGTAAATGACTTTGGGGAATGTACCGACCTCTTCCAGCAGGCGGAAGGCTCGTCGTTCTTGTGCCAACAGGCTAACCGTGCTCTCCGGATTTTCCATGTCTCCGAAATAGCGGGCTTTGCCGGTACAGGTCTGCACGCACGCGGGGACGTAATCGGAATCCCGCAGCGCTCGCCCCTCTTCAGCAGCTTTCTGCAAGGCTTTGTCGTGGCGTTGCACACAGAATGTACACTTTTCCACCACACCTTTGGGCCGTGGAATGGGCCCCTCTGTATGTTCCTGGACAAACTCGCCCGATTCGACGCGGTCGGGGTTCAGGTGTTGCTTCATGGTCGGGTCCCATTCCGGTGCGTACCAGTTGAAGTAGCGGACACCATACGGGCAGGCCACGGTGCAGAAGCGGCAGCCGATGCAGCGGGAATAATTTTGGTGAACGATTCCCTCTTCCCCTTTGTACGTGGCCTGCACGGGGCAGACTTTGATGCAGGGCGGGTTTTCACAGTGTTGGCAAGGTCGGGTCATGTAATAGGTTTTTACGTGCGGATACTCCCCTGGCTCTGCCTGGTTAGGTGGCCACGGAAAAACGTCGTTCCAGCGAATTTCGCGTCCCATGGCTGCCTGGTCTGGCGGAGCGGCCGGCGTGTTGTTTTCCATGCGGCAGGCTATGCTGCAACCTTGACAAGCAACACACTTGTCCAGGTCTATCACCATACTCCATTTTGGCATGTTAGCCTCCTTGTCCGATTTTGGATTTCAGATTTTGGATTTCTCACGGGCCAGTTGCGCAAAGGCATGATCCGTAATGCGTAATGCATGATCCGTAATGCGTAATGCGTGTTGCGTGTTGCGTTTGAACGTTCGCACGTTTTCACGTTCCGCGCTCTCCTCTACTTCCTACTCCCGACTCCTTACTCCCCGATTCGTTATTCATCGTTTTGGCATCGCTCCACGCATTTACGCCCGGTAAATCTTCACTCTCGTATTCGTGAACGCGGCCAGCCCGGTGAGGGGCTCCGTGTTGGATTTCATCAGGTCAAGGCCGTGTACGCCACGGTCTTTGGCCCAATGGCCGACCGCTTTGTGTCCCTGGTTGTAGGGCAGGTTGATCACGTCGGGACGCAGACCGGGCATAATCCGCGCGCGGGTGCGCACGCGCCCCTGTGCCGATTCGACCCACACCTGGTCGTCGTGATGAATGCCCAATTCCTGGGCCGTCTCCGGATTGATTTCTACCCAGCTATCCCACGTGGTCAGCGCGGCCATACCGCTGATCTCTTGCAGGGTGGGCAGGTTCGCGTTGTAGCTGTGTGGCCCAATACTCATCAGCGTGATGACATTCAGGTGGTAGGGGTATTCCTTCTCCTCGCCGTCCAATGTAACCGGTTCGTAGTGGGGCATGAATACGGCGTCACCGGTTACCGAGATACCCAGTTCCTTCAGGCGGCTCTCGTCCGCGTCGCCCAGATAGCAGAACATCTCACGGCTGTAGAAATCGAAGCGGCCATCGCGCGGGGCACGCTGGCGGTCACGTCCGACGACATCGGTCCAGCCCTTGGCACCCCAATCGGTGAATTCGTACGGTGGCACGGACCACACGCCCAGCTTCTTCAGGCCATCCCAGTCGGTGCCCACGTCCTGGAGCCGGTATTTGAGCAGCTCCTCGAAGTCGCCCCAGGGGAAGCTGGCGGCGACCGGTCCGCCGACACGGTGTGCGATGTCAATCAGCACGTCGGCGGCATTTCGTGTGCGATAGAGCGGCTCCACGACCGGCTGACGAAGGGCTACGCCGGTGTAGCCCAACCCTTCCACAAAGTCGTCCTGCAATCGCTCCAGGAAGACGTGGTCGGGCAAAATCAGGTCGGCGTATTGGGCCGTCTCGTCCAGGAAGCTGGCGAAGGAAACGATGAAGGGAATCTTTTGGAAGGCTTCGATAAAGTTCGCTCCGCCCGGGCATTCATAGACCGGATTGGCGTCGTAAAGGAATAGGCTGTCTACCGGATACGGCTCGTCTGCCAGTACCCGCTCGGCGACGGCCTGGTAGGCGTGTTGGGCCAGCGGGAAACGTGTGCCGGCGCCATCCACGCGTTCGGCCTGGCGGCCCTTCTCGGCCAGTGCGTCGGAAGGCATCGCCGGCCAGCCGGGACAGGCCGGGTATCGTTGGACCAACATGCCGCCGCGCTTGTCGATGTTGCCCAGCAATGCGTTCAGCGCGTGAACGGCCATGGCGGTGTAGAGGCCGTTGGCACTGCCGTTGAGCAGGCCCCCTTTGTGGGGTACGACGGCGAAAGCGGGCGGGTTCGTGGCGAACTCGCCGGCGAGGCGGGCGATGGTGCCGGACGGAATGCCGGTGATCTCGGAAGCCTTCTTCAGGTCGAAGTTGCGCAGGACATAATTGCGGAAGCCCTGGTGCTTGTTGCCTTGCTCGTCCTTGAAATCTTCGAAACCGAAGGTGTAGTTTTCGACAAACTCCTTGTTGTACATATTTGAAGAAATGAGCACGTAGGCAATGCCCATGGCCAGTGCGGCGTCGGTGCCTGGCTTGATGGGGATCCACTCGTCGGCCTTTGCGCCGGTCACGCCCTGGCGCGGGTCTACCATGACGAACTTGCTGCGCACCGGCCGGCTGCGGCGTGTATACGAAAGGCCGGCGATCATGCGCTGTGGGAAGCGTCCCGCTTCCAGAAGACTTGCGCCGAAAGAAAGAATGTAGTTGGCGTTTTCCAGGTCGTAGGCCAAAAGGTCGTTGATGCCCTGGGTCATGCGATAGGCGAGTTTCGAGGCCTCGATGTTCAGGCTGTCGTGGGAAATGGCGTTGGGCGAGCCGATGGCCTGTGTAAATCGTTCGATGAGTGGACGCATTTGCCCGCGCGTCTCACCGTAGAGGAAAGCAAAGCGTTCCGGTTTCCCGTTCGCTCGCAGCGATTGCAGCTTATCGGTTACCATTTGGAGCGCGGTTT
Organism: uncultured Ardenticatenales bacterium; assembly: GCA_964517425.1. GTDB lineage: Bacteria > Chloroflexota > Anaerolineae > Ardenticatenales > JAADHH01 > JAADHH01. The sequence goes on along the minus strand of CAZFFM010000033.1, from coordinate 1,205 downwards.
CCCAATTGATCGGTTCCCAGCCGCCCTGTCCGCGCTCGCCGACGCGACGCATGGGGCCTTTGATACGGTCGGGGTTATAGAGCAATTCCAGGCTGGCCTGCCCTTTGGGGCAGAGCGCGCCCAGATTGATCGGGTGCACGGGGTTGCCTTCCAGCTTGACGGCGCGACCGTCCACCACACGGGCGACGATTCCGCATCCGCTGGGACAGAGGGAACAGACGGTGGGAACGAACGTTTCCTCGCCGCCTGCTACAAAATGGAATTCACTGGGCGGGTGTGCCAGCGCTGTCCCGCCATGCGTTTTGTTGATCACTGTGGCCGCTGCACCGGCTGCGGCCGCGCTCCCCCCAATTTTCAGAAAGTCTCGTCTTGTGAACTTAGCCATACGATTTCCCCCTCCTAGTTTCCGCCACAACTGCCGGTGGCAGCCGCCGGTTGTTTGTTGTCACTGCATACGAACTTGGCTGCCGGCAGCGGTTGGGGTCCGACTTGTGTGGAAGCAGCCGATCCTCCGCCCGAAGGCAGCGTGCGCACGAAGGTGACCAGGGCTTGCAGCTCCTCATCGGAGATCTTCTCCGTGGTGAACGGCAGCATAGCTCCTTTGCCGTTGCGGACGACGGTCGCGACTTCTTTGGCCGGCAGCGCTTCCTGGTTCAACGCGGGGCCGATCAGCCCTTCGCCGGCATTGCCGTGGCACCCGGAACAGCCGACAGTTTTGTAGACGTCCGCGCCGGAAACACCCCCTGCGGCCGGCTTCTTCTTGCCCGGCAGGGCCGGCACTTTGTCCGGTTTGCCTGCCGCGACCCAGAGCAGACCGCGTTGGTTGCGGGGCCCGCCGCCGGCCGGGTTGATGTGACACGTGGCGCAGGGTTCACCGGTGCGCGCGGCGTAGTCGGGCAGTGCGTGCGTGGGGCGCTGCCCAAACAGGAGTACGCCGGCAAAAACTCCCGCAATCACCAACAACACATTGCGAAACTTCATGGACTTCCCTCCCTCTTTTTTCAGTCGTCAGATATGACCTTCAGATGTCAGTCGTCAGGCAAAAGCCGATAGCCGACGTTTGCGCATCACCATGAATTATAACAAGCGAATGTCCGGATAATGTTCTCTCCAGGTCTAAATTGTGTCAAAATAGCAGGCGGCAACGGAGCGGGTGTGCGTCATATTTTTGCGCGGCAACTCTCTCAAATGAACCACGAAGACAC
>CAZFFM010000032.1:0-18928 GCA_964517425.1 uncultured Ardenticatenales bacterium | reverse complement strand
TGGGGCAAGCGAGAAAACCTACTCGTCAGGCCTATCCAATGTTCCAACGTCGAAATATTCAACCTGGTTGTTCTTCGTGTCTTCGTGGTTCATTCCTTGCGAGAAGGTGCGTGGCCGCGCAAAAAAACGACGGCTACTCAATGGAACAACGCTTTTTGACAATTGTGGCGATTTTTGGTATACTGGTATCTATTACAATTTATATGCTCGTGTCTTTCAGAGAATCAGGATGAAGCCGGTATTTATGTTCCTTCTGACTCTGGATCGGCACGTGTGAACTGTAAAATGAACGGTCCACACGCTACGCAACTGCATACACCGGCCAGAAATGGCCGGAAGCGGTCATCGCTTTTGCCCGTACGCCTCTAGGCTGAGGCCCCCGACCCGATGGTGAGGTCACCTGACGCGGTTCTGTCCTGCGTTGCGTGACCTCGTTTACTTTTCACTCGGTACTCAATGGAGAGGCTGCATTCACAACTTTCTCTGTCGTGATGTAGCCTCTTTTGCTCCCCGTTCAGCAAACGGACGCCGGTGGACGCCGGCTCCGCTCCCGCCTGCCAGCAGGCAGGCTCAGAAGGACATGGCATCGAAACATAATTGACAAAACAGTAGCTTCGGCACGGCTCGCGCAGAGGAGGAATGATGAACAATTTGGGATTACCCCGCAAGCAAGGTTTATACGACCCTCGCTTTGAACATGATGCTTGTGGAATCGGGTTTGTCGTCAATATCAAGGGGAAGCAATCCCACGAAATTGTAAGCCAGGCCCTGACCGTACTCCGGAATCTTACCCACCGGGGTGCCCGTGGGGCCGAGCCTAATACCGGAGACGGCGCCGGCATGCTCCTGCAAACGCCACATACTTTTCTGCAAAAGGTTTGTGCGGAGGAAGGCATATCGCTCCCCCCCTTCGGGCATTATGGCGTGGGCATGGTCTTTCTCCCGCCCGACCCGGCACAACGCCAAACAATTGAGGCAGCCTTCGAAGAGATCGTGACCAGTGAAGGCCAAACCCTTTTGGGCTGGAGAACCGTTCCCACCAACGATTCTTCTTTAGGGAAGACGGCCAAATCTTGCGAACCGTTTGTACGCCAAGTCTTCATCGGGCGGAATGCTGATCTGGAAGACGAGCTCGCTTTTGAACGCAAACTGTACGTAATCCGAAAGCTGGCGGAAAGCGCGATCCGCTATTCGGACATGGCCGGCGCCGAAGACTTTTACTTCGCCAGCCTTTCGTACCGCACCATGGTCTATAAAGGCATGTTGACGGATACGCAACTGCAAGAATTCTATCCCGAACTATTGGACCCGGCCATGGAAGCCGCCATTGCCCTGGTACATTCACGATTTAGCACCAACACCTTCCCAAGCTGGGCACGTGCCCATCCGTATCGCTATCTGATTCACAACGGGGAGATCAACACCTTGCGGGGCAACGTGAACTGGATGTACGCCCGGCAGGCCATGCTTGAATCTGACGTTTTTGGTGACGACCTACCCAAGATATTGCCCATCATTGAGCCCGACGGCAGCGACTCGGCCATGTTCGATAATTGTCTGGAATTCCTCACGCTTGGGGGGCGATCGTTGCCACACGCCGTGATGATGATGATCCCGGAACCGTGGTCGAACCACGAGAGCATGAGCGACGAAAAGAAAGCGTTCTACGAATACCACAGTTGCCTCATGGAACCCTGGGACGGCCCGGCTTCGATTGGCTTCACCGACGGCACGGTGGTCGGCGCCGTTCTCGACCGGAATGGCTTGCGCCCCTCGCGGTATTATGTGACGAAGGATGACCTGGTGATCGCTGCGTCCGAAGTGGGCGTCCTCGATATCCCGCCGGAGCGAGTGATCTCCAAGGGCCGGCTGCAACCCGGACGCATGTTCCTGGTGGATACGGCTGAAGGGCGCATCATCGCCGACGAGGAACTGAAACAAAAAATGGCTGCCGAACATCCCTACCGGCAGTGGCTCGACAAATACCTGGTGCCCATCGAAAAATTGCCGGAATCGAAACCCTCCAACGGCCGGAAAGCTTCCATGCCGCTGCTGATTCACCGCCAACAAGCCTTCGGCTACACCTTTGAAGAGCTGAACAAGATTTTGGGGATGATGGCCAAGAACAGCGTCGAACCGATTGGCTCGATGGGGAACGACACCCCCTTGGCCGTTCTATCCGACAAGCCGCACCTGCTATACAATTATTTCAAGCAACTCTTTGCGCAGGTGACCAATCCGCCCATCGACTCGGTTCGGGAAGAAATCGTCACCGCGACCGAGACCATGCTCGGTTCGGAACGCAATCTTCTCGATCAGGAACCGGAATGCTGCCGGCAGATCAAGCTTCAGTCGCCCATCTTGACGAACGTGGAGTTGGAAAAGCTGCGGGCGATTGCCGTGCCCGGGTTCAAATCGGCGACGTTGCCCATTCTCTTTGACCCGCGCAAGAACGGCGAGGGCCTGGAAATGGCGATGGAGAATCTCTGCAACCAGGCGAGCAAAGCCGTCGAAGATGGCACAAGCATCCTGATCCTCTCCGACAGGGGCGTCAATCATGAAAATGCGCCCATTCCCGCCCTGCTCGCTGTGGCCGGATTGCACCATCACCTCATCAGGGAAGGGACGCGCACCAGAACGGCGCTAATCCTCGAATCGGGAGAACCCCGGGAAGTCCACCACTTTGCTTTGCTGGTCGGCTACGGAGCAAGTGCCATCAACCCGTATCTGGCCTACGAAACATTGGAAGACATGGTCTGGCAAGGCATGCTCCCCGACATGACACCGGAACAGGCCATCAAGAACTTCATCAAAGCTTCGGTCAAGGGTGTCGTCAAAACGATGTCTAAGATGGGCATTTCCACCATCCAAAGCTACCACGGCGCGCAGATTTTTGAAGCTCTGGGCATCTCTGAATCGGTCATCGAAAAGTACTTCACGTGGACGCCTTCGCGAATTGGCGGCTTGGATCTGGAGGGGATTGCCCGCGAAGCCATCATGCGTCACAACCGCGCCTTCCCCGAGCGCCAGACCGACGGGAAGACCTTGGACGCCGGCGGCCAGTACCAATGGCGATACGATGGGGAATACCACCATTTCAATCCGCAGACGATCTACCAACTTCAGCAGGCTTGCCGTACCGGTGATTATCGGGCCTACAAAGAATATGCCGACCTGATCAACAAACAGTCCGGAAAGCTGGCCACGCTTCGTGGTTTGCTGGAAATGCAGTTTGCTCCTGAACCGATTCCTCTGGAAGAAGTGGAGCCGGTGGAATCGATCTGCCGGCGCTTCAAAACGGGGGCCATGTCGTATGGCTCCATCAGCCAGGAAACACACGAAAGCCTGGCGATTGCCATGAATCGAATTGGCGGCAAGAGCAATTCTGGAGAGGGGGGCGAAGACCCGGCTCGTTTCGCTCCGCTGCCCAACGGCGATTCGCTTTGCAGCGCGATCAAACAGGTTGCCTCGGGCCGTTTTGGCGTCACAAGCGAATACCTCGTCAACGCCCAGGAGCTGCAAATCAAGATGGCCCAAGGAGCCAAGCCCGGCGAGGGGGGGCAATTGCCCGGCCGCAAGGTCTATCCCTGGATCGCCCGCGTGCGGCACTCCACGCCGGGGGTAGGCCTCATTTCACCGCCGCCGCACCACGACATCTATTCCATCGAGGACCTGGCTGAGCTGATCCACGACCTGAAAAACGCGAATGACCAGGCTCGCATCAACGTCAAACTGGTTTCGGAAGTGGGTGTTGGAACCATTGCGGCTGGCGTGGCCAAGGGCCATGCCGACGTCGTACTCATCAGTGGCTACGATGGCGGCACCGGCGCTTCGCCGCAGAGCAGCATCAAACATGCCGGGTTGCCCTGGGAACTGGGTCTGGCCGAAACCCACCAGACCCTGGTACTCAACAACCTCCGAGACCGCATCGTCGTGGAAACGGATGGGCAAATGAAGACGGGGCGCGATGTGGTGATTGCCGCCTTGCTGGGTGCGGAGGAGTTTGGCTTTGCCACTGCCCCCCTTGTCACCCTGGGCTGCGTCATGATGCGTGTGTGCCATCTGGACACCTGCCCCGTTGGCGTGGCGACACAGAATCCAGAACTGCGTAAGAAATTCACCGGCAAACCGGAATACGTGGTCAACTTCATGCACTTCGTGGCCCAGGAGATGCGCGAGCTGATGGCCCAACTCGGTTTCCGTACCGTGGACGAGATGATTGGTCGCACTGATAAACTTGCGGCTCGCGAGGACGTCAACCATTGGAAAGCCCAGAAGCTGGACCTTTCGGCCATCCTCTATCAACCTGACGTGCCGCCTGAAGTTGGCCGGCACTGCCGGGTCGCGCAAGATCATGGCCTGGAGGGCACCTTTGACCGTCGCGTGCTGCTGGAGTTGTGCGAACCGGCCCTGGCCAGAGGCGAACAGGTGCGGGCCAAATTGCCGATTCACAATATCGACCGAGTGGTGGGTACAACGGTGGGCAGCGAAATCAGCCGCCGCTACGGCGGTGACGGTTTGCCGGAAGATACCATCCGGCTGCACTTCCAGGGTTCGGCCGGCCAAAGTTTCGGGGCCTTTGTCCCTGCCGGCATGACCTTGATCCTGGAGGGTGACTCGAACGACTACGTTGGAAAGGGTCTCTCGGGCGGCAAGATCATCGTCTATCCGCCCAAAGGCTCGACCTTCGTTCCCGAAGAAAACATCATCATCGGCAACGTGGCCTTCTACGGCGCGACCGGCGGAGAAGCCTACATTCGGGGCGTGGCCGGCGAGCGCTTCTGTGTGCGCAACAGCGGCGTGAATGCCGTGGTCGAGGCGGTCGGTGACCACGGTTGCGAATACATGACCGGCGGGCGCGTGGTGGTCATCGGCCCGACCGGGCGCAATTTTGCCGCGGGCATGTCCGGTGGCGTCGCCTACGTCCTGGACGAGACTGGCGATTTCCACACCCGCTGTAACCAGGACATGGTTGACCTCGAACCGCTCGATGACGCGGACGAGATCGAGGGCGTGGAGAGCATGATTCGGCGTCACGCGCAATACACGATGAGTGAACGGGCCTGGCACATCCTGGACCACTGGGACGAAACGATACCGAAATTCGTGAAAGTCTATCCGAAGGACTACAGACGGATGATTGAAGCCATCCAACGAAACACGGAAGCAGGATTCAGCGGCGATGAAGCGATCATGTCCGCATTCGAGGAAAACAAACGCGACCTGGCACGTGTCAGCGGCAACTAGGCGGGGAGGAATAAGGATGGGCAAACCAACGGGATTTATGGAATACGAACGCAAAGTTCCGGAAAATCGAGCGCCAGAAGAACGCATCCGGGATTGGAACGAGTTTCGCCTGGACTTTTCGGAAGAACGTTTGCGTACACAAGGGGCACGTTGCATGGACTGCGGCACGCCCTTCTGTCACACAGGCTTGATGGTAGCGGGGATGGCTTCCGGTTGTCCGATCAATAATCTGATTCCTGAATGGAATGATCTGGTCTATCGGGGACTCTGGAAAGAGGCGTACCTTCGTCTTAGGAAAACGAATAACTTTGCGGAGTTTACCGGCCGGGTCTGTCCCGCTCCGTGCGAAGGTTCCTGTACACTGGGGTTGAACGAATTGCCGGTCACGATCAAGAACATCGAATATGCCATCATTGAAAAAGCCTACGAGGAAGGTTGGGTGGTGCCCGAGTTGCCTGCCAGACGCACAGGAAAACATGTTGCGGTAGTCGGATCTGGCCCGTCGGGGCTGGCCTGTGCGGACCAACTGAACCACGCCGGCCATTCGGTCACCGTCTTTGAACGTGCGGACCGGATCGGCGGTCTGCTGATGTACGGCATTCCCAACATGAAACTGGACAAAAAGATTGTCAATCGCCGGCTGGACCTGATGGCAGAGGAAGGCGTCCAGTTCGTCACCAATATCGAAGTCGGCAAAGACTATCCCGCGGAACGGCTCTGGCAAGATTTTGACGCCGTTGTTCTCTGTGGCGGTGCAACGAAACCGCGCGACCTGCCCGTCGAGGGGCGGGATCTTCAGGGCATCCACTTTGCCATGGACTTCCTCAGATCGTCATCCAAGTGGTTGCTCGATGCCAATCATCGAAACGAGAATGTGCTTTCGGCCAAAGACCTGGACGTGGTGGTAATAGGCGGGGGAGATACGGGCACAGACTGTGTGGGAACAGCCATCCGCCAGGAGTGCCGTAGCCTGACCCAACTTGAAATATTGCCGAAACCGCCAGCCACGCGCCAGCCCGATAACCCTTGGCCGCAGTGGCCTAAGACTTTCCGGGTGGATTATGGGCAAGAGGAAGCCACGACCCTCTACGGAAAACATCCTTGTGAGTTTTCCATCATGACCACGAAGTTTGTCGGGGACGAAAATGGACGTGTTCGGGAACTGCATACTGTTCAGGTCGAGTGGGTCGGGGGAAATAATGGCACGCGTCCCCATCCGGTGGCGATCCCCGGCACGGAAAAAATCGTACCGGCCCAGCTTGTACTTCTGGCTATGGGGTTCTTGGGACCGGAAGATACGCTGCTTGACCCCATTGGCGTGGAACGAGACAACCGCTCCAATGTCGAAACGCCACCTGGCAGATTCGCTACCAGTGTAGAGGGCGTATTTGCAGCCGGCGACATGCGTCGCGGACAGAGCCTCGTGGTCTGGGCAATCCGTGAAGGTCGGGGGGCCGCTCGCGAATGTGATCGCTATCTGATGGGCACGACGAACCTGCCGTAACGGAAAAAATTGCGGAGGTAGTGTGTGACTCTCCTGAAAGAACGCTAGGATGCTTAACAGCCAAATTCTTGCACACGAAGCAAGAAGATGAACCACAGATTTCACGGATGACACAGATTAAAAAACCAAGAATAGTCGGTGTAACCGTTCAGCACCCCCTGAATCTGCCACGAATTGCACGAATTTACACGAAAAAAGCGTATCTTCTCAAAAAAGCGGGGAGACTTCCGAAGTCTGAAGGGTGATACCGCGAATTCAACGGTATTTCGGAGACTTCGGAAGTCTGTTCCCCCGAAATATTGAGAAGATACAAAAAAGCAAAAAAATTAGTGAAAATTCGTGTAATTCGTGGCAAAAAAGAGCTTGAAGCAGGTGTTTTCAGGGTAGTCCCCGAACGCTTACTAATCGGTATTATTCGATTCCGTTTGCATCTTGGCGATCAACTGAAAGGGGTTGTCGGGGTCATAAGTTTCGGTCACATGGGCGACGTAACCGACATGATCTTCGTTTCTGGCGAAATGACCCTCGGTCAGGTCACTGTAGGCCCAAAGTGTGCGGAAAATGCCAATGTCCAGTAGGGTGGCTGGTTACGGATATTCCCTTTGTTCCCAAAGGATAGCGGGGTCATCTTCAAAACGATCCAGGGCCAGATGGATGTCCAGAACATCATCTATGCTGATTGCCGGCAGTCGTCCGAACATCTCAGATTCCTCCAGAGTCAACTCACCGGTCTGATGACTGCCTTTCGTTTGCTCCTGAACGATGACAAAAACAAGCCCTTGCGTTTGACATTCAGAGCACGCTGCCGCAAGAATCCAAAGATCATCTTCTTGGCCGATGAATAGGACGTCTTCGTCGTGGTAGTGGCTCAGGCATTCTGGACAGCGCAACATAGTCGTCAATTGCATCACCAACAGGCGATGCAACACACTTTCATCACTCCTGTCCCAAACCATCGCCGGTTCCTTTCTCAGCGAACTCTTTGCTATTTGCCTATTCTCCTGCGTCAGAGTCTGTCGTCTCCTCGCCGTCTTCCTTCACTACGTTCACCAGAATCTCCGGAACAACTTCCGTCATTAACCGGATCGGAACGCGGTAGGTGCCCAGGCTCTTGATCGGATCGGGGAGTACCAGCTTGCGCTTGTCCATCTCTTTGCCAAGTTGTTCAGAGAGTGCCTCTGTAATATCTGCACTGGTGACGGAGCCATACAGGCGATCCGATTCACCGGTCTTGACGGTGAAGGTGAGCGACACAGCGGAGATCGCTTCGGCCAGACTTTGCGCATCGGAAAGCTCTAGCTTGCGCCGGCGCTCCTGCGCCTGACGTTGTATCTCGGTTTGTTTAAGCGCTCCAGGAGAAGCGAGGGCGACCAGTCCCTTAGGAATCAGGTAGTTTCGGGCATATCCATTGGCGACTTTTTTTATTTCGCCGGTCTGACCCAAGTCGGGTACATCTTGCAATAGAATGACATTCATGGGATGTTGCGTCCTCCTTATTTCTTTGTTTTCTGCACGCCTCTCTATGATACACCAAAACAGAAAAAAGGGCAAGGGCAACGTATTGTCTATCCGACACATCTAAATTTGCCATTGCCGCCCAGTGACGGTATAATCGGACCGCATGGACAGCTCAGGGACGATACGCCGGGGTTGCCGCTTGCGAAAAAATGGACACGATCTTTGCAGTATTGGTGCGACTCATGCAAACAACCGCACAGAATTTCTCACCACAAAGACTCCAAGACTCAAAGATTGAAAGAGTTTCTTTTCTTCGGGCCTTGGTGTCTTCGTGGTGAGATGTTCTTGCTCAAATCACAAAGAGGCCATTAAAAAGGTACGAATTTCTGTCTGTGTTTCTTTCCATCCGTGAGACAGTGATGGGAGTTGCAGTTACGCTATGCTAAACTGCAAAGATGGTGAATGGACTCATCCGAAGGAAAAGCTCATGAATCCAACGAAGTCAGTGGAACTCGCACAAAACGAGCAGCGCATTCTCGTCCTCGGCGTCGGCAACATCCTGTTGCAGGACGAGGGCGTCGGCGTTCATGTGATTCGCCGGCTGGAAGAGCATTTTCGCTTTCCCGAACACGTGGAACTGCTCGATGGGGCCACCGCCGGCCTGGAACTGCTCCACTATTTCGACGGCGTGGACCGCTTGCTGGTGGTTGACGTGGTGGATGCCGGCAAACCGCCGGGCACAATCATTCGCCTGGATGGGGAGGAACTGCCGGCCTTCCTCAGCGTCAAAATCTCCCCCCACCAACTGGGCCTCAGTGATTTGCTGGCCGTGGCCGATCTGACAGGGAAACGCCCTGCCGAAACGGTGGCCATCGGAATACAACCCGCTTCGTTGGACACCGGCCTGGAACTCTCGCCGGTCGTGGCGAGCCGTCTCGACGACATTGTCGCCGCCGTCATCGCCCAACTCGCCGCCTGGGACGTGCAACCGGCGAATCAGGGAACGCCGGCGGAACAATGAATGATGAATGATGAACGATGAACGGGGCAAAACGATGAATAGCGTGCCAACGTTCAAATGCAACACGCAATACGCAATATCTGACGACTGACGACTGACGACTGAGATCTGGCCGCTGCCAACGGAGGACACAACATGTGCTTAGGCATACCGTGCAAAGTAATCAGCATTGAAGAGGGAGAAGGACTGGACGCTCTGCGCATGGGTACGGTCAGCATGGGCGGCATCCGCAAGCAGGCCTGCCTCGCCTACGTGCCCGACGTGCAGGTCGGCGACTATGTCATCGTCCACGTCGGCTTTGCCATCAGCCGGCTCGACCCCGCCGAAGCCGAAGAAACGCTCGCCCTGATCCAGGATTTGTCCGCCCAAATCGCCGGTTCAGCGAAAGACCTCTTGCCCCATGCCTCGTGATACGGCCCAGATCGGTCTGACCCCCCGCCCCGGTGTTGCAGACCTGCGGCTCTGGGACCGCATCCTGCTGGCCCGCTATCGCCCGGCCTACCACCCGGTCTCGTCTAGCTGCACACTCTGTGCCCTCGGCCCCTGCGATCTGGGGAAGGGGCGGCTGGGAGCCTGCGGACAGAACCTGCAAACGTTCCTGGCACGCGAAACGTTGCTGCTGGCCACGATGGGCGCTTCTGCCCACGCCACCCAAGCGCGCGATGTCGTCGAACAGGCTACTGCCGCGCGCGGCCCCGATCTTCCGCTGGACATGGGGCCACACCTGAACATTCGCACCCCCATCGTACAACTCGTCGTCGGCACCCGCCCGACCTGCCTGGCCCAGCTCCGCGACGTCCTGGATTACGTCGAAGGGCAACTGGTACGCCTGCTCGCGGCCACCCACTTCGGCGGCGAATCGGACGTGACCGATCTGGAGAGCAAGACGCTGCACGCCGGCACGATGGACCTGGTCGCTCTGGAGGTGGCCGATGTCGCTCAGACGGTCGCCTACAGTTTTCCGGCGGGGCTGGAGGATACGCCCATAGTGCCCCTGGGCCTGGACGCCGTAGACCGCCGCAAGCCGGTGATCCTTTGCCTGGGACATCACGCGGCCGTGGGACACGAGATCGTACGCCTGCGCGATTCGCTGGGCCTGGCCGGGGAGATCGAAGTCGTGGGCCTTTGTTGTGCCGCCCACGATATGGCCCGCAGCGATCCGCACAGCGTGACCGTGGTCGGCAACTTGCGAGACCAACTCCGCTTTGCCCGCGCCGGCGTAGCCGACGTGATCGTGGCCGACCAGCAGTGCATTCGTCTGGACCTGAAGGACGAAGCCCTGCGCGCCGGCAGCTTCTTCATCGGCACCAGTTCCCAATCCCTGGCCGGTCTGCCGGATGACACGGGCCGCGATCCCACAGACCTGGCCGAGGAGGTGGTCCATCGCACGGAGCAGGCATCCTTCGTAAGCGATCCGACCGCAGCGGCGCACCTGGCGCTGGCCCTCGCAAAACGGGGCAAGAGCGTGGCCGCTTCGGCTCCGGCAGACGACCCGATTCGTCTGGCCGCCCCTTGCACCGCTTGCGGACTCTGCACTACCCACTGCCCCCTGGACTTGCCGGTGGCCGAAGCCATCGCCGCCCTGGCGCAAGAGGATGGCTTGGCCGGTCTGGCCGGCATCGCCCGACGCTGCGTGGATTGCGGCCGCTGCGATACGGCCTGTCCCTGGCACATCCCGGTTATGGCCCTGATTCGCCACGCCGGCGGAGACGTTCTTCCGGCCGGACAGGTGCGCGTTGGCCGGGGGGCGATCACCGATTTCGAAATCAAACGGACCGGCCCATCCATCGTGCTGGGCGATATTCCCGGCATCGTCGCCTTTCTGGCCTGCCCCAATTATCCAGACGGCCGCGAGGAGCTGGCCTGGATGGCCCAAACGCTCGCCGCACGAGGCTACATCGTGATCACATCCGGCTGCGCGGCGATTGACCTGGGACGCAGCGCAGACTACCCGACGCTATACCAGACATACGCCGGTGCTTTCGATCAGGGCGGGCTGGTGAATCTGGGATCGTGCGTCTCCACAGCCCACGCCATCGGCGCGGCCATCAAGATCGCAAACATTTTCCTGCACCGGCCACTCTCCGGCAACTACGCCGAGATCGCCGACTATATTTTGAATCGCGTGGGCATGGTAGGTGTGCTGTGGGGAGGGACGACCCCCAAAGCGTTGGCTTCGTCTGCCGGCGCCAATCGCCTGGGCATACCGGTCATCTTCGGACCGCAAGGGGCGAAGTTTCGGCGCACCCTGCCGGGCGACCTGACCACACCGCAGACCGTGTACGACGCCCGCACCGGCCAGCGCGTGCCTACCGGCGGCCCCGTCCCCGAATCGCTGTTCGCAGTGGCCCAGAACGGCGAGGAGGCGTTGCTGCAAGCGGTGAAACTTTGTTTTCGGGCCAACGATACCGCTGCCGGGCGACGCACCAAGCTGGAACAGTATATCGCCCTGCACAAATCGTTGCACGGAACCTTGCCGGCCGATCTGCTCCGCTGGGTGCGCATGACCTACGACATCCCCCGGGACTGGGCCGCCGAAGTCCGCCCTCTCTTGGAACGGAACGGCTGGCAAAGCACGCCCATTCCCGATCCCACCCTCTTGCCGCAACTGGTACGAGGGGCATCATGAACCCAGATTTCCGAGACCCGGACGCCACACAAAAACTGGTTGCGGCCATCGAGCGGGCCTTGCCGGAAGACGGGCGAACGGTGAAGATTATGCACGTTTGCGGCTCGCACGAGCGCACGGTAAGTCGCTGGGGGCTGCGCAGCCTGCTGCCGAAATCGCTGGAAATCTTCGCCGGGCCCGGCTGTCCGGTTTGCGTCTGCCCGGTCCACGAAGTGGGCGAAGCGATTGCCCTGGCCGAGCGGGGGGTCATCCTAGCCACCTACGGCGACATGCTCCGTCTGCCCACCCCCTACGGCTCGCTGGCGGAAGCCAAATCGGCCGGCGGCGATGTGCGCATCATCTATAGCCCGCTGGACGCCTTGAAACTGGCCGTGCAGAATCCGGCGCGTGAGGTCGTCTTCTTCTCCGTCGGCTTCGAGACAACTGTGGCCCCCACAGCGGCGTTACTCGCCTCCAGTTCGTTGTTGCCGGACAATTTCTCGATCCTCACCTCGCATCGTCTGACATCGCCGGCCATGGAGCTGCTCCTGGGCATCGGCGATATTCACATCGAGGGGTTCATTGCCCCGGGGCACGTCTCGGTGATCATGGGCTCGGAAGAATGGCGCATCTTCCCCGAAGCCTATCGTATGCCGGTCGTCGTGGCCGGATTCGAGCCGGTGGACCTCCTGCTTGCCCTGCTGATGCTGCTGGAGCAACGACAGCAGGGGGCAGTCCGTCTGGAGAACGAGTACAATCGGGTCGTGCAGCCTCACGGCAATCCGGTGGCCCAGGCCGCTATCCGGCAACTATTCGACGTGCAGGCCAGTTGGTGGCGGGGCATTGGCCGCATTCCCCATTCAGGGCTGGTGCTCAAGGCGGACTTTGCCCGCTACGATGCCCGGGAGCGCTTCGGCATCCGGCTGGAGCCGGCGGAGGAGGAACTGCCCCCCGGTTGTTCCTGTCACCTGGTCATGTTGGGCAAGATCCATCCGCCGGCCTGCCCGCTCTACGACCGGAAGTGTACGCCGGCCACGCCGTACGGTCCTTGCATGGTTTCGCAGGAAGGCACGTGCTTTATCTGGCACAGCATGGGCGAGGGGATGAATCTGGATGACCGTTGAACGCGCGGAGACGATCCAACTCGCCCACGGCAGCGGCGGCCGGCGCATGGCGGAGCTGGTCGAGAAGCTGTTCCTGCCGGCCTTCCGCAACCCCTACTTGGAACAACTGAACGATGGGGCCATCTTGCCCATAGCCGGCACGCGTCTGACTTTTACCACCGATTCGTTCGTGGTGCGTCCTCTGTTCTTCCCCGGCGGAAACATCGGCGACCTGGCCGTACACGGCACGGTGAACGATTTGGCCATGAGCGGTGCGCGTCCGCTTTACCTGAGTTCCGGCTACATCCTGGAAGAGGGCTTCCCCATGTCCGATCTGCAACGCATCGTAGATTCCATGGGCCAGGCTTGCCGGGACGCCGGCGTCCTGCTGGTCACCGGCGATACGAAAGTGGTCGACCGCGGACATGGTGACGGCGTGTACATCAACACGGCGGGGATCGGCATTGTGCCGGACGGCGTGGACATCCGCGCAGACCGCGCCCGACCCGGGGATGTGGTCATCGTCAGCGGAGCGATCGGTGTACACGGTGTGGCGATCCTGTCGGTGCGTGAGGGCCTCGATTTCGACGCCAACCTGGAAAGCGATTCCGCGCCGCTGCACGGCCTGGTCGCCGACATGCTCTCGGTGACGCGCAACATCCACTGCCTGCGTGACCCTACACGCGGCGGACTGGCCAGCACGCTCCACGAGATTGCCCAGGCCTCTGGCGTGGGCATCGCCATCGAGGAATCACGCATCCCGTTGTGGCCGCAGGTGGAAGCGGCCTGCGAAATGTTGGGGCTGGACCCGCTGTACATCGCAAACGAGGGGAAACTGGTGGCCATTGTCCCGCCTGACGTGGCCGACGCAGTGCTGGCCGCCATGCGTGCGCACCCCTACGGCGGCGAGGCAGCGGTCATTGGCCGCGTGGTGGAGGATCACGCCGGCGTGGTCGTCATGCGCACGGTCGTCGGGGGCCGGCGCGTAGTTGATCTGCCGGCCGGCGAACTGTTGCCGCGCATCTGTTAGGACGCCGGCGGCCATTCGTGAAATGCTTCCCACGACAACCGCTGGCTTGACAAAACTTGCAAAATATGGCACTATTACGTGCCAGTTGAACAGCACCTTTGGCAGCCGTGCGAGGCCCGGTTTGCACGGCTGCGAGTATGAATCGACACATTGTCGAAACTGCGTTGACAGAACTGTAGATTGAAAATCATTCTCATGCACTAAATGAAAGGACGACGAATGAGCAAGCAAGCAGTCGTTCCCTCGATTCTAGATGACGATGCGCTGGACGAGGCCCTCGGCAAAGAGTACGTGCAGAGCGGCGTGACGGTCACGACCTACGACAAACTGATTGAATCCCTGGACAAAGTGTATAACTGGGGACGACGGTCTTCCATTTGGCCGCTACAATTTGGGTTGGCCTGTTGCGCCATCGAATTCATCTGCACAGCCGCGTCTCGTTTTGATTTGGAGCGCTTTGGAGCCGGCCTGACCCGCGCCTCCCCGCGCCAGGCCGATGTGATCATCATTTCCGGCACGGTCACGAAGAAGATGGTGCCGAAGATCGTCCGCCTGTACAATCAGATGGCGGAACCGAAATACGTGATTTCGATGGGAGCCTGTGCTACGGGTGGTGGCCCCTTCAAAGAAGGGTACAACGTGGTCTCGGGAATCGACAAGTACCTTCCCGTGGACGTCTTTGTTCCCGGTTGTCCGCCTACCCCGCAGGCGTTTCTCTACGGTCTGATGGCTTTGCAGGCCAAGATTGATGGCCAGTCCATCAAGGATGTGCCCTGGTATGGAAAAGAATCCATGCCGCCGTCGTCTGAACCTATTTTAGGGCCGGACATAATTCTGCCGGAAGATATTCCGGTCATCCGCGAGAAACTGGCCAGCAAAACCGAAGAGCCAGAATCACCGGCCACAGGGAAGAAGAAACACAAGCCCAAGCTCAAGATTGCGGCAATTCCCCAGGAAGAAAAGGACCGCGCAGCACATGCTGCTGAGCTGGTTAATAAAGCGCTTGGTGCAGGGACCGTAGAAGCAAAAGAACACGCCCTTGTCGTGCCGGCGGATCGGTTCCTTGATGTAGCCCGCCTGCTCCACGACATGCCCGAGACGTTGCTGGACTACCTCGCCAACCTGACCAGCGTGGATTACCCCGACCGCTTCGAGGTGGTCTACAACCTCACGTCTACCAAGTTTCAACCAGACCAGGAACTATACGTCAAAACCGTAGCGGACAAAGACGACCCCATTGTTCCCTCCGTCGTTTCCGTGTGGGCCGGGGCCGACTTCCAGGAACGGGAAGTCTGGGACATGATGGGTATCCGCTTTGCCGGACACCCGAACCTGAAGCGCATCCTGATGTGGGACGGGTTTGCGGGCTTCCCGCTGCGCAAAGACTACCACGAGGCCTACTACGAGAACGACACCAAACCACTGCCCAGTCGCTGGCCGGCCGGCCACCACCAATTTGCCGAAGAGCACAATCCCTTTGGCCGCAACGTCACCTATCCCGACAATGGGGACCCGGCAACGTGGAAACCTCCTGCGGAAAGTGCTTTGATCGTAGACTCCAGGAACCTGAACCGGCCCGGGTCGCTGAAAACCGAGAGAATCGTCGTCAACCTGGGGCCGCAACACCCCAGCACCCACGGCGTCTTCCAAATGCAAGTAGCGATGGAGGGCGAAACGATTGTAGACCTGCAACCGGTCATGGGCTACCTCCATCGCAACCACGAAAAGATCGGCGAGCGAAACCTTTGGCTCGGAAACATGCCCTACACGGACCGGCTCGACTACATTTGCTCGATGTCCAACAATCTGGGGTATGCCGTGGCGGTAGAAAAGCTGCTGGGCGTCCAGGTACCGGAACGTGCGGAATACATCCGCGTCATCATGGCCGAACTGACACGAATCGTGAACCATCTTTGGGCGATCGGTTTTCTCCTGAATGACATGGGCGCTTTCTTCACGCCCGCTCTGTACGCGATTGAGGATCGGGAACTCATCCTCGACTTCTTCGAGGCCACCGCCGGCTCCCGCATGATGTGCAACTACATGCGCTTTGGCGGTGTAGCGCACGACATCGAGGACGAATGGCTGCCCATGCTCCGGGAAATGGTGTCCACGCGGCTCCAACACACCATTGACGAGTTGGACACCTACCTGACCGAAAACGAAATCGTTCGGGTGCGCGCCAAAGGTATTGGCGTGCTGACCCCGGAGATGGCCATCAACTTCAGCACGTCCGGCCCGGTACTACGGGCTTCGGGCGTGCCCTATGACGTCCGTCGCGCCCATCCCTACTCCATCTATGACCGCTTCGACTTCGACATACCGACCATGCCGAACGGCGATGTCTTCGACCGCTATTACCAGCGTATTCTGGAAGCGCGCGAATCACTGCGCATCCTGGAGCAGGCGCTGGATCAGTTGCCCGAAGGGCCGATCATGGACAAATCGCCAAAATGGCAGACCCGCGTACCGGCCGGCGAAGCATACGGGCGCGTAGAGAATCCGAAAGGAGAGTTGGGGTTCTACGTCGTCAGTGACGGCAGCGCCAATCCATACCGGTACCACGTACGCTCCCCCAGCTTTATCAACTTGACGGTGTTGCGAGAACTATGCAAGGGGCACAAGGTGGCCGACGCCGTTACCATTCTCGGGAGCATAGATATTGTCCTTGGCGAAGTGGACCGGTAGCAAGCATGGTAAAACGTGGGGCGAGAAACACAACCAGGCAGGTAAGCGTTCAGGGACTACCCTGGAAACAGCTACCCCAATCTCTTTTTTGCCACGGATTACACGGATTTTCACTAATTTTTTTGCGTTTTTCGTGTAAATTCGTGCAATTCGTGGCAGATTCAGAGGGTGCTGAACGGTTACCCAGGCAGAATCTGTCAATGTGCTTTCCCGTCCCACATACGGAAAACTAAGAATCGGAACGGGAGAATTCCATGTTTGGATTGAGCATACTCAAAGGCCTATGGATCACCCTCAGGCACTTCTTTGAAACGTATACCGAAGATGTAAAGCGCCTTGGGGGGTGGGGACGAACTTTGCGTCCTGATGCGGCTTCCGTGCGACAGAAACCGGAAGCGAAGGGATTCTTCACCGTACAATATCCGGAAGAAAAACTGGCCATCCCGGAGCGTTTTCGCTACATCCCCATGCTCATTTATGAACAGGACAGCGGCGATATCCGATGTACATCGTGCGGCATTTGCGCCAAAGTCTGTCCACCCCAGTGCATTTGGATTGTCCAGGCCAAGGACGAAGCCGGCAAGACAATTCCGCAGCCGAGCGAGTTCTACATAGACAGCTCCGTATGCATGAGCTGTGGGTATTGCTCAGAATTCTGCCCCTTCGACGCCATCAAGATGAATCACGATTATGAGCTGGCCAGTTACGAACGCCACAACACGTGGGTATACGACTTACAGGACTTGCTGGTCTCTACCTCCTATTATGCCGAGACTCACCCGAAAGGCTGGGCCGTTGAGGAAGAGGCGCGTGCCCAGAAAGCAAAGAAAAAGGCCGCCGTGGAACGGTAAAACGCCGACCCAGCGCCTCAGGCCGCCCCCCTACTCCCCGGGGTTGGGGGGCGGCCGACCGTTGCTGGGGCTATTCTCGTTGCGTGCCTGAACAGTAACCTTGTGGAAAATAGTCTAAGCATACAGCATTTGGTTCAGTTTGGAAAGGTGCGAACAATCTTTCAATTTAGGGCCGTTTTTCGCGATTCGGCCTCTGATTGCACAAAACTTACGCTAGATCAGGTGGTAGACACTGGGCGATGTTCCCACCTCTTCCTTCAGACGGATGCTCTCTTCTGTGGCCAGCAAGCGCGAGACCAGGCTGGCTGTTTTGAAAATAGTAGCCAGTCGTCAGATGTCAGTCGCCAGACGGCCCCGCATGAATGACGGGGCCTGGGACGCCAACCCAGGCGGCGCGATTCCATCCGCCGCCGTCCCCAATTTTCATCCTTGGTGGCGCGCAATCGCTCATGGCGACTGTTTTGAAAATAGCCTAAAGACCTGTCACACCGAATTCCTGGAGCGATAGAAACTGGCGGGTATTCCCACGTTCGTCGCCATCAGGTCTCAGGGACTGGATGACCTCTTCGTCGAAGGGCACGTGGCCGTTCGCAGGCCGGCCCGCGTCCGGGGCGAGTTCCAGCATGACCGGCACTTCGTCGCATGTAGTCACTTTCGGGCAGGTCAGGCAATCGGTCCACGATTTCTGGGGTAGCGATTCTTTGGGAACCTCCCGGAATCCGAGAGTCTCGAAGAAGCGAACCTGGTAGGTCAGAGCGAAGACGCGGGTCAGGCCCAATCGTTTTGCTTCCGCGATCAGCTCACGAGCGATGCGCGCGCCGATTCCCTGTTGCCGGTGTGCCTCGTCCACGGCCAGCGAGCGGATTTCGGCCAGATCGGACCACATCACGCGCAATGCGCCGCAGCCGATGATCTGCCCATCCGCTTCGGCGACCACGAAGTCGCGTATGCCCTGGTACAGGTAGAGCAACGGCCGCGGCAACATCTCGCCCAGCCGCGCATAATAGTTGACCAGCTCCGCAATCTGCGGCGTGTCGTCTACCACCGCCCGGCGGATGCGTATGTTTTGTGCTCCCCTGCCCTGTATTGTAGACATCTCGTTACCTTAATCCTCAGGGGGATGCCAGCCTGCTACTACCCAGTAACTTCGCACCGTGAGTGCGTCGGGATCATCATCCAAGTGCAATGCAGATACTGTGGCTCGGCCCGTTGGTGTCATGCCAATGATACGTAGACCATCTTTACCCAGCGGAAGTGTTCAAACCAAGCATGTGTCCGTGGGTTAAAGAGTGTCACACTATCGTCTGAATGTGGATCCACACCCGTAATTTTACTCCCCTTATGACGATTGCAGAGGGGGCATGACAACCACAGGTTGGATTCATCGTTGCTGCCACCTCTGGAAAGCGGAACAATGT
>CAZFFM010000031.1:3482-19215 GCA_964517425.1 uncultured Ardenticatenales bacterium | reverse complement strand
GGGGGGGGGGGGTGGGGCCCACCCGGTACCAGCCCCGCACTAGTATGCCAAATTTGGCGGGGGAGGGGGAGGGTGGGTCCGGTGGGTCTAAGTCTCGACACAATCTTTCATGCAAGCCGCTCTGGATGAGGAAATTATCCTGGCGGGAGACGGTGCAGGCAGTTTCATCTTTCCCCAGCTCACCCCCTTTGCTGATGGCATGTTCGCCATGGCCAAGATTCTGGAGATGACGGCGGTCTGTGAAAAGACCGTCTCTGACGTCGTGGCAACCTTTTCCTCCTATCACCTGGCCCGTGCGCGAATCCCCTGCCGGTGGGATGCCAAAGGCCGCGTGATGCGCCTGCTCAACGAGCGCTACAGGGATCACTTGTTGCAGCAGGCCGAAGGCGTGAAGGTCGACCTGGGCGACGAATGGGTACTGATCCTCCCCGATTCCGATGGCCCCTTCTTCCACATCCAGGCAGAAGGTATTTCCGAAGCCGGAGCGCGTGACCTGGTACAGAAGTATTCGAGCCTGGTCAACGGTATGCTGCTCGATGCGTAAGATTTTGACCCGCACAGCAGCGCTGCTATATTCAAAAGAAGGGTGCCACCTTTGCGAGCAAGCGAAAGCGATCTTGCGCCGGCTCGCAGCTGAAGGCTTGCTGGAATGGAAGATTGTAGACATCCAAGAAAATCCGGCCCTGTACGAGCGCTACTGGGATAAAATTCCGGTCGTCATACTGGAAGACGGACGCTCGTGGTACGGCAAAATCAGCGAATTTCGCCTGCGCCGCGCCCTTGATTCACCATGAGCGCCACCAGGGGATGAAAATGGCGGAGAGCGGGAGCCAGACCTGACAGGTTTCACAGACGATATTACAGCACCGGTATGCCACGGATCAGGTCGGATCCTGTTCTCGCGCAGGCAACGGTGGAAACCTGTCAGGTCTTAATGCTCGACGCGCAACTCGAAACCCAAAACACGTCATCTATTTTCATACCAGCCAGACGGAGATAACAAACAATGGACCAAAACGTAACGATGGCCCTCGCTTTTGCTGCCGGCGTACTCTCATTCCTTTCGCCCTGCGTATTGCCGCTGGTGCCAATCTATCTGGGCTATCTGACCGGCTCGACGCTGGGCATGGTCGAAGGGGAGGCCGCTCCCCCGCGAAGGATCACGTTCTTTCACGCGCTCTCCTTTGTGGGGGGCTTTAGTACGCTCTTCATCATCCTGGGCGCTTCTGTGGGCCTGGTCGGTTATTTTCTGATTGACCAACTCGACATCCTGGTGAAGATCGGTGCAGTGCTGGTGATCATCCTCGGCCTGCACCTCATCGGGGTGATCAAGATTCCGCTGCTCTACCGCGAGAAGCGCTTGGATGTGCAACGGTCTGGCGATCCCAGCTATCTGGCATCGTTCGCTGTGGGCATGGTCTTTGCTGCGGGATGGACGCCATGTGTGGGACCGGTACTTGCCGGCATCCTCCTCATGGCCGGCGCGAGCGGCACGGTGGCCCAGGGGGCACTCCTGCTCACCGTCTACTCGATTGGATTGGGCGTGCCCTTCCTGTTGACCGCGTTGCTCCTCTCCACGGCCATCAACCAGTTCCGCCGGCTGAACCGCTACATGCGGGTCATCGAAGTGGGCAGCGGTCTCTTGCTCATCGCCGCCGGCATCCTGCTCTTTACCGGAAACATGCAGGTGCTCAACGGCTATCTGAATTCCCTTTTCATGCGTCTGGGACTGACCACCCTGGCAACGGGACTTTAGGGGAAACGCGGAACGACAAATGATGAACGCGGAATGATGAACGATGAACGGTGAACAGGCCAAGAGGAATGCGAAAGAGAATTGGGATTTGCGTACCCGAACGAAGGCATTTGCGCTGCGTATTATCCGTCTTTATGTATCGCTACCGTTACCACTCAGGCAGCCTTGCCGTGACTGAAGCCGTCACTGGCCGCGAGAGAAAGTCGCTGAAGCGACTACCCGGTGGGAATTCAGCCGCTTTTAGCGGCTTGGCGGGGAAACCCAGTGCCGATTTTAATCCGGCACGGGCCCTACCTGAGCGGTAATCAATTGTCAAGACCGCCAAGAACCGACAGCGTCGTTAGATTCATCATTCATCATTCCATATTCTGCATTCAAAGCGGTTCTGCGCCTATCGCTGTGCTCACCTTCTCGCCCAGCTCGCTCAGCGACAACGGTTTTTGAATCCAGTCCATCACCCCTTCTGCCTTCAAACCGCGTTGCGCCTGGCCAAGGGGATAGCCGGTGATCAGCACCACCTTCGCATCGGGGTCAATCTGTTGCAACTCCCGCGCCAGTTCCATGCCGCCCATCGCCGGCATCACAATGTCGGAAAGCACCAGCGCGATCTCGTCGTGATGTTCGACGTAGATGGCGATAGCTTCTCGTCCGTTGCCGGCCGAGAGCGTTTCGTACCCCAAAGATTCGACCATCGCCTGACACACCTGCCGCACCGAGGGGTCGTCATCTACCACCAAAATGAGCTCGCCGTGACCGTGCGGAATGCTTTCCCAATCCGGCAAATCGGAATCCGCCGGCGCTTCGTGCCACGCCGGCAAATAGAGGGTAAAGGTCGTGCCCTGGTCCGCTTCGCTGGTCACGTCGATGTAGCCTTCGTGCTGGCGAACAATGCCATACACCTGGGCCAGCCCCAAACCGGACCCTTTGCCCACCTCCTTCGTGGTGAAGAAGGGCTCGAATACATGGGACAACGCATCCACCGGTATCCCCGTGCCACTGTCCGAAACGGCCAACGTTACCCACTTGCCCAACTTCATCTCGGGCAAAGGCGTGGGGTCACCGGTGTGCAAATCCACACCGGCCAGGTGCAGATGGAGGGTGCTCCCATCGGGCATGGCGTCGCGCGCGTTGATGGCCAGATTGGTCAACACCTGTTGCAGTTGCCCGACGTCCCCGTGAACAATGAAACCCCCGGCCGGGTCGCGGTCAAGCGTAATGCGGATGTTTCCCGGCAACGTGCGCCGCAACAAGCGTACAGTCTCCTTGGCCAGCTCCAGCAAGTCCATAGGCTGCTGGTTGGTCACCGAACGGCGGCTGAAATCCAGAATTTGGCGCACAAGCTGGGCAGCGCGCTGGCCCTGCGTGGCGATCACATCCAGGCCGTGGCGCGTGCTGTCATCGAGATTCGGTTTGTGTTGCAACAAATCGGCAAAACCAATGATGCCTTGCAGCAGGTTGTTGAAGTCATGGGCGATTCCGGCGGCCAGTTGCCCCACAGCAGCCAACCGTTCGTGCTGTTGGATGCGCTCCTGCACGGCCCGCTCCCCGGTGACGTCCCGCAAGACGAGTACCCATCCGCCGCTTCCCGGCCCGTCGGCGGTGAGCGGGCTGGCTCCCACCTCGAATTGACGCTTTGAGGGTGCAAGTCCGGCCACTTCGTAGGGGATTTCCCCCGGCTGAGAAGCCAGGATTTGCTCCAGCGGCCGGGGTCCCAGGTGCGTAAGCAGTTCGCCAGGCCCACAATCGGTCAGCAACGGCAGGTACTGGGTCGCTGTCGGGTTTGCTATCTCGATGCGATGCTTTTCATCCAACAGCAGAATTCCTTGGGGGGTCGTATCCAGAATCTGCTGGAGCTGTTGGGCCTGCTTGCGGGTCTTCTCATACAATCGCGCGTTTTCGGTGGCCACGGCCAGTTGATCGCCGATGCTCATCAGGAGGCTTTTTTCCTCGGCCGTCCACCGGTGTGTCGTTTGTCCGGCCAGGACCAACAGGCCCAGCACCCGTTCCCGCAGTCGCATAGGAATGAGAGCCACGCAGCGAAACTTCTCGACTTGTGTCAGAAGGTTCACCCGATTGTCTGCGAGAACATCGTCGATGAAGACGGCCTGACCCTCGCTTAAGACAAACTCGCGCAACCCTCCTTGCCGAAGCGAAGTTGTGTACATTTCCAACACGTTGGCAGGAACATGGCGCGCCGCACCGACACGCAACTGTTTCTCCTGCGGATTCCACAACCCGATTCCCCCCGCATCCAGGCCGGTCAGGTCCAGGGTCGTGTCCAGCGCCGTTTGCAAAATGCCTTCCAGGTCCAATGACGTACTGATCGCCGATGAAATGAGATTTAGGGCGGTCATCTGGTCGGCCCGTTGGCGCGCTTTCGCAAACAGGCGCGCGTTTTCGATGGCCTGGGCCACGTGCTGCACCAGGGTTTGGGCCACACGCACGTCTTCTTCCCCAAAAAACCCGACCTTGCTGCTGTCAATCGTCAGCGTGCCGATCATCCGGTCTTGCACCACCAGCGGGATACCCATCCACGAACGGACGTCCTCCGTACCGGGCACCCAGATCCATCCGTCGAGGTTGCGCACATCGTCACTCACGACCGGCTGCAGGTCGCCTGTCATCTGACGAAGGATCGGACTGTCCTTCAATAGTGTCTGGGACACCGTGCTGGTCAGTTCATCATCGGCAAAACCGGCACTGACAACCACCTCCGGCATCTTGTCCTCGAAGATGAATACCGAAACGGAGTCATAGGCCAACACGCGTTTTAGCTGTTCCAGGACATGACGAAGGATTTGGTGCAGTTCCAAGCTGGAGCTTATGGCCCGGGTGGCTTCACGAAGGGCCACGGCCTGTTCGCGGGAGGCGCGCTCTGTCTCTAGCAAGCGGGCGTTCTCGATGGCGATGGCCGCCTGGTCGGCCAGCAGGCGCAACATGCGCAGCTCGGACTCTGGGAAGGGGCGCGGTTCGGCGTAGGCCACGTTCATCACGCCGACCACTTTGTTGCCGATCTTCAGCGGCAGGCCGACGATGGCTCCTTCCCATTCATCCGGCACGCCGGTGAATAAGGGGTGGGTGCGTATGTCGGGAACGACAATAGGTTCCCCTTGACGAGCCACGGTGTAGGTCAAGCCATCGGAGCGGGGTTGGGCAAAGGGCTGGCCTTCGCGTCCATCGGACCACATTGCCGTCCCCAACGTCAGCCGGCCTTCTGTGTAGAGAAAAATATGGACATTGAGGGCCGGCACCAGGTCGAGCGTGGATTGCAGGATGGAACGAAGCACATCCGGCAGGTCCAGCAAGGCGGTCAGACCCAGGGTGGCCTGCTGTACTGCTTCGATCTCGCGACGGCGGGTGCGCTCGACCTCCAGCAATCGCGCGTTCTGGACGGCCGCACCCAGCGTGTCGGCTGCCGCTTTGAGCGCGTCCATTTCGGCGAAAGTCCATTCCCGTTCGGTGAGGCATTCGTCGAAGCCGATGAATCCCCACCACTTCTGCCCGACAAAGGTTGGCGCAATGGCGATGGACAGGATTTCTTGCGAAGCCAACAGTTCTTGTTCGGACGCGGGAAAGTTTTTCACATGGCCTTGTATAAATTGGCCCCGGCCCAAAGTTTCTTCCCAGCGCAGCAGTCCAGCGGAACGATACGGGTAATTTTGGAGTTGCACATTGTCTATCTGTGGCGTAATGCCGGGAGCAACCCATTCGTAGCGCCGGCTTTTCAAAAGTCGCCCCTGCTCATCCGTATCATTTTCGAAGATGTAGGCCCGGCTTACTTGTGCTGCCTGACCGAGCCGCGCCAGCACCTCCTGGATATCTTGTTCCCAATTCGTTGTTCTGAGGAATTGAGCGGCCGCAAAAGCCACTGCCGCGAGAATGGCGTCTCGCCGGCGTAACCCCTCTTGCGACCGCACACGCTCGGTGATGTCCTCGGCCAACCCCTCCAGAACGGTTTCGCCGTCTGGGGTTTGGGTCAACGTTGCGGTCAGTGCGATCCAGAACGGCCGGCCATCGGTCTGGCGATAGTGCACCGGGTAGCCTTGGAGGTGTCCTTCCCTGGACAGACGGTCCAGCATTGCCTGCCGATCCTGTGGGTTCAAGTAAAACGACTCGACGCCGGCTTTCTGGGCCTCCTCAAATGAGCGGAAGCCCAACATGCGCCAGTTGGCTTCGTTGCACTCCAGCAGGCGGCCGTCGGGCGTGGAGCGAAAGACTCCCACGTTCAGTTGGTCCAGCAAGGTGTGCAGACGAGATTCTATTTCGGCGGCCCGTTGTTGGGCTTCGGCCCGTTCCAAGGCCAGGCGCAGCGCGGCCGGCAGACGGGCCATGTGCTTCTTCAGCAGATAGTCGGTCAGGCCCTGCTTCATCCCCTCCACGGCCACTTCCTCGGTGCCCGTGCCGGTGAGCATGATCACCGGCACGTCGGGATGTCGCGCCTTCACCGCAGCCAGGACCTGCAACCCGTCGGTCCAGTGCAAATGGTAGTCGGTGACCACCGCGTCGAAGCCACCCGCTTCCAGGGTACGGTCCAGTTCCGTCTGCGTCCGCGCCTCCAGCGCGCGGAAATCGGGGAACTCGGTGCGCAACAACCGTTTGACCAACACCCGGTCGTCCGGGTTGTCATCGGCGAGAAGAATGGTTGGGTGTTCATTCGTTGGAGGTTCATTCATGGTTTTTCCTCTTGTGTTGTAGTAGGGAGTAGGGAGTAGGGAGTAGGGAGTATAGGTTGGTCACCGGCGTCGTTCGGTGCTGGCGATCAGACCATTGAGCAGGCGACCAACCGTTTCCGATTGTGTCAGCAGGTCGCCGCTGTTGGAAAGATAGCCCAGATCCTTCGACAACACAAAGTAGTACTTGAGTTCCTCCAACGAACCCTCAGAGATGTTGTAGAATCGGATCTTGTCCTTAAGCCCGCGCCGCTTGAAGCCTTCAGCAATGTTGGCCGGTATCGAGACGGCGGCCCTGCGCATTTGCGAAACCAAGCCAAATCGTTCGTCGCCCGGAAACGCATTCGTGACCCCGTACACCATCAGCACCAGCGCATGGGCTTCCTGCCACGCCTCCAGCTGCCGGAAATGCAATAGCCTCCCCATTCCCTTACTCCCTACTCCCCTACTCCCCTACTCCTGTTTCCGCTTTCGCCCTCCAACTGCAAATCTGCAGCAATCGGCAAGGAAAACAACTCTCTTCGCAGCAAGCGACTGGAAAAGAACAGCACCTCAAGATTCTCGATCTTTCTCGTGTCTGGATTCAAACGTGCAATTACCTCGTCACCCAGTTCGGTTGATTCCTGCTCTGGATACGGCAGGGCCGTGTTGATATACAGAATGTCTGCCTCTCGATCATATTGAAACGTTAGTTCTTGGTCCATTCTACGCCTCCCTTTGCCACCCGGCGGGTCACGTAAGCCGTGATAATCCAATGCCTCTCTTTTGGTGCTGATTCGCTTACCACAACAACAACCAAATGCTTGCCACCACGAATGTCTGCAAACCACCTATAGAATAGTCTGGCCGTACTCATACGGGCACTGATCCGAACCAGGTCAGGATCTGCAATCGTTTGCCCAACTTGGCTCAAGTATTCCGGCAACAGATCAGGGTGATTGAGAGCGATATGAGCCTTGCGCTCATTGCTCAATTCTACGTCTCCTCCCAAATATGAGCACGGAAATGTAAGCACGTCAAACTCCAGCAGGCATGTTGCGTCTTGCGCAATCCGTTGACAATTGACAGTTGATCATTGGCCGTTGAGAATTAGGTGTCGCTCCCTACTCCCTACTCCCTTACTCCTTACTCCCTACTCCCTAATTCTACCCAAAATCTACTTCCTTGTCCAATTTGCGACTCGATGCCGGCGCGGCCCCCCATACGTTCCACCCCTTTGCGGACGATGGCCAGGCCGATGCCGGTGCCCGGGTAGGTTTCGATGCCGTGCAGCCGCTCGAAGACACGGAAGATGCGTTCTTGCTGCGCCGGCACGATGCCGATGCCGTTATCCTCCACCCACAAACGGACCGATTTTGGATTTTGAATTGCCGATTTTGGATTGCTCCCTTGCCCCCCTGCTCCCACGCTCCACGCTCCCCGCTCCACGCTCCCCGGCCCCTCCGCCCAGATGCGCACGCGGGGCTGTACGCCCGGTTCCACGAACTTTATGGCGTTGGTAAGCAAGTTCACCACCACTTGCACGAGCATGCCGTGATGGGCCAACACTTCCGGCAACGGCGACTCCACAGTGATGTCTGCGCCGCGCTTCTCGATCTCGGCCTCCAGCGTCACCAGCGCTTCGGCAACCGCCTCGTCCACGCTCACCGGCCGCAAGGGGACATCGGCGCGACTCATCCGGCTGTAGGTCAGCAAGTCGTCGATCAGCGCGTCCATGCGCTGTGCCGCCGCGACGATGCGCCCGGCGTAATCCCGGCCCGTGTCGTCCAGCCGGTCGCCGTAATCTTCCAGCAGCGCGTTGGCAAAACCTTGCATGGCACGCAGGGGCGCGCGCAGGTCGTGCGAAACCGAGTAGGCGAACGATTCCAGCTCCGCATTCGTTTCGGCCAGTTGGCGAGCGGCTTCCTCGGTACGGCGATTAGCCCGCTGCAGGTCCTCCAGCATGTTCGCCAGAGCGTCATTGAGCTGCTCGATGTATTCCAACTTGGTCTGCAACTCAGCGGTGCGCTCGGCGACACGCTGTTCCAGTTCCTCCGCGTGACGCTGCACCTCTTCGTACAACCGCGCGTTGCGGATAGAGAGGGTGGCCTGATTGGCAAACGCGGTCAAGAGGGCCAGGTCTTCGGCGGTGAAGGGCCGGTCCAACCCCAGGCGGCTGACGGTGAGTACGCCGATCACCTGGTCGCGGATTTTCAATGGGGCCAGGGCCAGCGTTTCATCCTCCACCGGCGTGCCGGGCATCTGTATGGCACTACTGTCCGCTAGAGTATTGTTGACGATTTCCGCTTCGCCACGCAACGCTACCCGTCCGGTCAACCCTTCGCCCAGTTTAACCTTGTAGGCCAACGCCCGTTCGGCCCGTTGGTGCTGTGCGACCACACAGCGCAGCATCTCGCCATCCGGCTCCAGCAGGTGAATGCGGCTGCCGTCCGCCTGGAAGAGCTTCTTGACCTGGGCAGCGATCGTGTTCAGGACGGTGTTCAAATCCAGAGAGGTGATGGCTTGAGCAGTCGTCAAGAGGGCGGCCGCCTCTTCCGCTTTCCGGCGGGTTTCCGCGTAGAGCCGTGCGTTCTGAATGGCCAGAGCAAGCTGGTTGGCGATTCCGCTGAGCAGCTCGCCATCTTCGACTGTGTAGCGATCGACTTGATAACTTTGCACTTGCAGTGTCCCGATGACCTGTTCGTCGATCACCAGAGGCACGATCAGCACGGAGTGGGCCAGTTTCCTCCTCTCCGTTCGAAGGTCCTTATACGTCTTGATGCGCTCGCGCTCCGCCTGTATGTCCGGTATGATGACCGCTTTTCGGCTTGCGATTGCCCAGCTCTGCGGGCCGGTTCCCGGTTCGAACGGGATCGGCGGTAGTGAGCTGGTGTCCAACAGCTTTCCGTCTCCGAGCACGAGCAGAGGATGCAGGAGCTGCGTGGTCGCGTCGTAGGTGAAGAGGCCAAAGCCCGGACAATCGAGCAAGGTACTGATCTGCTCGTAGGCGATCTCGTACAGCTTCGCTATATCGAGTGTCGTGCCCAGCGCCTGACCCACGCGCACGACACTGGCCATCCGTGCAGCGCGGCGCTCGACTTCCTCGTGCAGCCGTGCGTTCTGAATGGCGATGGCCAGTGGCCCGGCCACCTCTCGGGCAATGACGATCTCCTCAGCGTCGAAGGCGTTTGGCTCTCTGGATCCCAGAGTCAGCGAACCGATCAGTTCGTCCTGGGCGATGAGGGGCACGTTGAGGAATGAGCGAATCCCTTCATCAACTACCAACCGGTCGGCAGACACTGGTTCCGGAATGTTCCGGGTGTTTGTCACCGTGACCTCGATACCCCTGCGAAGTTGGGCGACCATTTCCGGGTCCGGCAGAAACTTCTTTCCTGCATGAAGAAGAAGCCGGTGATCGGAGTCGACGGCCAGGACCGTGCCTTCAGGTTGTTGCACATCGAGATCGTATGTTGTCAGGCTGGCCCGCGAACAGGGTACCAGCGTACGGAGGTGGCGCAGCGTAGCCGGGGCGATAGCTTCCGGCGACTGCGCTTCCAGGATCGCCCGATCAATCTCGCGTAACGTTTCCAGCCGGCGGGCGTATTGCCGTAGCGCCTCCTCCGCCTGCTTCAAATCCTCGATGTCTCGGGTGATGGACAGGATGTGCGGAACACCGCCAATCATCATGATCTTTGCAGACACCAGACCGTTGATCACACGACCGTCTTTCGTGCGGAATTTGGCTTCCAGGTTGTTCACGAAGCCATCTTTGCGCAGGCCGGCGACCAGCCTTTCGCGGTCTTTGGGGTCGTCCCAGATGTTGATCTCCAGAGACGTCTTGCCGATAGTTTCTTCCCTCGTGTAGCCGGTAATGGCTGTGAACCCCTCGTTGATGTCCACGTACAGGCCGTCCTTCGACCGGTTGATGTTGATCGAATCTGGGCTGGTGTGGAAGGCCAGCCGGAACTTCTCTTCCGATTCTCGCAGGTTTTTTTCGACCTGTTTGCTCTCGGTGATGTCGCGGATGACCGTCACGCGCACGGTGTGTCCCTGATATGGGATCGCCTTGCCACGCACCTCGCAGGCAAAGGTGGAACCGTCTTTCCGCAAGCCGATCGCCTCGTACCGTTCTTCGAGGCCGGCCCGTATGCGCGCTATCAGATCCTCACGCGATTCCGGCGCCGTGAAGTCGAGTACGTTTTTGCCAATGAACTCGTCCCGTTCGTAACCGAACATGCGGGGCATGGCCTCGTTGGCGTCCAAGATGGTCCCCCGGTCGTGGATAGCGATCCCCTCGAAAGCGGCCGCGGAGAAGCAGTGGAACCGCTCTTCGCTCTCCCGCAGCGCCTCCAGCAGCTCCCGCTCTTTGGCCGCGGTCTCTTCCGGTGCGACGAATGTTTTTGCCGTTTGTGCCATGCGACTTTTCTCCCGTTCTTTCCAAGACCTGACCTAAGTTTATCAGAGAATTCAAATTTTGGCCAGCCGATTACGCAAATGGTCAGCTATACGTTCTCATTGCTTGCTGAAGGGTTGACAAATATCACGATATAACTATAATTTTAACTACAATGGCAACCATCCAACCATTTGTACTGATTTTTGCACCTCAAACCAAAGAGCATTTGAAGGCAATTGAACGGAAATACTATTCGCTCATTCGGGATACCATTGAGCAGCAATTGCTGTTTGAACCGGGTGTGGAAACCAGAAACCGAAAGCCACTTACCCGCCCAGTTGAGTTTGGGGCAGATTGGGAAATTCGTTTTGGCCCCAACAATAGGTTTCGGGTTTTCTACGCCATCAACCAAGAAGAGCAAGAGGTTGATATAATTGCCATTGGGGAGAAGCGAGGGAATAAAATGTTCATAGGTAGAGAGGAAATGGAACTATGAGAATAGCGCCAGTGGTCGAGGTAAAAGCAAAATTCAGCGCCTATCTGGAAGAATGTAGAGCGGGGCCGGTCATTGTCACAAAAAATGGAAAAGCTGTGGCGGTGTTATTATCGGTAGTTGATGAAGATGAATTGGAAAGGCTAGTACTGGCTCACTCACCCAAATTTCAAGAGATATTAGCCAAAGGGAAAGAGCAAATAGGAGCAGGGAAAGGGATAAAACACAAAGAATTTTGGGAAGAAGTAGAGAGAGCTGATCGTACTGCCCCCGATGAGACAGGCCACATTCCAGGACAATGATTGTTATGAAAATAGAACTGGTCAGGCGGCCGCTGGTTACGCGTATTGCGTGTTGCGTATTCCGTCGCCCCCCGCTCGACGCTCCCTTCATCATTCCGCACTCATCGTTCAGCCGCCGCTCCCCGCCAACGGATCGTCCGCCGCCGGAGTCAGGCCGGCGGCTTGCAGTTGCGCACGTAATTCGCGGATCACGTCCTTCAGCTCGGCCATGCGCACCTCGCGGCCGGCCATCAGGTTGACGAACCGCTGCAACTCGGCGGTCCGTTTGCGGACGCGCTGTTCCAGCTCGGCAGCGTGGCGATGGACCTGCTCGTACAGGCGCGCGTTCTCTATGCCGAGGGCCACCTGGCCGGCCAGTGCCTCCAGGAACGCGGCTCTCTCCGCGAAGTCCCGTTCCGAAGCAGAGGCGATTCCCAGCACGCCAATGACCGCCTCTCCGCTACGTAAAGGCAGGGCGGCCAGGGAGCGCAGGCCGGCCTTCTTGCACTCCTCCCACGTGCAGCGCAAATCGGCATGAATGTCTTCGGAGTATAACGCTTCCCCCTGCCGGACCGCCAGACCACAGAGACACTGACCCACGCGATGGGCCGGCGTCTCCTCGTGCCGGAACTTGGCGTCCGGCGCGTTAAAACCTTGCAAGATCAAATCGTCGCCCTCCCGAAGGAAAATCAGCGAGAGGTCCGGCGCAAGAGCCTCGCCTACGCCCGCGAGTGCCGCCCGCACTACTTGATCCAGCGAAAGGCTCGCGCCCACTTGCCTGCCCAGCGCGTTGAGCGTGGCCAACTCCTGCACACGCCTCAGCAGCGCTTCTTCGGCCCGTTTTCGTTCGGTGATGTCGCGGACAATTCCTTGCAATTGCCCATTGGGGAGTAGCTTGGCGCTAATCTCCACGGGCAGGAGTTGCCCATCTTTGCAACAGAGCCAACGTTCGACGATGAGCGTCTTTCCAGTGAACAGTTCGTCGAAACGTAAGGGGTTTTGGCCCAGTTCTTCTTGCGTAACCAGGTCTTTCATGTTCAGAGCAAGAAGTTCTTCGCGCGTGTATCCCAACATCGTACAGCCGCTCTCGTTCACGCTTACGTAATTGCCTTGCTGGTTTGCGAGAAAGATCCCATCGGAGGCTTGCTCAACCAAAATGCGATATCGTGCCTCGCTCTCCCGCAGCGCCTCCAGCAGATCCTGTTCTTTGGCCGCGGTCTCTTCCGGTGCGACGAATGTTTTTGCCGTTTGTGCCATGCGACTTTTCTCCCGTTCCTCCCGGACCAGACCTGACAGGTTTCCAAAACCTGTCAGGTCTTATCCCTCTGCTTCACTGAAATGCAGGGTTGCCCTTTCTACCCTCCCGTGCTATAATACTACCAATGGGTGTAGACGCGCTAATCATAGAACTCATCGAAACGGGCAGGCAGGCCACGGAGTACGAACTGTCCCAGATCGTCGCTCACGTGTCCCAGGCCCCATTTGCCGCGCGGCAGGTTCGGCCACCGCGATGGCTGCGCGAAGCGCTGGCGCGACGAGGGGTCACACTTGCCGGTACGAGTGCCGGCCGATGAAATCCACGTGCTCAAGCGAATCTACTACGATCAACAGTGGCCGGTGGGCACGACAGTTGCTCAGTTCGTGGCCGATTTGCGCTATGCCATCCGACATCAAGAATCCCGTATATGGACGTATGCGTTCTTTGGTGAATCTCACGCCGGCTTTCTGTCGCCATCTCATATTCGAGACACGCCGGGCGCAAAACCCTACCTTTTCGTAGCTTATAATGCCCGGTATGGCACGCTCATTACAGGATACCAGGCCAGTGGCCCGAAAACGGTTTTCACAAACAAACATCAGCAATTGACACGACACAGGTGACAGCATGAACACCCTTGACAAACCTAAGCTTCTCGTTGCTACCAGCCATAAAACTGAGCCTCTATTTCGGAACTATGAGTTGATGGTAAAGAGCTTGCCTGACCTGGCTAGCTGGTGGCCTGATATGGACGATTTCGAACGTCTGCATGCCCGAATTGTGTATTTCAGCGAGGCATGGGGAGCGCGCCACGAACTGGGTGATCTCTATCGTGCCGGCCGGCTGACACCCGGGCAAGAAACCGAACTGGCGACCCTCGACACCGAGCTGATCCAACATCTCGACGAAGCCAACCTCTGCTATGGTCTGGGACTGCCGGACATCGCTGGCCTCTTCACCTGGGGATCTCCCCTAACCCGATCCAATCAGATTCTCCATGTCCCGGTCCGTCCCCGCGCCCTGTAGCTTCTGCTGCGCCGGGCGTAGAGCGTGGAGCGTCCTGACACCTTACGCCCTTCATCCTTCTGGCATGGCTAATTCTGCATCGAAAACTGCGTGACAAATTGTAATGGTTTACGCAGGCAAAATCCGTGAAGCGTGATCCGTAAAACGTGAAAAGGGCGTTGCTACTCAGGTAGGGCCCGTGCCGGATTAAAATCGGCACGGGGTTGCCCCGCCAAGCCGCTAAAAGTGGCTGAATTCTCACCGGGCAGTCGCTTCAGCGACTTTCTCTCGCAGCCAGTGACGGCTTTAGCCCGTCACGTCACGGCAAGGCAGCCTGAGTGGTAACAAAAGAGCCTTCTTTACGTTTCACGTTTTACGCAGATTCTTCTTGGCGACAAGGTTAATTTGTCAACCTGCTTTCATACCGTGCTGAACCATGCCGTCTTTGCCGTTTGTGTCATGCCACACCTCTCCTGGTATCCGTTCAGTCCCCCCCTGGAATAGGACGCAGATAACGCAGATACACGCAGATTTTCGCTGACTTCGTGATATTATCTGCGTTTATCAGCGGGTAATCAGCGCAACCAGCGTTCCATTTTCTGGGTACCTGAACGATTACCTCTCCTGTTCTTCCCAAGACCTGTCAGGCCTTACCGCACCCATCACCTCCGCCAACCGGTCCAGCGACAGCGGCTTCTGAATCCATGCCACAACGCCGGCATCGGAGCGCTTCCCGCCGGTCTCTCCCAACGGGTAGCCGCTCATCAAGACCACCTTGGTCTGCGGGTCTATTTCCTGTAAGCGTTGCGCGAGTTCAGTGCCGCCCATCGCCGGCATAACTATGTCGGACAACACGAGGGCGATTTCGTGATGGCGTTGTTCGTAGATGGCCAGTGCGTCCAGCCCGTTCTGTGCGGTGACGACTTGGTAGCCGAGGTTCGCCAACATGGCTTCGCCCACCTCGCGCACCATGGCATTGTCGTCTACCAGCAGAATGAGCTCGCCTCCGCCGGACGACAAGTTGGCCTGCTCCGGTGACGGCTCCGCTCCTTCGCCCTCCACCCACTCCGGCAGGTAGATCGTAAAGGTTGTGCCCCGCCCCACCCGGCTGGTCATCCCGATGTAGCCGTCGTGCTGGCGGACAATGCCGTACACCTGGGCCAACCCCAGCCCAGAACCCTGCCCGATCTCCTTTGTGGTGAAGAAGGGCTCGAAGATGTGGGACAGGATTTCCTCTGGCATGCCGGTGCCGTTGTCGGAGACGGCCAGCGATACCCATCGCCCCGGGGTCATCTCCGGGAGAGGGAGCGGGGCATCGTCGCCGGCCACGAGCCGCGACAGCGCGAATCGCAACTCGCCCCCATCGGGCATGGCGTCGCGGGCGTTGACCGCCAGATTGGTGATCACTTGCTGCAATTGGGCCACATCGGCGTTGACCATGAATAAATGGCCATGACACTCTGTCAGAATGCTGATGTTTTCCGGCAAGGTGCGTTCCAGCAACTTCGTTGTTTCCTTGGCCAGGGAGAGGAGGTCGAACGGATGCCGGTCCACCACGGAGCGGCGACTGAAGTCCAGAATCTGGCGGATCAGTGCTGCAGCGCGTTGTCCCTGGGTGTTGATCACGGTCAGACCTTTGCGGGTCGTGTCGTCCTGGTCCGGTCTGCGCTGCAAAAGGTCCGAGAAGCCGATGATGCCTTGCAGCAGATTGTTGAAGTCGTGGGCGATGCCGGCGGCCAGTTGGCCCACGGCGGCCAGCCGTTCGTGTTGCTGGATGCGCTCTTGCACGGCCCGCTCCTCGGTCACTTCGCGGCAGAGCAAAACCCAGCCGCCGATCTCATCCCCTCCCTTCAGCGGATTGGCGATCAGCTCGAAGATGCGCGGCGGTGGGCCGG
>CAZFFM010000031.1:0-3382 GCA_964517425.1 uncultured Ardenticatenales bacterium | reverse complement strand
TGGGCCGGTCGCCCAGACGGGTGAGGCTATCGCCGGCGGAGGCGCCGCCGGCCAGCAAGGGCATTACCTGCCACGCGGTCGGGTTGGCCAGCTCGATGTGGTGGTCCGTGTCCAGCAGGATGATCCCTTCCGGTGCGGTGTCCAGGATTTGCTGTACCTGCTCCGCTTGCTTGCGGGTCTCCTCGTACAGCCGCGCGTTTTCGATAGCCATGGCCAGTTGGTCGGCGATGTTCGTCAGCAGCTCTTTTTCGTCCGGCGTCCAGGTGTGGGGCGACTGCCCCCCGATCACCAGCAAGCCGAGAACTTTGTCCCGCGAACGCAGGGGCACCAAAGCGGCACTGTGGAAGCCTTGCGAGTGGGCCAAGGGCGTCGCCCGCTCGTCTGCGGCGAAGTCATCCATGAAGACCGCCTGCTCCGAAGTCAAGATGTGATGGCGCAGGCCGTGAGGGCGAAGCGGGCCGTTGTATGAGGCCTCGATAGCGGGCGGCACGTTTTGCGTCACGGCCACTTCCATGACATTCTGTCTTTCGTCCCAGAACGAGACTCCCCCGGATTCCATGCCGATGACGTCAAGTATCGTGTCCACAGCCGTTTGCAAGATGTGATCGAGATCGAGTGAAGCGCTTGCCGTGGAGGCGACTCGATTCAGCGCCGCCAGTTGGGCCGCCCGCTGCTGCGCGGCCTCGAAGAGTCGGGCGTTCTCGATGGCGGCCGAGGCCTGGGCCACGAAGAGTTGTGCGAGATCGAATTCTTCCGGGGTGAAAGGGGGGACATCGTGCCGGCTTATGTTGAAGACGGCGCTGGTACGATCTTGCGTCTGCACAGGGATGCTGATCAAATGATCACGGAAGACGCCTACGCCTGGCGGGTAAATTGCGCGGGGGTCAAGATGGGCATTGTTGATACACTCGGCTTGCCCCGCTTTGGCCACTGTGCCAGTGATTCCTTGCCCCAGCGGAATAGGCCACATATCGAGAGGCTTCGACCACTGGTCGGGACCCAGGATCATGTACGGCCGCAGAAGTTTTGCATCCCAGTCCACCCAATAAATCCCGCACATGTCGTAGGACAGGACCTCGTGCAGGGATTGGAAGATGCGCCGGATCACTTCTTCGAGTTCCAGTGTAGACTGAATCCAATGCGAAGATTCCAGAAGACGTTCGCGCTGGTGGGCGGCACGTTGTATGGTCTCCTCGGCCTCCTTACGCGCGGTGATCTCGTTGAAGAGGGCAACCATTTTGCCGGGGGATGTTTGAAAGGCGTGGACTTCGAAGGCTCCGGCGATTTGGTTGTTCTGGTAGGTGATCTGCTCGGTTTGCCAGGATTCGCCCTGCGCGGCGGCGAGCCGGTATCTTTCCGGCACCTCCGTCTCCATGAGGGGAGGAAAAGCCTCCTCGATGGTCTTGCCGATGAATTGGCTATTGTCCACACCGAGGATTTTGTCGGCTGCCGGGTTGGCTCCGCTGAATACGAGGCGTCCGTCTGGCATCAGTTCGTACATGTGCATACCCATGGGGGAGGATTCCACGATGCTGCGGAACCGCGCCTCGCCACGCGCTCGCTCCAGGGTTTCCTGCCGGGCCTGCCGGTACAGCTCGGCCTTCCGCCAGGCGGCAGCTACCTGATGGGCAAAGGCCGTGATGGCCGGTATGTCGGTCTCGGTCAGATTCCCTGCTTGCACCATGAGAATGCCGATGACTTTGTCTTTCACGATAAGGGGCGCAACGATAGATTTTGGCACGCGCAAAACCCTTACAATTTGCCGCGCGAACTTCCGTACACCTTTGGGCAGCACCTTTCGCAAGACGTCCTCGACATTGGGCAGGAAGATGGTTCTTCGCTCCCGGACCACCTGCACATACTCCTCGACACTTTCTATGGGTATCTCAAAGTCCTCGTGCCGAATACCGACCAGTCCCTCTGCAAACCGCAGCGCTTTGGATTCGTAGCTCAGATACGTTGGATAGAGCGTGCTCTCCTCCTCGTCTGCCGGCAAAATTATGCAGGAGAAGTCGAGCTTTCTGAACTCGCCGGCCAACGCGCTGAATATCTCCTCCGGGGTCAGGGCTTGCTCCATGGCCTGGGCTGCCAGGATCAATGTTTGCAGCAATTGCTCCGCCCGCTTCCGTTCGGTGATTTCGGTCAAGACGGTCAGCGATGCCGGTCTTTCTTGCCACATTGTCTGGGAGCCGCGGGCTTCAACCCACCGGATGTTCCCAGCCCGATCAATGACCCGGAAAGTGTAGACGTCGGGCAGGAGGACACCGCGCAGTCGTTTCTCATAGCGCTCCTTCATGGCCGCGCGATCATCGGGGTGGATGTATTCAAGGAAGGGGCTTGATACCATTTCCTCTTTGGAGAAGCCAACGATCTTCGGAGCCTGAGGATTCACGAACTTGATCACGCCATCCTGGGCGACCACAATTGCTTCGTTGGTGTTATCCACCAGCGCGCGGTATTTCTCCTCCGATTCGTGCAGGGCAGCGAACAGGCGGGCGTTCTCCAGGGCCACGGAGATGTGGTGGGCGAAGGCCTCCACGGCCAGCACGTCCTCAGCGGTCAGGTCGTCGCCGGCAACACTGAGGGTTCCCCGCACTTGCCCCCCGACCTTGAGCGGCGTAACGATGAGTGGCGGTGTGCCGAGGATCTTGGCGATGCGGTCGGCGACCGGTTGCATAGGCTTGGGGAAAAACTGCGTGAGCACAGCACGGCTGTCGGACAAAAAGATGGCCTCACCCGTTTCAACGACCTGGCGGTAGATGTCTACCTTGGAGAGGGCAAATGCGAAGTGCCCGTCTTTCAGTCCGATGAACTCCTCCAGCTTGGGTAGAATAGCTTCCGGGAAGACCACGTTGCGGGTGAGCAAGCGCTCGCCCGTTTCGTCGAGCAGGTTGATGCCTCCGCGCAGCCCCAACCCTCCGGCCTGCTCCTGGAAGGCACGGAAGACCGCTTCTTCCGAGCGAGCCGATTGTTGGATCGAGGCGACTGCGCGGTTTAGCGCGTACAGCAGTTCGGTGCGCCGGCCGGTTGCCGGTTGGGGGGGAGTGTGCATGTTGCTTTCCTTTGGCTGTTCGATTTGTTTCTTGGGCATCATTGAGTTGCCGCCACTAGATGGTGCGACGGACGGACGGCAGACGACACAAAGAGCACGTGGAGCGTCGAGCGTGGGGCGTGGAGCGATTGTCGCTCACCGCTCGACGCTCCACGCTCTACGACAACGGGTTGTCCATCGTCCGTGGTCAGTCGTCGATTTTCAAAGCAGTCACCATGAGCACGGTTGCGCGCGCCACCGACGATGAAAATGGCGGACGGCGGCGGATGGAATCGCGCCGCCTGGGTTGGCAGCCCAGGCCCCGACATTCATGCGGGGCCGTCTGACGAC
>CAZFFM010000030.1:0-19462 GCA_964517425.1 uncultured Ardenticatenales bacterium | reverse complement strand
AGTCCCCACCACCGCCCCACACGTTCGTCCGAAACCCAACGGCAAGGATCACCGCCAGCCAAGCCAGGTAGACCAGGCTGATCCAAAACGTATTGATCGCGACTACCCGCAACGACGTGAACAGGGTGCTGGCCCCAAGCCCAAAAGCGGCCAACTTTGTCCAAAACGAGTCGTTGACAGACATGCTCGAGGTCACGCTCCCTTCCGCCGGCGGACGATCAGCCCGAGGCCCACAGCGAGCACCAGCCCCCCAAAGAGAATCGCCGAGACCACCTTGCGGGTGACCGCCGGCAGTGGCGCACCGGCCAGCCCCCCCATGCTCAGGCCGATGACCTGTTTGGGCATCACGACGGCCACATTTCCTTGCACCTTCAAGCGCTGCCCCAACACCGGCAACACCGCCACGGCTCGGGCCAGCAGCGCTTCATCGTAGGCGCTGACAACCATGAGCGTGTCCTGCCCCGGCCAGGGCGCGGGCAAAACCTGGATGTAGCCAGACTGGTACTCGATGCCCTCCGGCAACGGCTCTATAATCTCTTGCTGCACCGCCTTCGTGGTGTCTTGGCGAATGTCGCTGCCGGTCAGTTGCTGCGGCAGTGCCGCCTCATAGCGTGCCACCAGGGCATTATGTTTCGGCCCGCCAATCGCAACTACATGGTCTGCGGGCGCGGTTTGCGGCCCGAACTGCGAATCGCTGGTCGCGCGAAGGCGAAGGCCATCCGCATCGGAGTACGTCCCCAGCTTGGCCGCCAGCCGGACCATGGCCGTCAACTCGGCTGCCGTTGGCCGGGCCGGCAGCACGAACAGGGTGGCACGCAAATCGGGGGGCGTGACCAGTGGCGACGGCAGATAACGCAACTCCAACGGCGGTTCGCTATTCAC
Source organism: uncultured Ardenticatenales bacterium (assembly GCA_964517425.1). Classification (GTDB taxonomy): domain Bacteria; phylum Chloroflexota; class Anaerolineae; order Ardenticatenales; family JAADHH01; genus JAADHH01. Next base: position 18,580 of record CAZFFM010000030.1, on the reverse strand, counting down.
ATGCGCCAGGTTCAGCGTCGAAGCGGTGGCCGAAATTCTGGCCCACGCTTCCTGAAGATAGCGGAAGTTGCAATCCTCCCGCTTGACGTGCAGGGCAAAGGCCAGGTGAAGCCAGTTGCGCCCCGGGTGCAATTGGCGCGGTGAAAGCTGAATCACCAGCCGCCCGCCGGTGTCGTTCCGATTCGTAAGGGGCACGTTGGCCACCTGGAACCCGTTGACGAATGCTTGCATCACGGAACGCGTCGAGTCCAGGTTGTGGGCATGGGTGAATCGCACCTGCATGGAGGCGTCGCTGGTTATTTTCCAATTGTACGGGACATCGAGGGGGTAATACAGGTCGTGCAGGCCAATGCCGCGCACCTGCCGGTCGACGAACCCGAGGTCGACGAAGGTGGCGCGGGACTTCCGCGCGGGCAGCGGCTGCACCGTGACCGGCGCGATGCCGGCATAAGCACCGCGCAGGTTCGCCCAGGCCGAGCGGGTGGACAGCATTTCGCCGGCATTCCGCAGCCGCGCCTCGTTCGGTGCGGAGACGACCAGCAACACCCGATTGCCGTTGTACGGCGACGCAACCTCGTGTATGCCGGCAGTGGCACCGGCCGCCAGCGGATTCCGCTGCCCGCTGCCTATCGCGATCAGGTGATTTTCCTTCGCCCCCTCTTCATTCAATTGGTCGTAGGTCAGCGCTTCGAGTGGCGGCTTTTTCCAGCCGGCGGCCCGTCCCAACGCTGCCGCCACCTGTGCCGCTACGGTCAGCTCCGCCGCATTCGGCTGTGCGGGCAAGACCATCGTGGCTTGCGGGCTGTCTCCCACCGTCGAGAGGGTGTCGAAGGGATGGGGGAACCGCGCCAGGTCGAGCCGGCCCGGCACATCGGCACCGTCCAGTTCGAGGGCCGAATCGGACCAGATTTTCGTCCACAGCCCGGTGGCCCCGACGTCCCCGCACCCCTTTTTGTGCAAACGCTGGTTGATCCGGAAGAGCAACGTGTTCGTCCCCGCCTGCAGAGCGTCCACCGGCAGTTCAACCGCGACCCACGATTTGGCCGCATTCGTCGGCGAAAGGATCAGGCTGGCGACCGGTTCATCGTTCAGAGCGATGGTCAGGTCGGACGATTGCGGCAACAGTTTCTTCCCGTGGGAAAGGTGCAGCTTGAACAGAGCCTGTTGCACCTGCCGGCCTTCGGCCAGCGGAAAACGGACCCGAAACTGGTCGTAGACCGCATTCACCGTCAGGCTCTTTTGGCCCAGGTTCCGCAGCGTCATGCTCGTGTATGCAGCGGCCGGCGACGTGCCCGCCGGCCCGTCGGCCCGTGAAACTGGTACGGTGAAAGTCACTGCCAGAATGAGCAAGAGGCTCACAAGACACGCAGGGTGAAACGTGTTGCGTGTTGCGTGCTGCGTACGCTGTCGCTTCATCTTCCCCCTCTTCGATATGCCTCTCGTTAATTGCCTGCTACGAATTTAACTGGTATAATAGATGTATCAATGCCGGATCGTAACAGGAAAACACCATGAGTAACTCTGGAAAACGCTGGATAGTTCACGACCGTTATGACAATTCGATCTACCTGACCCAGGAACGATGGTCTCACATCATTGCTGAGACCAATCACCCCGAAATGGAGGCGTACGAAAAATACCTAAAGACGGTACTCAAAAAAGGTCGAAGAAAACAAGAACTGCTGAACCCTCGGAAGTATCGCTACTATCATGCGTTTGATGACTTGCCCGATGACGTCAACCACGTCGTTGTCATTGTCCTGTTTGGCTTCGATGTCGATGAAAGAGGACAAACTATCCCCAACAATTTCGTAGCCACGGCCTTCTTCAAACATATTCGGCTAAAAGGTTGAGAGATGAGCAAAGAATTAACTTACTCTTATGACAAGGAAATTGATGTATTGTATATCTCCTTTTCTCCCGGTGAAAAAGCAACGACAGCCGTTGAATTGAACGACCATATTTTGTTGCGTTTCAACCGGGCTGAAAAACGGGCCATCGGTCTGACACTCATGGACTTTTCCGTGTTGGTGCAATTGACTGAGTTAGGGCCGCGCAGTTTTCCCTTGACCGGTCTCCGAGAATTGGAACCCGATTGGCACGACACAGTCATTGAGATTATCACCAAGCCGCCGGTGAACCAAATTTTGCAAGTCTCCGTTTTTACACCTTCATTGACCGAAAGCATACCGGTTGCCCTGGTAGATCGGGACCCTTACTTGTTAGCCGCCTAGCCCCGCCCTACAGGTTGTTTGCAATGCCGTAGCGCCGGAATCCCCATTCCGGCGCGTTTCTATGGTATCCTCCGCAGCGCCCGTGCTGCCAAGCCGGCGACGCGGGTCCCTGGTACGCTCGCCACAACCTGCCGCATGTCCGCTTTTGCCCGCTCGTTTTGCCCGATCTCCCGGTAGGCCAGGCCGCGATAATACCACGCCCAGGGCAACGTCGAGTCGATCTCCACAGCCCGGCTCAGGCTGACGATGGCCGATCCGAAGGCCCGCATCTTGTACTGCGTCAAGCCCAGGTAGTAGAACTCTTTGGCCTGTTGCGGATTCAGCGCAACCGCCCGCAGGAAATCGGCTTGCGCGCCGGCATAGTCCCCCCGGCGGTAATACGTCCGCCCACGGGTGTACAGCATGGCGGCGTCGTCCGGACGCAACGCCAACGCGCGGTCGAAATCGCGCAGCGCGCCCGCCAGGTCTCCCTCGTCCCGGATGAGCAAGCCGCGGTCGTAGTATGCGCTTGCGTCGCGCGGGTCGCGCCGGATCGCCTGGTCCAAGTCACGCCTGGCCTGTGCTGTTTGTCCCGAGCGATATTCGGCCAGGCCCCGCTGGCGAAGCACGCCGGGCAGCGCGCCGTCTATCTTGTGCGCCTGCGTGAAATCGTCTACCGCGCGGCCATAATCCTGCAGGTGGTATGCAGCCAACCCGTGGTAGAAATAGGCATACGCCGTCCGGTATCCGCCGCGCAACGCCGCATCGAAATCGGTGTAAGCGGAAGCGTAATCGCCAGACCGGTAGTAGGCCAATCCCCGTTGATACGACTGGGCGGCCGTCGGCGGCACCGTCCGGAAAGCAGCCGTCATATCCTGTGCCGCCGCCGCGTAGTTGCCCAGCCGGTATTCGGTCAGGCCGAGCAGGTAGAAGACCGAGCCGCCGGCCCCCAGGCGTTGGGCCGTCCGGAAATCTTGTCGCGCAGCCTCGAACTGGCTCCGGCGGTACGCGACCAACCCGCGCTGGCGGTACGCAGCGTTCATGCCGGGAGAGCGCGCAATCGCTGCGTCGAAATCGCTAAGCGCGCGGTCGTCATCGTTCTGGTGGTACGCGACCAGGCCGCGATAGAAAAACACCTGCGCCGTGTCCAGCCCCTGCTCGATGGCCGCCTCGAAGTCGACACGGGCGGACGGATAATCACCCTGCCCGTAGAAGGCCAACCCGCGCTGGTACAACTGTTGCGCGGTCGGTGCCGTCGCTTGGAAAGCGGTAGTCATGTCCTGTACCGCCTGCGCGTAACGGCCCAAATGATATTCGACCAGCCCCAGCGCATACGTCGCGGTATCGCCGGCGTTCAGCCGTATCGCGGCCTCGAAATCCTGCCGGGCCAAGTTGGTTTGGCCGAGTTGGTATTCCGCGAGCCCCCGCTGGCGATAGGCCGCGCCAAAATCGGGCGAACGTTCGATGGCCTGGCCAAAATCTACGGCCGATCGGGCGTAGCGCGCCAGGTGAAAAGCGGCCAGGCCGCGATAGTAAAAAGCGTAGGTGGTATCCAGGCCGGCGTTGAGCGCGGCGTCGAAATCGGCATACGCCGCCGCTATCTCCCCGTGCTGATAATAGGCCAGCCCGCGCTGGTACAACTGGTTCGCTGCCGGTGGCGTCGTCTCGAAGGCCGCCGTCATCTCCTGGATGGCCTGCGCGTACCGGCCCAGGCGATACGATGTCAAGCCGAGCAGATAGCCTACCGAATCGGATGTGTCCAGCCGGCGGGCCGCCTCGAAGTCCTGTCGGGCGGCCTCGAACCGACCGAGCCGGTAGCGGGCCAGGCCGCGTTGCCGGTAGGCGGCACTCATGGCGGGCGAACGGGCGATAGCCCGACCGAAATCATTTTCCGCTTCCTCGTCACGGTTGGTATGAAATTCGGCCAGGCCGCGATAGAAGAAGGCGTATGCCGTATCCTGGCCGGCCCTGATCGCCGCATCGAAGTCCTCGAAAGCGGTGGCGTAGTCCCCCTGCTGGTAGTACGCCAACCCCCGCTGGTAGCGTTGGCCAGCGGTTGCCTGGACGATATCGAAGGCCGCGGTCATGTCCTGCACGGCCTGATCATAGCGGGCCAGGTGGTACTCGGCCACTCCCAAAGCATATCGTGCACCGGCGTGTTTGCTGTTGCGGGCCAACACCTGTTGGAAATCGGCGATGGCCAAGTCGTAGCGGGCCGTCTTGGAATAAGCCAGGCCGCGGTCGTAATAGCCGCGTGTCGAACGTGCGTCGCTGCGAATGCCCCGCGTGAAGTCGGCGATGGCCGGGTCGTACTGCCCTTGCTTGTAGTAGGCCATGCCCCGGTCAATGTACGCGCCGGAACGCAGCGGCGACCGCCCGAGCGACTGCGTCAGGCTCTCCACGGCCGCGGCATAAGCTACCTGCTTCAACTGTGCCCGGCCCAATCCGGCCCAGGCCGAAGCATCCTCCGGGTCGAGGGCCAGAGCTGCTTCGAAATCGGTGTATGCGGCGTCGAGCTGCCCCAGCCACAGGTTCGCCCAGCCCCGCCCTGTGAAGGCTGCGCTCTGCGTGCCGTCCTGCGCCAGCCCCGCGCTGAAAGCCGACTGTGCCGTTGCCCACTTCTGCTCACGGAGCGCGGCGAACCCGGCGCTGAAGTAGGATTGTGGCCCACGCGTGGTCGGTGCAGCAGCACACGCCGCTAGCCACACGGCGAACATCACAATCGCTATTAATCTTCTCGCTCTACTCATCTGGCCGATCCAGAAACAGAAAGGATTCTCGCCACGAATTGCACGAATTAACACGAAAAAAGAAAAAGAGAAAAATTCGTGAAAATTAGTGAAATTCGTGGCAGAGATTCTCTTGCCCCATCAACCACGATCACACTTCACAACCTCACCCAAAGTCAGGAGCAGCGACTCCATCGCCGGCTCGCTGAGCGCTGCGGAACGCATGGCCAGCGTGCTATCGCCGGCCCACGCCACGCCGCTCACCGGCGACACGCCCGGCTGCCCCCGCAAGGTGAGCGGTTCCCCGGCGCGCAAACCCAGCCGTTCCGCGTCGGCGGGCGACAACCAGATGTGCCGGTTTGGCGCGGCGCGCTGCTCCTGCACGACAACGTATCCCCCGGCCGCTGTAGACGGCACCGCTGGGGCGCTCTGCCGGTCGTTTCTGCGCACCGTCACGTGGTCCCACCGTCCCACCCCGAGTTGGCGGCGAATGCGCGCCGGCACGGCCACTTCGCCGGGGCGTACGGTGCGCGATGGTACGACCGTACACCGCATCTCCTCATCGCCATGCCGCAGCAGCACGGTGTCCCCCTCCAACGCATTGAGCCCCTTCAACTGCTCTGGATGTACGATGGCTACCTGCCCGGTGGCATATTTCTTCGGCGCCGGTTTTGCCCGCAGCTTGCAGGAACGGGAAGCGGCCGGGCGTTCGACGAAAGTTGGAAGCGGCGGTACCACAACGTGGTCATCGTCGTCACCCGCGAGCAGCGGTGCGAAGGCCGCCTGTATCGTCGTAGCCAACGCACCGGCGAGGGCTTCCACGTAGCCGGGCGCTTTGCACGACTCGGCGGTGCGCAGGCCGGCGTCCAACTCGATGTGCAGCCCGTACCAGGCCATGCCGGCGCGCTGGCGGGCGCGACGAATCTTCTGGAACGTGAACGTGTTCGTGGCCGGATTCTTCACATCCCGATCCAAAGGATAGACGCCCACGCTCGGCCTCCGGCCAATGCGGCTGGCGAGCGCTGCGGGCATACGCTGTCGCAGCGTGTGCAGCGCGGCCAGGAAGAGGGCATCCGCCGGTGCGTCCGGGTTCAAATCGAACCCGCTGGAAACTTCGACCGCATAGTTGCCGGTCACGTGGCCATGAATCTCGATAACCAGTCGCGGGTGCTGCTCGAACAACGCGTTCTGATAGCGCAAGGCGTGATGGCGCACCCGTGCGCCGAGTGTGCGCGGGTTCTTGTTGACGTCCACCGTGCGCCGCAAGTCGCTCACGACGACGGCCCGCGCGTGCAATTGTGCGGCGAGAGCCCGTGCAATCGGGCCGGTCTCCCGGTCTGCGGCCACGTTCGGGCGGGTGCCGTGGTGGGGCGCACCGACCGAAATGAGCGGTGTATTGATCACCGTAAAATCACTGGCAGAAAGATTGAATGGACCTGTGATGTCGCTACTCCCAGCACGGAAATGGAAGCACCTTCGTAATTCGAGACGTAGACAGTGTCGGACGACGGATCGTAGCCGACCGTGCGGGGGGTCTGGCCGACGTTGTACGTGGCGACCACCTGCGTGCCTCGAATGACACTCACGGTGTTGTCGAGCGAATTGGCCACGAAGACCTCCCCGTTGCCGGCGGCCAGCCCTTCCGGCCCATTCCCCGCCGGCACCGTGGCCACAACGCTCGTGCCGTCGATGATGGAGACGTTGTCGCTGCCGTAATTGGCGACGTAGACCTTGCCGGTGCTATCAACGGCCATGTACTCCGGCTGTGTGCCGACCGCGACATCCCCGACCTTGCTCAGACCGTTGAACACGCTCACCGTGCCGTCGGCCTTGTTGCTGACATACATTTTGTGGTTCACCGGGTCGTAGAGGACAAAGCGGGGTTCCACGCCGGCTGCCAGCGTGCTGATTGGCGTCGTGTCGCTCAACACCGAAACCGTGTTGCCGTAGGTGTTGGCCACGTAGGCATAGTGTGTGTTCGGGTCGATGGCGATACGGCGCGGGTTCTTGCCGACCGCGACATTGGCCAGCAACGTTGTGCCGTTCAACACGCTGACCGTATCGCTGTACCAGTTGGCCACGTAGATCAGATTGTTCGTGCTGTCAATGGCTGAGAAAATCGGGCCGGTGTCCAACTGGATTCGGGCGATTCGGTTGTAGCTACTGTCTAGGACAGAGACCGAATTACTGTTCAGGTTGGCCACATACGCATAGCCAGTCGTAGAGTTGATCGCAATATGGCGCGGGTTGTGCCGCACGGCGACTTCTTTCACCAGCGTCGTACCGTTGTACACACGCACCACGTTGCCTCCACGCATGGGGATGTAGGCGTAGCCGTTGGCCGGATTGATCGTAGGCTGACCGGGGTAATACTGCGGCGGAATGGTCCCCACGTTTGACGTCCCCTGCAAGATGGAGATAGAATTGCCTCCGCGATTGCCAACGTAGACCTTGTGATTCGTGGGGTCAATTTGAATGGCCTGTGGCGCATCGCCCACGTTCACAGTAGCGGTGATCGTGACTGCTTTGGTACTGTCGGGAGCGTTGCCGTCCAGCACAGTGACCGTGTCGCTATAAGCGTTTGCGACATAAACCTGATGAGTGTTGGCGTCCACGCGCACGCGGCGTGGATAATTGCCCACTTTGACGTAGCTTTGCGGCAAGGCGCGGCCAGAACGGCGCAGGACGTTTAGGCTGTCACCGCCGGTATTGAGGACGTAGGCGTTGTCGTTTCCCTCGTCGGAGGTGATCGCCCTTGGCCGGGTGTTCACGGTAAGCGTTCGTTTCACCGTGCGGGTAGCGCTGGTGATGATCGTCACGGTGTTGCTGTATGTATTGGCCACGTAGACGTAACCCGAATGGGGGTTGAAGGTCAGGTCGGTTGGGCGCGCGCCGGTCGGTATGGTCGTCTGCACCGTCGTGCCGTTCGATCCGCCGATCACGGTGACGCTGTTGCCGAGCAAGTTGGTAACATACACGTCGCCGTAGGTGAAGTTCGGCGACGCCGGCTGGTTGTTTGTGACCAACACACTGGGGTGGTTGCCTACCGGTACGGTAGCGATTACGCTCAACGCATCGATCACCGAGACTGTGTCGCTGAGGGTGTTGGCGACGTAGATGTAGTTGTTCTTCGGGTTGAATGTCAGGTTCGACGGACGGTTGCCAACCGGAATGTCGGCCACCTTTGTCAGGCCATTGATCACACTGACGTTGTCCGAGACCTTGTTCGCCACATAAATCAAGTGGTTGCCAGCGTTGTAGGCAATGCCACGGGGGCCGCTGCCGACAGCTACGCGGGCGATCATGGTGGAGCCGTTGATCACCGACACGTCGCCGGTGTTGTTGTTCGTGACGTAGATATAGCCATTCGATGAGTTGTAGGCCATGGCATACGGCTCCAGCCCTGATTGGTTGGGCAAGGGAACGGTAGACACAGACCGCAGGGCAGGCGCTGTAGCGGTCACGCCGGCGGGGCCGGCAGCTTGCGCGGCACTGGCCAGTCCAATCGCCAGTACGCCCAGCAAGCACAGAGTGAGGAAGACGCCGCCTGCGAAGGTAGCCCGCTCGTTTCTAACAGATCGTTTTGATTTCATAAGTCTCTCTCCTCAGTATGATCTAGATCTGACAGGTTTTGAAAACCAGTCAGGTCTTATTTACGCAGGGCAGAAAGACCGGCCATGGTCTGCACCTGTCCACGTGATGGGGAGACAGACAATGCGTCGCGCCGGTGGTCCCTGTGCTGCCGCGCCCCAGGTCAGGGCAATGCCCCGGGATGATCACAAGGGTAGATAAGGTGAACAGTCTTGCTTTCATTGATTTGCTCATTTGGTGAATGTTTGTGTCAGTGTTCAGCGTTTAACAGACTTTCGTCCGTCACCCTGCTGCCATCTCCCACGCCACCGCCATACACGCAGCATGTGTGCGGTCGCGGGCGCCCAGCTTGCGAACGATGTTCTGCTGGTGGATGCGTACCGTCCAGTAGCTGCGCTCCAGATGGTCAGCGATCTGCTGCGTCGTCAGCCCCTTGGCCAGCAGGGCCAGCACCTCCTGCTCGCGTGGTGTCAGCGTTGGCCAGGGGTAGCGCCGCCAGCCGTTTCCGTTGGTGCGAGACAATTGCAAACCTCCCCATTCGATTTCGAATTGCCAATTTTGGATTGAGCGTGGCGCGTGTTACGTGTTGCTCTTGCACGTTTCACGTCTCGCGCCGTTCAGCGTTCATCATTCCGCTTTCATCGTTTCAGCATCGCTTCCTTCTCTATCTCTATCTCCCCTCTCTATCTCTCACGGGTACGCCAAGTCTGCCGCCTGGGTCATGTAGATCCAGTAGCCGTGGTTCGGCTTCAGCGTAGTCAGTGTGTTCATGCTGGGCGGCAGGGCCGCATACCATGACTCGGCACCTTGGTCGTAGCCCAGCAGCGCCGTATACTTCCCGGCAATCGAGGCCAGCGCTATCTCCCGCGACACTGCTGCGCCCGGCAGGTAGCCGATCAGATTCCAGCCCTGTTGCACGTGAATCGGTGTGTTCGAGGCCACCTTCGTCCCCGAGATGGGCAGACTGGCTGCGCTGTTCAGCTTAAGCCAGTAGCCGTGTAGAGTGTCCATCGTATGCAACGTGTTCTGCGGTATGCCGGGATAGTAGGACTTCCCGCCACCGTTGTAGCCTTGGACCACGACCAACCCGCTCATGACGGACGAGAGCACTTCGGTGATCGCGTTGCCGGCGTCCGGCGTGACGTTAATCGAAATCAGGTTCCAGCCGGCAGAGAGCTGGGGTGCCACTCCCAGCACAGAAATGGAAGCGCTGCCGTAATTCGAGACGTAGACCGTGTCCGACGCCGGATCGTAGCCAACGGTGCGGGGAGTCTGGCCCACGTTGTACGTGGCCACAACCTGCGTGCCCTCGATAACGCTGACCGTGTTGTCGAGCGAATTGGCCACGAAGACCTCCCCGTTGCCGGTGGTCAGCCCTTCCGGCCCATTCCCCACCGCCACGGTGGCCATGACGCTCGTGCCGGTGATGATCGAAACGTTGTTGCTGCCGTAATTGGCAACGTAGACCTTGCCGGCGCTGTCCACGGCCATGTACTCCGGCTGTGTGCCGACGGTGACATCGGTAATCTTGCTCAAGCCATTGAACACGCTCACCGTGCCGTCGGCCTTGTTGCTGACGTACATGTCGTGGTTCACCGGATTGTACAAAATGAAACGGGGCTGTATACCGGCCGCCAGCGTGCTGATTGGCGTCGTGCCGCTCAACACCGAGACCGTGTTGCCGTAGGTATTGGCCACGTAGGCATAATGCGTACTGGGATCAATGGCGATTCGGCGTGGGTTCTTGCCGACCGCCACATTGGCGAGCAAGACCGTGCCGCTTAACACGCCGACCGTATCGCTGTACCAGTTGGCCACGTAGATCAGATTGTTCGCACTGTCTACTGCGACGTGGATCGGCCCTTTGTTTTTGTTCAAGGAAACTCTGGCAATTTGGTTGTAGCTGCTGTCCAGCACGGAGACCGAGTTGCTGGTTAGGTTCGCAACGTACGCGTACCCGGTCACAGGATTGATCGCAATGTGGCGCGGGTTGTGCCGCACAGCAACTTCTTTCACCAGCGTCGTGCCGTTGTATACCCGAACCGTGTTGCCACCGCGCATGGGGATGTAGGCGTAGCCGGTGGCCGGATTGATCGTAGGCTGGCCGGGGTAATACTGCGGCGGAATGGTCCCCACATTTGTCGTCCCCTGCAAGATGGAAATGGAATTGCCCCCACGGTTGCCGACGTAGACCTTGTGGTTCGTAGGATCGATCTGAATGGCTTGTGGAGCGTCGCCCACGTTCACAGTTCCGGTGATAAAGACGGCAGTGGGGCTGACGGTCGCGTGGCCGTCCAGCACAGTGACCGTATCGCTGTAGGCATTGGCTACGTAAACCAGATGGGTGACAGCATCCACACGTACGCGGCGCGGATAGTTGCCCACCTTGAAGTAGCTTTGCGGCAAGGCGCGACCGGAGCGACGCAGAACGTTCAGGCTGTCACCACCGGTGTTGAGTACGTAGGCGTTGTCGTTTCCCCGGTCGGCGGAGATCGCGGTGGGCCGGGTGTTCACGTTGAGGGTTCGCTTCACAGTGCGCGTAATGCTGGTGATGATCGTCACCGTGTTGCTGTACGCATTGGCCACGTAGACGTAGCCAGAATTGGGGTTGAAGGTCAGATCGGTTGGGCGGGCGTTGGTCGGGATGGTCGTCTGTACCGTCATACCGCTCGACCCGCCGATCACGGTGACGCTGTTGTCCAGCAAGTTGGTGACGTACATGTCCCCGTAGTTCGGGTTTGTTGGCTCGTCAATGGTGACGAGTACGCTGGGGTGGTTGCCGACGGGTACGGTGGCAATCACGCTCAACGCATCAATCACCGAGACCGTGTCGCTGAGGGTGTTGGCGACGTAGATATAATTGTTCTTCGGATTGAACGTCAGGTTCGACGGGCGGTTGCCAACGGGGATATCGGCCACTTTCGTGAGGCCGTTGATTACACTGACGGTGTCCGAGACCTTGTTTGCCACGTAGATCAGGTTATTGCCGGCGTTGTAAGCAATACCACGGGGGCCGCTTCCGACAGCTACGCGGGTGATCACTGTGGAGCCGCTGATCACCGACACGTCGCTGGTATTGTTGTTTGTGGCGTAGATATAGCCGTTCGATGTGTTGTAGGCCATAGCGTACGGTTCCAGCCCCGATTGGTTGGGCAACGGAACGGTAGACACAGATCGCGCGACGGACGCCGTAGCAATCACGCCGGCGGGGCCGGCGGCTTGCGCGGCGGTGGCCAGCCCTATCGCCGCCATGCCCAGCAAGCACAGGGCGAGAAACACGCTGGCTGCGAAGGTGGCCCGCTGATTCTTAACAAGTCGTTTTGATTTCATGAGTTATCTCTCCTCTGTTTGAAAGTCTTGGGACCCTTTCGTAATTCGTCCACGGAGCCAATGTGAAACGTAAAACGTGATGCGTAATCTGTCGCTCGACGCTCCCCGCTCCCCCCTCCACGCACTATACCGCCGTACGAAGGGCAGAAAGACCATCCACGCGGCCAGTGCGGAATTCGAGAGCATCGAAACATTCCCTTTGTCATCGCTCGTCTTCATGGCGAAATAAACAGGGCGAGGAAGCGGCTCTGACACGGCCAGTACCTGCACCTGCCCGCTTGGGAGCGGTGCCGGTGGGTTTGCGACCGGTGTGGAGCTCACGACCCACGTGTAACTGTTGATCGGCACATCGGCATAGCGAATGTCGTAGGAAGCAGCCGTACCCACGAAACCACTATCCCCCGGCGCGATCCACTGCAAGTCCACGCCGCCATCCGCTCGTCCCCGTGCGGTGAGTGTGGTCACCTGTGCCGGCGGTGTAAAGTCGTCGGCTGTGGCTGTCACCGTGGCGGTGTGGCCGGCCAGGTCAGTCGCCTGGGCGGTGAGTGTGAAGGCATCGAAGCCGTGCAGGCCGTAGAAATTCGCCGTGAGCTCGTATTCCTGCGTGGCGGTGTGGAAATGGGCCGGGCGCAACTGAATGCCGTCTTGGTCCAACGTGTCCGACCCTGTATGCAGTCGTTGGTTAAAATCTACGAACCGGTCATCCAGCACATTACCGGTCGCCCGGTCCTGCAACAGCACGCGAATCTGGTTGAGGTCGAGCTCGGCGCGCGGAACGGTGATGAGCAATGACGCCATCGGGCTGTAAACAGGGTCCGCTTGCAATTGGACGATGGATAAGGTCGGTGTCGTCACATCGGGGTGGGGCAAGTAGCCGAGCGGGTTGCGGGTCGAAGTGGGGTAGCCGGTCGCGGTCAGGCGAATCTCGAAGTGCAGGTGCATGAACCCGGTCGTGCCGCTGTTGCCGACATAGCCGATCACCTGTCCCTGGGTGACCGGCTGGTTTACGGCCAATCCTGTGGCGGTTGCATTCAGATGCAGATACGCCGAATAAAGATCGAGAGAGGGATGGTAGACTACGATCGCCAGGCCGGCGCTGTTCGAGAGCCAGCCCAGTTCGGAGACTACGCCGTCGGTAATGACGTGCACAGGCGCATTTTGCGGTGCGGCAATGTCAATCCCCGGATGATAATCGTAGCGGCTTTGTGACGCCTGCCAGCGCGGGCCAAAGGGGGACGAAATGGAAGCCGTATCAGGCGTACTGCTGCCGGAGAGTGGCCAAATCAACGAGTCGAGCCCGCCGCCGGACACTTTCGCAGCACGGGCAAAGGCTAAGCCAGCAAATAGAATATACAGGCCTGTAAAGGAAAGAAACAATGGGAAAGTAAAAGCTATCAAGAATCGTCGCATTGCGTGGCACCCCCCCCCTTGGTGGTCGCGACTCTACTTTATTATCGGTTGCTGCCACGGAATCTTTATCTGCACCAAATACAGGCCCAGAGAAATGCCCCTTCCATGGTAATACGTCGTTGTAGGCCAAAAGATACGCCACAATCGAGTGTACCCGAACGAGATGCTGGCTATCGCCGGATACGAGGCAATGCTGGTGGATTGAGGGTAGCCCCAAAACTGGGTCACCGATTGGCAAGAACAAGGTAATTGACCTGCCCTCACACAGCAGGCAGGCCTGGGACAGAACTGCAGGCTCCTCCAAGGCTCGGTGCGACGACCTAGGTCACCAGTTTGCGCCGCCAGGCATGCCACTTCCATACCAGTTGCGGGTTGCGCAGGAAGGCCTCCGGCATGGCCAGGTCAGCCGGATCATACGCTGCTTGGCAGCATCCTCCTTACTCGATAGGACACGCTAAGGGGGTTTGCCCTCCTCATGGGTCTGCGGGAATGCCTCGCCCCTTGGGTCTGGAGGCATCGTTTGGACGGCTGCGCTGCCACCAGCGCCGCATCAGTGGACGTGCATTAACGCGCAAGTGGAGAGAGACTTTGGGCAAGTATCGGGAGCATCGTCGCCGCTTGGCTGAAGCGCCACGCCAGCTGCTCCACCGTTTGTACCGCGATCAGGGCGCACGATACGCTCGTTGCTCAATCGCCACGTTGTTCACCGAACCAAGCCCGCAACCAGCCGGCCGCCACAGAACAGTGATAACAAGTCAGTCAGGGGGTCGGCGTTGCCGTTGGGGTTGGTGTCGCCGTCGTGAAAGCAAGCCTGGCGATGTCGGCTGGTGCGGCGTAGACCACGCGACCTTCCTGGCGCTTCTGATCCACGTAGGCCAGGTGAGGTTGGCCCCATCGTTTAGACCACGGATCGGCAGAAATAAGGTGAGAGCATGATGACAATATTAAAGAAACGACGCAGACTTACAGGAAATTACATGTAGTATACACCCAGTTTCCGGTACTGTCAAACAGCGATGGTGGAAAGTGTGGATCGTCGAGCGGGGAGCGCCTTGATAATTGCTAACACTCCAACGCCAAATACCGCCGCGGCGAGGTCGCCTGCCCCGGCTGCGGGTCGAACACCAGCATCAGGTCGTGCGCCTCCGCCGGCACACGCAAGGCGACCCAGTCCCGCACCTCGCCCCCCGGGAAGAGCCACAGCCGGCTCTCAGCGGCCGGTGCACCAGCACCAACGGCGTCTCGCCCGCCGGCACGTAGAAGAGCACCCGTTGCGTGTACGTCTGGCCCGTCTGCAAGAGGGCCGGCATCCAGGGGCCAGTCTGCTGTCCTTGCACTTTCTCGCTCCGGCCTGCCTGCTTGCCTTTTGGCCTGCCCATGCTATAATCAGGGCAAGAACGTACCACGCAAGACGCAATATGGAGTGGGAGGACAACGATGCGCGTCGCACTGTATGCACGTGTTTCCACGGGGAGACAAGCCGAAGAAGGATTGAGCATCGCCGCGCAGCTGGCGGAGATGGAGGACTTCGCCCGCGCGCGGAACTGGACGGAGGGGCCCCGCTTCATTGACCCCGGCCACAGTGGCAGCAGCCTGGACCGCCCCGGCGTGCAGGAGATGCTCCTCGCCGCGCGGCAGAAGTCCTTCGATGTCCTGCTGGTGCATGAACTGAGCCGCCTCTCCCGCTCCATCTTCGACACCTTCCGCATCTTCGAGGAACTGGGCAATCTGGATGTCGGCTTTGCTTCGGTGAAGGACCCCGACTTCGACTTCTCCAACCCGACCAGCCGGTTCTTTCTGGCCATGATGGCCGCGATTCATCAATACTATCTGGACCAGCTACGCCAGCACGTGGCCAAGAGCAAGCGGCAACGGGCGCGGCAGGGACTGTACAATGGCATTGGGGCAAGAGTCGCACGTACTCGCTCTCAGCCCCCGTCTCGGGGGCGTCTCAGGCGGGATTCGCCCCGTCAATCCGTCCTCGGGGACGAGGACTTGGAGCTTCTGGAAGCCAACGTGTCACGTTTGCCTCAATGCGTACAATGCTTCGGTGCTCCCCTACGGCTACCGCCGGGGCAGCGAACCCCGTCAGCCGCCGCAGATCGAGCCGCGAGAGACAAAGGCGGCACGCATGGCCTTCGAAACTGTACGCCACGGGAAATTACTCATTCCAGCAGGTCTCCGAACGGTTGCGCGACGCCGGCCACCTGACCCGCAGTGGGCGGCCCTTTTCCAAGGACACCATCGATGACCTCTTGCGCAACCGCTTCTACACCGGGCAGGTGGTCTACCGGATCAAGAGCAAAGCGCGGGGGCCGGGGCCGGAGGTCTACGAGGGGCAGCACGAAGCCATCGTGTCGCCGGATACGTTCGAGGCCTGCCAACAGGCCATGCGCAAGCGGCGCAGCGGGTCGCGCACCTACCAGGCGAGTTACCGCACCTACCTGTTGAACGGCATTGCCGTCTGCGACATCTGCGGGCGGCGGCTGCGGGCGCAGGCCACAAAGAGCAATCGCTACTATCGCGAAATGTCACGTGCCCGGGGTCACCGGGACTGTCCACAGGCGCAGGT
Source organism: uncultured Ardenticatenales bacterium (assembly GCA_964517425.1). Classification (GTDB taxonomy): domain Bacteria; phylum Chloroflexota; class Anaerolineae; order Ardenticatenales; family JAADHH01; genus JAADHH01. Next base: position 2,735 of record CAZFFM010000030.1, on the reverse strand, counting down.
GGGCACGCCGGCCGGGCCGGTGGAGGAGCAGGTGGGGGCCGTCTTCCGCCATCTGCGGTTGCCCGACGACTGGAAAGAGCGGCTGGAGACCCTGCTGGAGCGCAGCGATGAGCGGGATACGCTGGAGAGCCGGCGGGCGCGCTTGCTGGCGGAGCGGCGACGGCTGCAAGAGTTGTACATACGGGGTCATTTCGGGGACGATCTGGGGCTGTACGAACGGGAGGCGCGGCGCATCCGGCGGGAACTGGAGAGCGTGCCGGCGTCGGACCTGGCCAGTATCGAGTGGGCTGCGGCGACGCTGGATAGCCTGGCCGAGGTATGGGACGCAGCCACGCTGGAGGAGCAGCGCGATCTGGTGCGCCTGGCCCTGCGCGAGGTGTGCATAGACGTGGAACAGCAGCGGTGCAGCGCGCTGGTGCCGCTTGGCCCATTCGTGCCGCTGTTCCGCCAGATGGATGGGCTGATCGAGCCGGAGCCGGGGCTGTTTGTGCCCTTGTGGCCCCCGGAAAGGGCCGAGAAGCACGGTTCAGACCCGGTACTGCCTCCGCTGGAGGCCAAGCTCCAGCGGTGACACGGTGGTGAATTTCACCGTCAATCCGCCAGACCCTGACGCCCCCCACAGAGGGAACCGAGAAAGGAGGTGGAACGTAGCCCCCCGGTAACATTATCATTTGACTGAACCATGACCTTTCGGTAACATTATCATTTGACTTGACACGGCGTACCTTGGTCACGCTTGCGGGATCGGGCATGAAACGTAGCCATGAATGAACGCCTGTGGCCAACGGCAGGAGAAAGGTCAGGCTAACGATGACAAAATGCAGCCCGTGAGCTGACAATTCAGCAGTTAACGATTCACGTTCCAGCACATCTTTCCTTATCGATGAATTTGTTGATCAATCGAGCAAATTCTACTTGGCCTGCTTGAAGAAGATTCATGGCTATCCTGTCCTACTTTCAACTCTTCCGCTGCCTCTTCCTTGCTGCCCTAGCCGCCTTCCGTTTCTTCTTTCTCTTTGGCTTTGCCCCCCAACTGCCTGAGGGACCAGACGTACCTGACGCAGGCCTCTGCGGGTCTCCCCCCTGTGCCATCATTAGACTGGCATTGTAGGCATACATGAATGCTTGTAGGTCTTCTTCGTCGGTCATATCAAAGCCTGCCGATTGGCCCATCATGAAGAACGCTTTCGCTGGCCCAAACAGCGAAGGGTCATTCATCATCCTCTTGAATTCAGGGCCAACTCCGCGCAGGAACCTCAATATCGAGTCTGCCTTGGGCAACTTGTACGCTCGCTTGAGATACTCCCAAAAGGCCACCAACTCCGGTAGGGTATCCTCCGCATCATCAGGTGAAAGCAGCGATACCTTGCGTGGAAACAACTCCGTCACGATCTCTTCAACGTCTGCAACGGTCATCTGAGGCAAGGTGAGACCCAGATAGACGTACCCACAGTGCATCAACTGCATGGCCCAAAAGCCCCCCTCTGGATAGGCTTTGAGGAAAGCCTCCCCTTCAGGCGAATTGAAAAACCGTCGTATCAGCTCGTCTCGGTACTTCCCTAGGGCTTCTTCTCCCCCGTCATCATAGGAGTCGACCTCGTCCAGTTGGTGAATATCAAATGCCATTTTCTCCTCCAGTTGCGATCTATCCTTCTTTCCTATCTGTCCTCTCACTGACAACGCATCCTTGCGTCGTGTTGGCTCTGCTCATGAATTGGGGGCTTGACGTGGTACAAGGAGACGCAATGACATGAAGTCGCATCCAGTATACACCGCCCTCCAGATTCTGTCAAAATCAACTCTGGAGAGAGAGACCAGCTTTCCGGAAAGTTGGCCGCTCTCTCGCCGGCGCATGCCGCCAGATTGCCGCGCTCCCGGGCCATCTGCCGGATCGTCTACACCTGTTTCCTCGTCAGCCCCTTCTCGGTGGCCTCTCGCCAAACTGCCACCTCTTGCACCCCCATAGATTGCGGCTTTGCGTTCATCGCGCAATCCTCCTGTTTGCGGCAGCAGGGGGGAACACGAACATGTCGTGACAGGCGCATGACGATGTTGATAGATTGCAACAGCCAGCGTATAATGGGAAGATGAGGTCTATTGGGTCTTATGGGGCGGTGGCGGAACGGCAGACGCGGCGGACTTAAGAATATGACGCACACCCTTGCTGCCTGTACTTCGACATCGACGACGGCTACGCCGGCCTCGCCCCACGGGAAGAGGGGTGAGGTTGGTGGGTACGCGTGGTGTACCTGGATCAAGGTACAGACACCTGGGCGCTGGAATACTACGACCACCGGGGGCACATGCAGCGGCACCTGGCGGGAGACGGTCTTCGAGCTGCCCGACTTCTACGCCGCCAATCAGTGGGTGGGCCTGAACGACTTCCGGCCGAACGATCAGGGGGACGGTGCAGATGGCTTTGTGTTCGTAGAGCTGGGAGGGCCATGATAGCGCAAAATAGCTACTCGACCAGAACTTGATTGTGGTAAAGGCTATGAGATCAAAAGCATTGTCTTCAAGGGCCCAGAGTGTGGCGCCCACCGGCGAATGATCCCGTCGGGCAGGGGTTCAACTCCCCTGGGTCCCTCCTGATCCCGTTTGACCCGGCTCTGGCCCGGTGGGATGAAGTGTCACGGGCGGTGATGGCCCCCGTGGCCCATTGCAGCACGGGTCTTCTCCGACAACGACAGCACGTGGTACATCAACGGGAGGAACATTCTGCACGACGTTCCCTT
>CAZFFM010000029.1:0-19543 GCA_964517425.1 uncultured Ardenticatenales bacterium | reverse complement strand
CCTGTTGGATGAGTGTTTCCTGAGTCCTCAATGGGGGGGGGAGTGAACGGTTACCCTCCGCGAGGGCATGCGCAGCAAATGTCCGGGGAGTACGAGGGGTGTCCCCTCGTCTCTCCCTCCCCCTACAATTCGGGGTTTGCGGCAAACCGCTGCGCAAGCCCCGCGAGCGGGCAACTCTGTTTGCTGCGCAAGCCCGTTGGGTTACTTTGACCTTTCTCCTATCTCATTGTATAATTCCCCGTCACGTTACAGGCCACGGCCCATTTCTATTGATGGAAGGAAAATCAAATTTTGTCTTCAAAGACCACGGTGGTCATTCCCACATACAACGAAGCCAACAACCTGCCCACACTCGCAGCCGACTTGCTATCCCTTGAGCTAGAGAACCTGACTGTGCTCATCGTAGACGACGATTCGCCCGACGGAACCGGTGAGATCGCCGACGACATCCACCTCCGTTACCCCGACCGATTTGATGTAATCCATCGTGCCGGAAAACAGGGCTTGGGGACTGCGTATGTGGCCGGGTTTCAACGCGCCCTGGCCGAGGGCGCAGACTACATCGTCCAAATGGACGCAGACTTTTCCCATTCGCCCCACTATATCCCCAAGTTTCTGGAGACTGTCCCGGCGTACGATGTCATTGTCGGCTCGCGGTACGTGCCGGGCGGCAAGCTGGACGAGCGCTGGAGTGCCGGACGGTATTTCTTGAGCTGGTGGGCGAACCAAGTCTACACCCGCGCAATCCTGGGCCTGGCCGTGCGCGACGTCACCGCCGGGTTCAAATTGTGGCGACGTCGCGTCCTGGAGAATATCGACCTGCAGAATGTTCAATCGAGCGGCTATGTCTTCCAGGTGGAAATGGCCTACCTGACGGAGAAAAAGGGCTTCCGTGTCCTCGAGTATCCCATCTATTTTGAGGACCGGCGCATTGGCCGCTCGAAAATGTCGATCCCCATAAAGTTCGAGGCCGCCTGGCGCGTGTGGGAAATCCGATGGCGTCACCGCAACGCAAAACAATAACGCGCGGGCTGGCCCTGGCCCTTCTTCTTCTCGTCTTTGGCTTGATCTTACTGTGGCCGGTTACCCTGGGCGGTCGCGTCCTCGTCCCCTTTGACAACCTGTTCGCTTTCCCGCCTTGGGACCACTTTGCCCAATCGTACGGCGTCGGCGTGCCGCACAATCAATTGCTCAGCGACTTGTTGCTGGAAAATTATGCCTGGAAGTTGTTCATCCGCCGGTCGCTGGCCAATCACCAAATACCTCTTTGGAATCCCAATCTGTTTGCCGGCGTACCCTTCCTGGCCGCCGGGCAACATTCCGCGCTCTATCCGCTGAGTGCGTTGTTCTACATTTTTCCCGTGGCCCAAGCCTACGGCTGGTTCACGTTGCTGCAACTGCTGCTGGCCGGCCTCTTCGCCGGCCTCTTCGCCCGCGCGATGCGGCTGGGCGGTATCGCCTCGGCCATCACAGCCATCACCTACGCCTTCAGCGGCTTCTTCATCGTCAGCATTGACTTCCCGATGGTGCTGGCTGCGGCCTGCTGGTTGCCCCTCGTGCTGGCCATGATCGAGCGACTGGTACAGAAAGCGGAAGCGGGACACCGCCATCCCACGGCGTATGTCCCTTATGCCTCGGTTGGCGCTGTCGCCCTCGGCCTGATGGCGCTGGCCGGCCACGTGGAGATTGCCCTGTACGTGCTGATGGTCGCGGCCTTCTACGCCCTCGCTCGCCTGGCACTGCTCTGGCAGCGCCGGCACGACGGGGGGTTGCTGGCGCGCACGACACTGGCCCTCGCCGCCATGGCCGCCGTGGGGCTGGCCCTCGGTGCTGTGCAACTCATTCCCCTGTACGAGCTGGTGCGTCACAATTTCCGCCAGGGGGCCGTGCGCTACGAGGACGTGATTGGCTGGGCCTACCCCCTGCGCCAGATCGCCGCCTTCTTCGTACCCGATGTGTTCGGCAATCCGGCCCACCACCGCTACTTCGACCTGTTCACGCGCACCTGGCAGCCCTTCACGCACAACGCGCTGGGGCAACCGGTGGACAACCCCTTTTGGGGCATCAAGAACTACGTGGAGGCGGGAAGCTACGTGGGCATCCTGCCGCCGGTGCTGGCCCTCGTCGCCCTGCTCACGGGGCTACAGCGGCAGGACGAACGCCGTCCGTACGTCACGATCTTCGCCGCACTAGCCGGGGCATCGCTCCTCTTTGCCTTCGGCACGCCGGCCTACGCCCTGCTCTACCACGGCATCCCGGGCTTCAACCAGCTCCACTCCCCCTTCCGCTGGGTCTATCCGTACACGCTCTCCATGGCCTTGTTGGCCGGCATCGGCGCACAGGTGCTGGCGGAATTGCACCGGCGGCCGTCGAAATGGCCGCGCATCGTGGGCTGGCTGACGTTCACCGCGGGCATCGCGCTGCTGGCGGGGCTGCTGGCCGTCTTCCTCTCGCCGGGCAGCTTCGTCGTCTACGCCGGCCGTGTCGTGGCCTCGTCCGACCTGGCCCAACGCGCTTTCACCGGCGGGGCGTCCTTCCTCTCTTACGAATGGCGCAACCTGTTCTGGTTCGCGCTGGCTCTGACCGCAGCGGGCGCTGTGTTACGGGTGAGCTACTGCCCGATCTACCTGCCGGCGCGTCTGGGCCGGCACCCGATCTGGAAACCGCTGGCTGTCTTGGCCCTGGCTGCCGACTTGCTGGTGATAGGCCACGGCTTCAATCCGGCCGCCGACGTGCGGCTCGCCGAGTTCACCCCGCCGGCGGTGCGGTTCTTGCAAGCGCAACCCGGCCTCTTCCGCATCGCCAGCCTGGATAGCGAATCGAGCGGCAAAATCCTCAACCCGAACGTGGGCATGTTCTACGGCCTGCAAGACATTCGCGGCTACGACTCGATCATCCCCAAACAGTACGCCGACTTCATGGGACTGATCGAAACGCAGGGCCAGTTGCTTTACAACCGCATCTCCCCCTTCTACTGGGCCGGCTCGCTCGACTCCGCGCTGGTAGATTTGCTGAACGTACGTTTCGTGTTGACCAAAGAGCGGCTGACGAACGCCCACTATCGCCTGGTCTATGAGGACGAACTGCGCATCTACGAGAACACGGATGTCCTGCCGCGTGCATTCATCGTGCCGCGTGCCCGGGTGATTGCAGACCGCGCGCAACTGGCCGAGGCCATGCGCTCCTTCGACCCGCGCGTGGAGGTGTTGGTGGAAGAGCAGGTCCCTGCACCACCCCCGGCCGGCAACGGGAAAGGGCGGTTTTCCGTACCAACAATCACGCGCTACACGGCAAACGAGGTGACCATCCGCGTAGATTTGGGGGCACCGGCCTGGCTCGTCCTGAGCGATTCCTACTTCCCCGGCTGGAAAGCGTATCGTCGCCCCGCCGGTGCTCCGGACGATGAGGAGCAGCCCCTGCACATCTACCGGGCCGACGACAACTTCCGTGCGGTAGCCTTGCCCGCCGGTCAACAAACCGTGCGTTTCAAATATACGCCGATGTCCTTCAAGCTGGGATTATTCATCAGTTTTCTGGGCGGCATTCTGCTGCTCCTTGCCTCCGGCTACTGGGTGTGGGGCCGCATTTATCAGGAGAGCACGGAAGACCATCCGGTAAAGCGCATCGCCAAGAACAGCCTGACCCCCATGTCCCTCTCCCTGGTGAACAAGGCCATGGACACAGCCTTTGCCATGCTCATGCTGCGCATCCTCGGCCCGACGCTGGCCGGGCGCTACGCCTTTGCCGTGTTTATCATCGGCTACTTCGCCATCTTTACGAACTTTGGGCTGAGTACCCTGCTCATGCGCGAGGTAGCCAAAGATCGCAGCCAGAGCAATCGCTACCTGAGCAACACGGCCATCTTGCGGCTGGTCCTGTCGGTGGCTATGGTGCCGGTCCTCTTCCTCTTTCTCTTTAGCTGGCGACACTTCTTCGCCCTGACCGACGACACAACCTGGGCCATCCTTCTTTTTGCCGTGGCCCTGATCCCCGGCAACCTAGCTGCGGCGCTCAGCTCCGTCTTCTCCGCACACGAGAAGATGGAAGTGCCGGCGGTAGTAGCCTCCGTGACGACCGTGATGCGGGTGACGCTGGGCACCGGCGCATTGCTGCTCGGCTATGGCTTCGTTGGTTTGGCGGCCGTCTCGGTGGCGGTCAATACCATCACGGCAGGAATCTTTTTCGTGCTGGTCACGCGCACCTTCTTCCGGCCCCGCCTCGACATTGATCCCGCCTTCCAACGCAGCATGGTGGACACCTCCTTTCCGTTGATGATCAACGATATCTTGGCCACGATCTTCTTTCGCGTGGACGTCACCCTGCTCCAGCCCATGCAGGGAGACACGGTAGTTGGCTGGTACACGACCGCCTACAAATTCATTGACGGCCTGAACATCATTCCGTCGGCCTTCACCCTGGCCATCTTCCCGATCATGTCGCGCTATGCCGCCTCCGCGCGCGATTCGCTGCTGCGCGCGTACGTCATGGCCTTGAAGTTCCTGGTGGTGATCAGCCTGCCTGTCGCCCTGCTGACGACGCGCTATGCCGAGGGGATCATCCTCTTCTTCGGCGGGCCGGAGTATTTGCCCCATGCGGCCATCGCCCTGCGCTTGCTGATTTGGTTCCTCCCCTTCAGCTTCATCAACAGCGTGACCCACTACGTGCTGATTGCCATTGACCAGCAGCGATTCTTGACCCGCGCCTTCTTCATCGGTGTGGCCTTCAACCTCCTGGCGAACCTGGCCTTCATCCCCCGCTATGGCTACCGGGCAGCCGCCGTGATCACCATCTTCTCCGAGCTGGCCTTGCTGATCCCGTTCTACTGGTGTCTGCGCCGGCACCTGGCGCCCATTCCGTGGATCGGGTTGCTCTGGCGGCCAGTCGCAGCGTTAGCGGCCGCGACGGCCCTGCTGCTGGCGCTGTGGAGCTTCCCGTTCTACCTCTTGATCCCGCTGATCGTGGCCGTTTATGGCGGGCTGCTGCTCGCGCTGGGCACCTTCGACGCCGACGACCGGGCCGTTGTGCGCCGGCTGCTGCCGGGAAAACGATCCCCTGAATAGGGTAGGCGCTTAACAGTTAAATTCTCGTACACGAAGCAAGAAGATGAACCACAGATTGCACAGATTGCACAGATTATTCTTGTTTTTTTAATCTGTGTCATCCGTGAAATCTGTGGTTAGACTTTTTGGTTCCGGCTTGTCCGGGCTAGGGGATGCCAACATCAATCCCTCTCCGATTTGACGTAAGCCTTGATAACCGCTTCCTTGATGAGTGCCTGATAGGGCACTCCCATGGCGTTGGCTTTCTCCTTGACTGCATCGAGAATGTATTCGGGAAATCGGATAGAAATAGATCGGGAGGAGGGCTTGAGGTTGGGAAAGGAAACAGTACCAAAATCCTGAGGATCGAAATGTGCGGAGAGATCAACCTCGCCCCAGTACTCCCGTTCCTCATCCTCGCTCTGAAAAGGGGGCAACTCAATCTTTGCTTTCATAGTAAAGTGGCCTTTCTTTCTTGTTCACGTCTCTGGCCGAAATGACTCGCACTCGACTTTCACGAATGGTGAAAACCACAAACAGCAGCCGGCCAGCAAGGGTTTGTCCCAAGATGATGTAACGAGCTTCACCTGCCGTTGAGTGTAGGACATCCCTGGCCAGCCGCTTATGCGGGTCAAAGAACAACTCCTCTGCTTCAGCGTTGCTAACCCGGTGTATCAACCAGTTCTTGTCTCGGTTTCCTTCGTCCCATTCAAAGGTGAGGGGATCGGGCAGTCGAATCATGGTCTTAATTGTATCACATCGTATGTACAAAAGCAAGGGTGACACAACTCAGGTTGTGCTCCACAGAAGTTCGACTTCTGGCAGAAGTCGAACTTCTGAACTCGCTTTGCCTGATTCCGTACAGCATGGTATAATTCTATAGGCACTTACGGCGTCCAGTGGTGAGCACCTTTACCTTCGTGCTACTCCGTAATTGAATCATGGATGAAACGAAACGCGGATAGCAAAAAAGTCGGAGCATCATGAATAAAAAGAAAGCAAGTATTATCGGCGGTCTACTCATTCTGGCTGCGCTTGGCATCTGTGTGTTGGCTGCCGTGGCCGGCCTGGCCGTCTCGCGAGGGGTATCCCTGAAGCAGAACGAGGTCGCCGTGATTTACATCCAGGGTGTGATTGTCTCTGGCGACCGCCCACGGGGCGCATTTTCGTCCGCAGGGCAAGCGTATTCCGACGAAATCGCGCGCTTCCTGCGTCAGGCGGCCAAGGACGACAAAATTCGGGCCATCGTCCTGCGGGTAGATAGCCCCGGCGGCGGTGTGGTCGCCTCCGACGAGATATACCAGGCCATGAAGGCTGTGCGGAAGCCGATTGTCATCTCGATGGGTTCGCTGGCCGCTTCCGGTGGCTACTACATTTCCTGCGCGGCACAAGAAATCGTGGCCAACCCGAATACATTGACCGGCAGCATCGGGGTGATCACGATGATGCCGAACGTGCAGGGCTTACTCGACAAGCTCGGCATCCGCATGATTGTCCTGGCCAGCGGTCCGCACAAAGAAGAGGGCACCTTTCGCGCGTTCACAGAGGAAGACAGGGCAATATGGGACGCCTTGATCCAGGAAACATACGGCAACTTCGTTCAGGTAGTCGTCGAGGGGCGGGGCATGGACGAGGCCAAAGTCCGCAAGCTGGCCGATGGGCGCATTTACACCGGCAAACAGGCCCACGCGCTCGGCCTGGTGGACCGTTTGGGAAACCTGGATCTGGCCATCGAACGCGCCGCAGCACTGGGCGGCATCGAGGGCACGCCCCGGCTCCACCCGTACCGGCCGGCCCCCACCTTCCTAGAATCGCTGATGGGGTCTGTCACCTCCCAACCCACCACAGAAGCCGTCGTTGAATTGCTGGGCCTGAACCACCCCTTTACCATGCAATACCTTTATCTTGGGCAGTAGAACGTTCGTAAGCGTTCAGCACTCCCATAAAGTTGTCCGCTTTGTGTCTTGGTAGTAAGCGTGTTTCTTGCTCAAACCGAATTCATGTGGTATAATCCCCTGCTTTGATAAAAAGAGGATTATTCGTGTACGGCAGGGCGTTTTGTACATTTTCAAGTTCGCACGTTGGGAGAAAAAGATGCAGACATTGATTCAATCAGTAGAAGAAGAGCAAATTGCTGCACGCGGTGATCGCGAGGTCGCGGAACTGAGGCCGGGCGACACAGTGCGTGTGCACAACCGCATCGTGGAAGGGCGCAATGAGCGCGTGCAGATATTCCAAGGCACCATTATTCGGCTGACCGGTGGGAGCGTGAACCGCAGTGTCACGGTACGTCGTATCGCTGCACACGGTGTTGGCGTCGAGAGAACTTTCATGGTCTATTCGCCACGTGTAGAGAAGATCGAAGTAATGCGCCACGCACGTGTGCATCGCGCCAAACTCTATTTCTTGCGCAACCGTACAGGGAAGCGGGCTCGTCTGGTCGAGAAACGATACTAGGAATAACGGCCGGCAGGGCATGATCCAATGTCTTGCCTAAAAACCCCATCCGGAAATGCCATCTCCCACACTTTACGAGGAGTATGCCCTACAAAGAGCGGGATACCAGCTGATTGCCGGTCTGGATGAAGTTGGCCGGGGTTCGTGGGCCGGCCCCGTAGTTGCTGGAGCGGTCATTCTGCCACTGGCCCGCAACAATTTGATTGCAGCGCTCGGCGGCGTAAACGATTCGAAGAAACTCTCGGCAAAAAAACGGGAATTCCTTGTGCCCATCATCAGGGCAAACGCCCTCGCCGTAGCGATCGGTCGTGCTGAACCCGCTGAAATTGATGACGTCGGCATTGCACCGGCGACGCGTCTGGCCATGATGCGCGCCCTTCAATCCCTCTCGCCGGCGGCCGATTGTTTGCTTCTGGATGCCTTCCCGCTCCCAGAATCGCCACTCCCACAAAAAGCCATCGTTCACGGCGATGCGCTATGCCTTTCGGTTGCTGCGGCATCCATCGTAGCGAAAGTGGCCCGTGACGCATGGATGGTGGCGCTGGACGCGAAGTTCCCCGGCTATGGGTTTGCGCAACACAAAGGGTATGGCACGACTGCGCACCGTCAAGCACTCGAACACCTCGGCCCCACACCCTGGCATCGCATGTCCTGGTCACCAATGCGCGATATCGTTTCCGCAGTTTCGGAATAGGGGCAAGCCCTGGAGTTGCCGGAACAGGGATTCTGACGCCACAGTTCCTGTGTGACAAAACCCTAGAATCCCTCGCGCGGACAACAAACAGTCCACCCGCTCAACGAGGTGCTGACAGAGAGGCGGGGGAGAGCACCACCGCGATCATACCGGCAGCAAGCAAAGTTGCGCAGAAGAAGATTATGCGTACTACGGGATAACGTATCATGGGCGTGTTCCCTGCGAAAGACCCCGTACCTGCCTCGTGATCTGCCGGATACTGCTCCACGGCAGAAAATATACAAACAAAATAGCATAGAGCGCGAGAATGCCTAGACCTACCATTGTGAGGGGAACCAGGATGAAGATCAAGATGACCATGCGCAGCAGGTCTCTGGCGAAGATCGGCTTCGAGAAATCGGTGAACTCGACGGTCACGGCATCATGAACGTAAGCAGGCAGGTGTGCGATTCCACTCGCCACCAGGAAGGGCCATCGCTGTGTCAAGATGTGGTTGAGCATAGCGGGCAGCGAGGCAAAAACCCAGGTCAATTCCTCCCGCCCGGCCTCGAAGGCGATCATATTGAAGATGGTGTCCAAAAAGCCGGCGAAGATCAAATAGGCGAAGAAGAGGACGAAGTAGGTGCCGGCCATCGCACGCAGTGCGTGCATCGCTCTGCTCGCGCGTGACGGGTGTGTGCTCTCCGGTGTGCGCAGGCTTGTCGCTATCTGGTTGATCGGGATGTAGATGAGGCCCAAAAGGAGCCCTGCCAGCCAGAAGCTCCAGGCCATCTCCCGTGCGGACCAGTGCTGCCGGGTTGCCAGCAGCACCGTGACGACAAACGAGGCCAACTGCACCCACGGCTGTCGCTGATCTAACCAGGTATCGGATTTTCGGAAAATGATTGCTGGTGAGGTCATGGTGTAATATAGACGACGTATTGCGTAAAACGTGATACGTGCTGCCTGGGGCCGTTCGTTATGCAATCTTTACGCAATACGCAATACGTAGTACGTAGTACGCAATACGCATTACGTTTCACGTCGTTCATCATTCATTATTCTGCATTCATCGTTCTAGAGTCGCTCCACGATTCTCAGCGTAATCCATCGGTTCCGGCCCCGCAGACCAATGCGCAAACGTTTTGTGCAGGGGAGGGGCGTACTTTGCCAGCCAGTAGGGCGGCCAGGGCCGCGGCCCCGCTCAGCTCTGCGGCGATGCCCATCTCGAACCATAGCCAGCGGGCCGCTTGCCTCATCTCGTCGTCCGTGACCAGCACGATGTCGTCTACGTTCTGCCGGATGATCTCCAGATTGATCTCGGCGCTCTGACGAGGGGCGAGGGTATTCACTGCCGTACGGATTTTGGAAAGTTCGATCACGCGGCCCGCGCGCAGACTCTCGTACAGGGTGGGAGCGCCCACCGGCTCGACACCGATCACCGTGGTCTGCGGCTTGACCGCTTTTGCAGCCAGGCTCACGCCGCTAATTAGCCCGCCCCCGCCGATAGCCACGATGAGCATGTCCATGTCCGGCACATCCTCCAGGATTTCGAGGCCAATCGTGCCCTGGCCGGCGATCACCGCAGGGTCGGCGAAGGGGTGGAAGTAGGTCAGCCCATCACGTGTAGCGGCGGCCAAGGCCGCGCGATTGGCGTCATCCCACACATCTCCTTCGATGAGGACGTGCGCGCCCCACCGTTCCAGCATTTCCGCTTTAGCGGGAGGCGCGTTGCCGGGGAGGTAGACCGTCGCCGGTGTATGTGCCAGCCAGCCGGCGTAGGCGACGCCCAACCCGTGGTTTCCACCCGAAGCGGTGACGATCCCTGCCTGGACCGCTTCCGCCGGCAAGCTGAACAATTTGTTGACAGCGCCACGTGCTTTGAACGAGCCGGTGACTTGCAGATTCTCCAGCTTGAGATGTAGCGTTCGAGCTGTAGTCGCTCGCTGCCGGAGTGAATGGGCGCTTACCAGGGGAGTCTGCCGCACGTGGCCGGCGATGCGCGTTCGTGCTATCTGAATGTCTTCCAACCCTATGGCTATCACCGCTCTCCCTCGCTTCTGGTTGATCCGTTGGGCATGGCTCGTCACCCATCATTCTAGCAGAAATTCTCTGCCCTGTCAATGGCATATTCGTCTGGGGTTTTGTGCGTAGAAATTCGACTTCTGGCAGAAGTCGAACTTCTGTCTACCCGAACGAATGAAATCTTGCTTGTCAGATAAGAAAGTGATATAATAAGTTTCAGGTTTTGGGTTTTCCATTGTAAGTACTGCGTTTTGGATATATGGCAAATCACCATGAAACTTTCGCGCCAAGAAGTTGAACACATTGCGGAGTTGGCCAAACTGGGCCTCACCGGCGAAGAAGTCGAACGCTATCAAGATCAACTCTCCTCGATCCTCGGTTACGTGGAGATGTTGACGAAACTAGATACGGAAGACGTGCAGCCTATGGCCCATGTTCTTCCGGTTAGCAATGTCATGCGTGAAGACCGTGTACGTGCTTCGTTCCCTCGGGATGAGATTCTGTCCAATGCACCGGACACTGCCGACGGCTGTTTTCGTGTGCCCTTGGTGCTAGAAGAATCTAACTCATGAAGATCGCCTGGTTCGGGCACAAAGCCCGCGAGCGTGGGAACGGGCTCATCACCTATTCCAAAGAGATACCACAAGGCCTGCGCCAATTAGGCCATGAACTGGTCTTCTTTTATCACAGCAAAGAAGATGTGCCCGATCATAATGGCGTGCGCATTGGATCATTCAACGTCTTCAATCACGACATCATCTCCTCGCCAAGCGCTCGCGCGATGATCACCCGGCGGTTGCAAGAAGAGAATGTATCGGTAGCGCACGTTTCGTTGTCGTTCTCCCTGCTTGATTTTAGCTTGCCGGAGATATGTCACGAATTTGGTATTCCTCTTGTAGCCACCTTTCATTTTCCGTATGACCGGCGGCTGGGGCTGTGGTCTGCCGGAACGCGTGCCTTGTACCGGCTGTATGCGCGCCCCCTGGCCCGCTACGACGCCGTCATCGTCTTTTCCGAGGAGCAGCGCGCGCTGCTTGATAGTTACGGTCTGCCGGCCGACCAGATTGCCGTGATCCCAAACGGCGTAGACATCAAGGTTTTTACCCCCGGCCCGAGCGATTACAGAGACGAAATCGGGGCGGCGTTGCTGACGACCTACTGTGGCCGTGTGGATCCAGAGAAAAACGTGGGGGACCTGCTGGAATCCTGGGGCAAGCTCGATTTGCCCGCCGATCACAAGATCGTCATTGTTGGTACCGGCGGTGATTTCGAGCGATTGGTACAGCGTTACGAGACAAACGAGCAGGTCATCTTTACCGGTTTGATCACCGATCAGGAACGCGTCGTACAGATTCTACAGGCGACGGATATTTTCGTTCTGCCATCCGAGGTTGAAGGGCTGTCACTCTCTATGCTGGAAGCGATGGCTTGCGGCAATGCCGTAATCGCCACCGACGTCGGCTCCGACGGTGAGGCATTGCGGGGCGTCGGCATGCTTCTCGACCCCAAACGGCTTGACGGGCAACTACCGCTTGCCCTGGATACACTGATCCGCTTCCCTAACTTCCGCCAGGAACTTTCGCGGCTGGCCCGCCGGCGCGTTGAGGAGAGATACTCGCTGGAAAGCAACCTGCAGAGCGTTCTCGCCCTCTATGACCGGGTACTTCGACAAATGGAGAGACAACCGTTTTGAACGTAGCTGATTTGAGCATCCACGAGGCATTGGCCTTGCTGGATCGAGGCGAGGTTTCATCCGTCGCGTTGACGCAAGCCTACCTGGACCGCATCGCTTCTGTGGATACGCAGGTCCAGGCCTACCTGATGGTTACAGCCGACCGTGCCTTGGAGCAGGCCGCAGAAGCCGACCGTCGCCGGTCCGCCGGAGAGAGCGCCCCCTTGCTCGGCGTGCCGCTGGCCGTCAAGGACCTGATCTGTACGAAAGGCGTGCGCACAACGTGCGGGTCGCGCATCCTGGAAAACTTCGTCCCCCCCTACGACGCCACCGTCACCCGACGATTGTACGAAGCGGGCGCTGTGATTCTGGGCAAGCTCAACATGGATGAGTTCGCGATGGGCTCCTCGACCGAGAACTCCGCCTTCTTCCCGACCCACAACCCGTGGGACCTGGAGCGCGTGCCGGGCGGATCGAGCGGCGGGTCTGCCGCAGCCGTGGCGGCCGGCGAATGTGCCGGCGCGCTCGGCTCCGACACGGGAGGCAGCATCCGTCAGCCGGCAGGGCTGTGCGGCGTCGTCGGCATGAAGCCGACGTACGGGCGTGTCTCGCGCTACGGGCTGGTGGCCTTCGCCTCATCACTCGACCAGATCGGCCCACTGACTCGCGATGTCGAAGACGCGGCAATCCTGCTCGAAGTCATCGCCGGCGACGACCCCAAAGACTCGACCTCCGTTTACGAGCCCGTGTTGCCCTACAGTGCCCTGCTCCGTAAGCAAGGCGGTGACCTTTCGGGGCTGCGCATCGGCAAACCGGAGGAATACTATGTCAGCGGCATGGAACCGGAAGTGGAACAAACTGTCCTCGCGGCACTCGACCATTTGCAGGACCTGGGCGCACAGATCGTGCCGGTCAGTATGCCCCATGCCCAGTTCGCGCTGCCAGTCTACTACCTGATCGCCACGGCGGAAGCCTCGGCGAACCTGGCCCGTTACGACGGCGTGCGCTTTGGCCTTTCGCTGCGCAAAGAAGGGGGCGACATCTGGGACATGTTCCGCGATAGCCGTGGCAAAGGCTTCGGCGCGGAGGTTAAACGGCGCATCATGCTCGGCACGTATGCCCTTTCCGCCGGTTATTACGACGCCTATTATTTGCAAGCGCTCAAAGCGCGCACGCTGATCCGCCAGGATTTCGACCGCGCCCTGGAGCAATGTGACCTCCTGGCCGTGCCGACCACGCCGGCCGTGGCCTTCCCCATCGGCAAGCATGTAGACGATCCGTTGCAAATGTACCTGACCGACATCTTCACCGTCTCGCTGAACCTGGCCGGCCTGCCGGGCATCTCCGTGCCCTGTGGCTTCGCCGGCGGCCTGCCGGTCGGCCTGCAATTCCAGGGGCGCGCCTTCGACGAAGCGACGATTCTGCGTGCAGCATACGCTTATGAACAGACTGCTGGCTGGCACATGCGCCGGCCAGCGATCGGGAATGTAAAAGCATAAAGGGGGGAAAATGTACGCTGTTGAATTTAGAGCACAAGTAAAAAATGGGGTTATAGCTGTCCCCCTGCGGTATAGAGGAAAGCTTAGGGAGAACGTGAGAGTCATCATACTGACAGAACACCAAACCCAATCCATGAACCTCATTGATAAACTCCTAGAATCTCCATTGAAGGTGGAAGATTTTCATCCATTGTCGAGAAATGAAGTTTATGATTGCTCGTAAAGACCGGGGCAGACGTTGTTTCATTGATACGAACATTTGGCTATATGCCTTCATCGATTCCAACACTGAACCCAAGCGCACTATTGCCAAAGATATTGTACAAAGCCAAGACATAGTGATCAGCACGCAAGTTATTAACGAAACGTGTGTCAATCTGTTAAAGAACGGCGCCTTGACAGAGGAATACATCCGGCAATTAGTGCTAGCATTCTATGAGAAGTACACGGTGGTAGAACTTGGCCAAGCCACAATACTGTTGGCTTCTAAATTGCGTGAGCGGTACAGCCTGTCCTTCTGGGACAGTATGATAGTTGCAAGCGCCTTGCACACAGGTTGTGCGGTTTTATATACGGAAGATATGCAAAATGGCTTGCTGGTGGCAGAACAGCTAACAATTGTAAACCCCCTGGAGCTAGATCAGTCGTAAGCGTTCAGGTGGGGCACGGGTAAAACCTGGGAGGGTACCCAAAAAATCCGCCACGAATTTACACGAATTTTTCGCTTTTTTCGTGCATCCCGCCTGGAGATGAAAATCGCTCGCTTGCCGAAGTCTCCTGACCGAGGCAAACCGCGCAGGGCTCGGTCAGGAGACCTTCGCCCAGCGGGGGCCAGTGATCGGGAATGTAAAAGTGTAAGAGGAGCGTAGAATATGCAAATTGTCATTCCGGTAGCAGGGCTGGGCACACGCCTGCGGCCTCACACGCATACAAAGCCGAAGCCGCTGGTCAGCGTCGCCGGCAAACCGGTGCTCGGCCACATTCTGGACAAGCTGACCGGCCTGGACATCGAAAAGATGGTCTTCATTGTCGGCTACCTGGGAGAGCAAATCAAAGAATACGTCGCTGCTAACTACGACTTCCCGACGACCTACGTGACCCAAAAGGAGCTGCGTGGTCAGGCGCACGCCATTCGCCTGACCCGCGAACACATCACCGGCCCGGTTCTGATCATTTTCGTGGACACAATCTTCGAGGCCGACCTCGACTCGCTGAAAAGGGTAAGGTCGGACGGTGTCATCTACGTCAAGGAGGTGGAAGACCCGCGCCGCTTCGGCGTGGTCACGCTTGATAACAATGGGACCATCACCCGATTCGTGGAGAAACCTTCGGAACCGGTTTCCAACCTGGCGGTAGTGGGCATGTACTACATCAAGGACTATGCGCTGCTGTTTGATTGCATTGATGAATTGATTCGCCGGGGGCAGCAAACCCAAGGGGAATACTACCTGGCCGACGCCTTGCAACTGATGGTAGACCGCGGCACACGGTTGAACGCCTGGACAATTGACGTCTGGGAAGACTGCGGCACGGCGGAAAGCCTGTTGCAAACGAACCGCTACTTGTTGCGCAAAACGGTCACCGACGGCCAATCGTCGGAACGGGCCATCGTCATTCCGCCGGTCTCCATCGCCCCGTCAGCCACAATCGAGAACGCGGTGGTGGGCCCGTACGTCAGCGTGGGTGAGGATTGCCGGATCACGAACTCGGTCATCGGCCCTTATGTGAGTCTGGCAAATCGCAGCGAAGTGGTACATTCGATTATCAAGGACAGCATCGTCAACGAAGGTTCGCGGATCGAGACGGCCATGTTGTCTCACTCGTTGATCGGCAACAACGCGCACGTGCGCAGCAGCTTGAAAAGGTTGAATGTGGGCGATACGTCCCAGATTGACGACTGGTTGAGTGAAAAGGAACGGTGAACGGCGAGGTCGTACACGTAGTCTGCTATTCGGGCCATGCGTACGCTCAACGCCCGACCTCTTTTCGGTGGGCAGGCCGCCGGTACAATGTGGAGGAAGTGGAACGCGCTTGGCGGGAACCGCAAGGCCCGCACTTTCGCGTGCGCACAAATGGGGGTGGTCGCTTCCATCTGGCATATCTGGAAGCGGTTGATCAATGGCGATTGAAAACTATAAGTAACCGTTCAGCACCCCCTGATTCTGCCACGAATTGCACGAATTTACACGAAAAAAGCAAAAAATTAGTGAAAATTCGTGTAATTCGTGGCAAGGAAAAGATTGAAGCAGGTATTTCCAGAGTAGTCCCTGAACGCTTACAACAATAACAAAGGAGGGTCAAAGATGATCATCGGAATTCCGCGGGAAATCAAGGACAACGAAAATCGGGTTTCTATAACCCCAGGGGGCGTGGAAGCATTGCGTCACGAAGGACACGAGGTGCTGGTGGAAGCGGGCGCCGGCGAGGGCAGCCTCTTCTCCGACGACGAATATGCAGCAGCCGGCGCACGTATCCTCGCCAACGCAGCCGAGGTCTGGCAACGGGCCGGCCTCATTCTCAAGGTGAAGGAGCCGTTGCGGAGCGAGTATCCCTACTTGCGAGAGGGATTGCTCCTATTTACCTATCTGCATCTGGCAGCGACGAGAGAGCTGACCGATGAACTGACCCGTGTGGGCGTGACCGGAATCGCGTATGAAACGGTAGAACGAGACGACCGGTCGCTGCCGCTGCTCATACCGATGAGCATGGTTGCCGGCCGCATGGCCATCCAGGTGGCAGCCTGCTACCTGGAGAAGATCAACGGCGGACGGGGCAAACTGCTCGGCGGCATTCCCGGCGTTCGCCCGGCCGATGTGGTCATTGTAGGGGGCGGCACGGTGGGAACCAACGCGGCGCAGGTCGCCATAGGCATGGGTGCCCACGTGACGGTGATCGACAAAAGCCTGGAGCGTCTGGAATATCTGGAGCAAATCTTGCACGGCAGCTTGACCACGCTCAGCGGCAATCTGCGCAACGTCACCGACGCTGTGCGCTACGCCGACGTTGTCATCGGGGCCGTGCTGGTCAAGGGGGCCAAGACGCCGCATGTCGTCACCCGAAAGATGGTCGAAACCATGAAAGCGGGCAGCGTCATCGTGGATGTGTCCGTGGATCAGGGTGGTTGCGTGGAAACGACCCACCCCACCACACACAGCGATCCGACATTCTTCGTGGGCGATGTGCTGCACTATTGTGTGGCCAACATGCCGGGGGCCGTACCGCGCACCTCGACGTTTGCGTTGTCCAACGCTACATTGGCCTACGTCATTGAATTGGCAAATCGTGGGTTCAAAGAGGCAGTCCAACGAGACCCCGCCCTGGCAAAAGGGGTCAACGTGTATCGCGGCCAAATAACGTATCCGGCGGTGGCCGAAACCTTTGGATTGCCTCATCAACCGCTGGATACTTTACTCTGATACGAGAGAAACAGGAGGAAGAAACTTTGTCACGTGTAGCCAAGAGAGTCTCGATTGTACCACCATCTGGTCTGCGTAAATTCTTTGACGTCATTGCCACCATGGATGACGTCATCTCCCTGGGAGTCGGTGAGCCCGACTTCGTCACCCCGGCCCCCATCCTAAACGCAGGGGTCGCATCGCTCAAAGCAGGGGAGACATCATACACATCCAACGCAGGCATTCTGGAGCTACGAGAGGCTCTGGCTAAACACCTGCAGAAGCTATACGGTGTCACGTATGATCCACGGGACGAGATTCTCATCACCGTGGGAGTGTCCGAGGCCTTACACCTGGCCATGCTCGCGCTGATAGACCCCGGCGACGAGGTGATTGTGCCGGAGCCGTCGTTCGTCGCCTACAACCCCTCGGTGATCTTTGCCGGCGGTGAACCGGTGCCGGTGCCGACGGACGTGGAGCACAATTTCCGTGTGACGGCGGAAGAAATCGAAGCGGCTATCACACCCCGCACAAAGGCCATTCTGATCGGCTATCCGAACAACCCCACCGGAGCGGTCATGCCTCGGGAAATGCTGGAGGACATTGCCCGGCTGGCAGAGCAGTACAACTTGATCGTGCTATCGGACGAAATCTACGACCGGTTGGTCTACCACATGCCCCACGTCTGCTTTGCCAGCCTGAAGGACATGCACAATCGCACCATTCTCATGGGGGGCTTCTCCAAGGATTATGCCATGACCGGCTGGCGTGTGGGGTATGTGGCCGCGCCGGCAGATTTGCTCAAGGGCATGCGCAAGATTCACCAATACATCATCATGTCCGCGCCGACCACCGGCCAGATTGCGGCAATTGAAGCGCTACGCAGTGGTGAAGACGCTGTACAAGACATGGTCCACCAATACGACCAACGACGGCAAGTCATCGTGCAGGGGTTGAACGATGTGGGCATGCCCTGTTTCGAGCCGCATGGGGCGTTCTACGCCTTCCCGTCCATCGAGCGTACGCGCTTGAACAGTGAAGAATTCTCGGACCGGTTGCTATTCGAGGAAAAAGTGGCGGTTGTGCCGGGCAGCGCGTTCGGCGCCAGCGGCGAGGGCTATGTGCGTTGTGCCTACGCCGCCTCCCTGGCCGACATCGAAGAGGCCTTGGGGCGCATGGAATCGTTCGTGCGGCGATATGCAAAGTGAGGGGAGGCAGTAGTCAGATGCGAACAGGGCTTGGTCGGGAGACTTTTGCCCAGCCCAGTGGGGATGGCATGGTATGTCGAGCGACGGAACACGCAAAACGCACCACGCAATACAATGTCATTTTGAACGGGATTTGGTCGAGATCCCTGCTTGCTGCATACAAGCCTTCGCCCAGCGAGGAGAGGTACATTGATGGCCACGTTGGCAGAGAAGTGGGTTGAGCAGGGTTTGCAGCAGGGCTTGCTGTCCGGGATCGAGGTGGCTTTGGATATTCGTTTTGGCCGCAAGGGACTCGGTCTGCTACCGGAGATATACAAGATCGAAGACTTGAATGTATTACGCGCAATTCATAAAGGGTTGAAGACCGTGAGTACGCCGGAGGAATTACGTTCCATCTATCAGCGATGAAAATTGCCGAGCGGGGAGCGACCCTAGAACGATGAATGCAAAATGATGAAGGATGAACGGTGGAAGATGGAGGGTTGAGATAGAGATAGAGATAGGGAGAACGTGGAACGTGAAGACGTGAGACGTGGGAACGTTCCAACGTGCAAATGCAATACGCAACACGCAACACGCAACACGTTCTGACGACTGACTACTGACTACTGTTTTCAAAGCAGGTTAGACCGCATGGCTGAATATGAGGCGGCGATTGGGCTGGAAGTACACGCCCAATTGCTGACAAAATCGAAAATGTTTTGCTCGTGCAGCGCGGACTATGCCGGCGCGGAACCGAACACGCACGTCTGTCCGGTCTGCTTGGGTATGCCCGGCGTGCTCCCCGTGATCAACCGCAAGGCGGTGGAGTTCACGATCATGACCGGTCTGACGCTGCATTGTCAGATTCCGGACTACACAAAATGGGATCGCAAGAACTACCCCTACCCCGACCTGCCCAAGGGCTACCAGATTAGCCAGTACGATTTGCCGCTGGCGATCAACGGATATCTGGCATTCGATGTAAACGACGAACGGAAACGCGTGGGCATTCGGCGTGTCCATTTGGAGGAGGACACCGGCCGGCTCTATCATATAGACGACGCCAGCTTGGTAGATTTCAATCGCTCCGGCGTACCCCTCATGGAAGTCGTTTCCGAGCCGGACATTCGCTCGCCGGAAGAAGCCCGCGAATACCTCGTCCAACTGCGCATGATTCTGCGTTACCTGGGCGTTTCTACCGCCGATATGGAGGCCGGTGCCTTTCGCTGTGACGCGAACATCTCCGTGCGTCGCCAGGGCGAAGAGGAGCTGGGCATACCGGTCGAAGTGAAGAACATGAACTCGTTCCGCGCCGTCAAACTGGCCCTCGAATATGAACTGGTACGCCAGTCGGTCCTGCTCACGCGCGGCGAGCCGATTGAACGGGAAACGCGCGGCTGGGTTTCTTCTGAAAATCGCACGGTATCGCAGCGCAGCAAGGAAGAAGCACACGACTACCGCTACTTCCCGGAACCGGATTTACCGCCGTTGGAGGTCGCAGCGGCCTGGGTTGCCGAAATCGGCGAGCGTATCCCCGAACTGCCCGAAGCAAAACGCCAGCGGTTTGTGCGCGACTACGAACTCTCGGCTTAT
>CAZFFM010000028.1:0-20089 GCA_964517425.1 uncultured Ardenticatenales bacterium | reverse complement strand
TAGGACAGCTGACTCTGGATCAGTAAGTCGGGGTTCGAATCCCTGTCCCCCAGCTACAACCTTTTGCAAGAACCTCAGCGTGGCCGGCCGGCGTATCCTTCTGATTCGGAGCGCGGCCTTTCTCCCACCGGCGTTGTACTCTTGGTCATGACCGTTGTCCAGGCTACCATCATGCTGGAGGTCTCTTTCCGGCACCCAGCATCGGAGAGACAAAAATGAATTGCAAGAACTGTGGAGCGCCGATGAAGTCGGTTCAGAATGGGGAGCACTTCTTCTGCGCGTACTGCCGGTCATATTTCTTCCCGACGGAGTCTGACGACGGCGTCAAAGTGTGGGGCGAAGTCAGCAATATCGCATGTCCGGTGGACAAGGTCCCCCTGGTAACTGCCTCCATCAGCAAGATAGATGTGTTGCACTGCACGACTTGCAGGGGATTGCTGATCAAACAGCCGCTCTTCCGAGCAATTGTTGAATATCGTCGGGCGATTTCTCCTGGCCTTGACCGACCTCAGCGTCTATGGAAGCCACGCGATGAAGAGCGACAGTTGCAATGTCCCATTTGCGATCGCACAATGGACAATCATCTGTATTACGGTCCGGGGAACGTCATGATCGACACATGTGCGCATTGTGGCGTCATCTGGCTGGATCATGGAGAGCTGAGCAACATGGTCAATGCGCCGGGCAGAGACCGCGGACGATTGCTCGGGGACGCTGAGGATACGCTGTGGGAAGAGCGGGAGGAATTCCCCCCACGCAAGCTGTTCATGAGGCGTTGAGTAGAAGGTCAGCGGGTTTTCGGAAACAAATTAGACAAGCTTCGAACGTGCACATCTGCGAGAAAATGTGCCCCAGTGTTTTCTTCATTTGAAAGGAAACCCATTGGTATGAAACGCAAAAGCTTGGCAATTTGTAGCTTGGTGGTTGGGTTTCTGCTTGCCGGTTGCCGTGACGGGCTGAAGCCGTCACTGGCGGCACGACAAAGTCGCTCAAGCGACTGCTGCCCCGCTAGAACTCAGCCGCTTTTAGCGGCTTGACGAGACAGTCCAGTGCCAATTTCAATCCAGCACGGCCAGATGGCATAGGCTCCTGTGTCAAAATCATTACCTGAAGACCTATAGAAGGCCGCGGGCCGTCAAACTTGGCCGGCAGTTCTAATCGGAGGCTTCGGCCATGGCCAGAGCGAACCGTATGGCGAGGTCACGGGTTGATTGCTGTTCACTCAGTCGGAATTTGCGCTTGTCGTTCTGCAACGTTGGCTCCACGATGTTCCACAGAGCCAACTCGTACAGTTCCAGGTGAACCAACCGGGGACTTCTGCCAATTTCCCGGGCAATTTCTTTTGCACTGACCGGTTGTTCCGGGTGATTACCCAGGTAGCCGAGGACTTCAGAGCGAATCGGATTGCATGCATGAAGCTCGATAAAGGTAAGAAATTGGAGGTCCACCTCTTTGTCTCCGAGGTGGTATTGTGAAGGAATCTCAGGACACAAATCTTGTCGCTTTCGCCGCCCTGCGTTATGTCTGGAAGCGATCGTACTCCTTGAAGGTTTGGTCATGTTTCTCCTCAATAAACAGGCAAAGGATTTACAAGGATTCATAACGATAATGTATCACGTTTTGTGTGCGTGGTCAATAGGAGAAACTTCCCACCGAACAGTTGGGAGGGAGACGGCGATGATTTCGCACCGGTGAATGCAGGCAGGGAGCCAGCAACTACTGGCAGCTTCACGAGTTGGGCTACCGGTAGTCTACATCGGGAATGGCTGAGGCCCCATCGTATGGTAGGCCTTGTGTATGGTTCGTATTAGTTCAACTGGCGGATAATGGCAACCACTTTTCCTTGTGGCTGAACGTTATGTGCGTCGAAGTACATGGGCGCCATTGCCGGGTTCGCCGGCTGCAGGCGTACACGTTCCCCCTCGAGGTAGAAACGTTTCAGGGTGGTCTCCTCCCTGTCGACAATCCATGCAGCTACCATGTCGCCGTTGGTTATGTCCTCGTTTGATGTCATGACCACAATGTCGCCATCGTTAACTAGTGCGTCGATCATGGAATCCCCCTCAACGCGCAGCGCGTAGAGGTTTTGGCTTTGGGGAACAATGTCTTGCGTGAGTTCCAGCCAGTCATCACTCTCGTCAACGGCGACCGGGTCGAACGGTGGTGTCAATTCGCCGGCGTGGATTAGCCCTAGAACCGGCACAGTGATCAAATCGGTGGCACGCTTCAGATCTTCGATTATTCGGATACCACGAGATACATGTGGGTTGCGGGTCAGGTATCCTTTCTTGGCCAAGGCGTTCAGGTTGTAATCTACCACGGATGTGGAACTGATTCCAGCCGCCGAGCCAATCTCACGGATCGTGGGGGGACGGCCCTCCTTACGGGTGAACTCGCGTATAAACTGCAAGATTTGCTCCTGGCGCTCTGACAACCCCTTCTTTGCTTTCCGTGCAGTCATATTGCACCTCCTTATGTGTACCAGAACATTTGTCCCTGTTATATTATACCAGGAACATGCGTTCTAGTCAAGTCCGCGAATCATTCGGGTGTCCGTCAAAGTTTTGCGTCCATAATCATTCACGCCTGCCCTTACCACCAAGGCACAAAGACACGAAGCATACGAAGCATGCAAAGTGGGGCAAGCGCGAGAACTTGCTCGTCGGGCCTATCTTGTGTCCCAACGTTGAAATTTGACGTACACCAGAGCCAACTCCGGGGTTGTCAAATTATGCATTTATGTGTAAAATAGGGGGGTCATCTTTATGGGAAGCCTCTACATCTTGTGGATACGGGAGGAGCTATCACCATCTGTAGGCCCTTTGTCAGAACACGATGCAGTCAGAACACGCCGCGGAGGCGTGGTGTACCAGAGTTTAGCGGGGGCACTCGTGGCCAATACTGAACCGAACCCTCCAAAACGCGTTAAACCTTATCCCGTGCGTTTTTCCCACCCAAGCGAAAAGGAGTTTGCACGTTTGTTGGACTTCTACCAGATTCGCTGGGAATATGAACCTCGCACTTTTCCTCTCGATTGGGATGAAGAGGGCCATGTGACAGAAGCTTTTAGCCCGGACTTCTATCTTGTGGAGCAAGACCTTTACGTAGAACTTACCACCATGCAACAGAAACTTGTTACAAAGAAGAACCGCAAATTGCGAAAACTACGCGCTCTCTACCCTGATGTAAACATAAAGTTGTTCTACCGCAGGGATTTTGACAGCCTTTTGCTCAAATTTGGAATGTATGATAGGGGATCGGAGCTGGTAGGGGAATCGGCAATGGGCACGCACAGGCTGGAGCACGGCCCTCTGCGAAACCGCAGCAAGGAGAAGGCCACAGACGAGTGATGACCAATGCCGGTGAAGGGCCCAGGAACCCATTGCTTCAAGACATTCAGGAAGTTGTCTTCACGCAGGAAGATATCCGCCAACGGGTACGCGAGCTTGGCGCGCAAATTGCGCACGATTATCGCGGACGGGACTTGTTGCTGGTCGGTGTTCTAAGAGGGATGATCCTTTTCATTGCCGACCTTGCCCGCGCCATCGATCTTCCCCTGGCAGTTGACTTCATTGCAGTTTCTCGCTTTGGACCACCGCCGGAAACGGGTGGTGTTGTGCGGTTTACCAAGGATCTCGACGGGCCCATTAAAGGGCGAGACGTGCTTTTTGTAGAGGATGTGGTGAACACCGGCCTCACCTTGGGTTACATCTTGCGCAATTTGCGTACCCGCCAGCCGGCCAGTCTCGAGGTATGCACCTTGCTTGACCGCACCCCGCAGCGCCTGCTCAATATTCCCATCGCCTACCGGGGCTTTGAGGTGCCATCACAGTTCGTTGTTGGCTACGGGTTAGATTACAAGCAGCAGTATCGAAACCTGCCCTTCATCGGGGCGCTTAAGCCGCAAGTATACAGCAAAGTATAGCTTCTTGTATGTTATTGGGGGCTGTTCGAGGAAAACAAAACACGAGCCCCAAGTAGCCTACCTCAGCCCTCTGACTCGCCTGACTTCCACTGTTTGAACCAAGAAGACCTGTGGGTTTGTCCTTGCGGAACGTCCCCCTGTAGAGCATCACTCTACACTTTCTCTTCTCAGTTATGCGCTCGTTTGCCGACTATCTATGACTACCCTTGCGTTTTTGGGCACTTCCCGGTGTCGTTCCGCGTTCGTGTTGCCGAGTACCGCTCTTCCTGATTACAGGTGCTGATAAGCTGACCACGTTCGCGAATTCGTTACCGCTTCCTGTTCGGGTTTGCAAATCTTCGTGTTTCCACGACCATTTACATTCCGTCACAACCTACGCTTTTGGAGAGTAGACGCATTCCTGCATCCGATTTCTCCTCGCAGGCGGCCCCGCAAGAACAGATCCTAGTCAGTTTTCGAACTGTTAATGGTTACCAGTCTTTGCCGAGAACCTCGTATCTAACTCCTTGGGACTCGCAATTTCATAATAGCATATATTGGCTGAATTGTCAAGGGGGTAATCTTAAAATTGGGAAAAGTCGTTCGATTACCGGCTGAACAATGTGCCATTTGCATTGGATACCACTTACCGGCCCATCACCGCATCGGCCGGCATGCCCGGCTTCAGGTGCATGTCGGGATTCGGGATCGCCACCTTCACCGCAAAGACGGTATTCACTCGCTCCTCTTTCGTCTGTACGTTCTTCGGCGTGAACTCGGCGCGCGGCGAGATATAGCTGACCTGCCCCTCAAACACCTGCCCCGGGTAGCTGTCCACTGTCACCCGTACCGCCTGTCCCAGCTTGACCAGGCCGATCTGTGTCTCCGGCACGAATACCTTCAGCGTGACCTCACTCAGATCGGCTAGCGTCATCAACGTGCTGCCCGGCCGCACCGTCTCGCCGGTGTGAACATTGCGGGTTGTGATCATGCCGTTGCGTGGCGCGTACAGCGTGAGCTTGTCGCGCTGGACTTCGAGCAGCCCCAGCGCCGCTTCCGCCTGCTGCACCTGCGCCTCGGCCACGGCGATCTCTTCGTCGCTCGGGCCGGCCAGCAGCGTATCGAGCGCAGCTTGGGCCGCTTCCGCGTTCGCCACCGCAGATTCATACTCCGCCTGGGCCTGGTTCACTTGCGTGCGAATGGCGATGGGGTCTGCGCGCATAGCCGACAGCCCGTTCAGCGCGATACGGGCGCCGTCATGCGCTGCCTGCGCCGCAGCCAGGCCTGCTTCCGCGGCCTGCACTTGTAACTGCCCGGCACGGTAGCTGGTCTTCCCCTGGTCGGACAGGTCGTTCTTGTATTGATCCCGCTGCACCTCGGCCAGCTTGATCGCCGCTTGTGCCTGCTCCACCCCTTTCTCGGCCAGGGTGAGCTTGTTGCGAGCGTTATGGATTTGCGCGTCCAGCTCCAGCGGGTTGTCCAGCATCTCCTGAGCCAGCTCCCAGGCCCGTTTTGCTCCGTCGCGCGCCGCCTGTGCCTGCGCGAGCGTTGCTTCGGCACCGGCAATCTCCTCGGGACGCGCGCCGGCCTTCACCTCTTCCAGGTTGGCCTGCGCCACACGTATCGCGGCATGGGCCTCCCCCATCCTGGCCAGCACCAGCGCCTCGTCCAGCCGCACCAACACGTCGCCGGCTTTCACCACGTTGCCTTCATCGGCGAGCACATCCGTCACCTGCCCCCCGACCTCACCGGTGATGGAGACCTCCTCCGCCTCGATCGTGCCGGAGGCCTCCACGGTCGGCTTGCCGGCCAGCGCTCCTGTTACGTTCAGGCCCAAGCTCTCCTGCACGCCGGCCAATTGACCCGAACTGAGTAGCACCGCCGCACCGGCGACAACCACAATCAATGCGACTATCAAGATTATTCCACGATTCTGTTTCATATCTGTTCCTCCGTTTACGAACTCCGTTCCACCACCGCGTCCGCCGGCATACCCGGCTTCAGGGCGTGGTCTGGGTTAGGCAGGCGTACCTTGACGGCAAAGACGGTGTTCACTCGTTCTTCTTTCGTCTGCACGTTTTTCGGCGTGAACTCTGCTTCCGAGCCGATATAGCTGACGGTGCCCTCGAACGTGCGGCCCGGGTAGGAATCGACCATCACGGCCACCGGCTGCCCGACCGTCACCTGCCCGATTTCGTCCTCCGCCACGTAGATGGTCAGCGTGACTTCACGAAGGTCGGCCAGGGTCAGCAGCGTGCTCCCCGGTGTGGCCAGTTCCCCCTCGTGAACCAGCCGCTCCACAACCCAGCCGGCACGTGGCGACTTCAGAGTCATCTTTTCCAGTTGGACATCCAGCGTGTTCAACGCGGCCTGTGCCTGCTGCACGGCGGCTTCGGACATGGCCAGTTGATGGGACGAGGCCCCGGCCTTCACCAATGCCAGACGTGCACCGGCCACCTTCACCCCTTCTTCGGCGGCGGCCAATCGTGCTTCGGCAGCGGCGACTTGCAGATTCGCCGCCTGCGGATTATCCCGCTGGGCCAGCAGATCGGCCAGCTTCTGTTGAGCAGCGTCGCAGTTCGCTTGGGCCATGGCCACGGCGGTGTTCGCCTGCCACAGATTCTGGCCCAGCTCGTTCCACTGCTGGCTGAGGTCACTCACCATGTGGTTCGTGTTGATGTGCTTCTTGAACAGGCCGCCGGTCGGAAGGGCGAAACTGACGTCAATGCCGCCTCGCAGGTCCTCGACGGTGCGCTCCATCAGGTTGTATTGTTCCTCCAGCGCCTGGACGGTAGCCGTGGCCTGGTCGATCTGGTGCTGCGCGGCCTTGAATTCCGCGCGGGCTGCGTCAATCTGAATTTGCAGAGTTTGGGGGTTGTCGTGGCCGGCGATGGCGTCGTCCAAGGCCTGACGAGCGGCGTCGCGGGCAGTCTCGGCCTGGGCTACGGCGACTTCTGCCTGCCGGACTTGTGCGGGCCGCGCGCCGGCCTGCAATTGCGCCATCTGCGCGCGTGCCTTCGCTAGCGCCGCGTCGGCCTGCTTCCGCTGTGCTGCCAGCAAGTCCGTGTCCAGCTCAATCAGCACCTGGCCGGTGGTCACCTCGTCCCCTTCGCGAACGTGCATCGCCTTGATCCGCCCACCGGTCTCGGTCGAAATGTCCACCTCTTCGGCCTCGATGAAGCCGGACGCAGCGATCCCCTGCACCTTCGCCGCCGGCGCGATTTCAAGCTGGGCCAGTACTTGCTCCTGCAGCGTTGGGTTATTTTGCCAAACCCACCAGCCACCGGCTGCTGCGGCCACAAGCACCAACAGAACAAGCGGAATAACGATCTTCTGTTTCATGGTTCACTCCTTTGCGTGTTCCGATTTTAGATTGTCGTATTTCGTGTTGCGTCGCGCCTCACGCTCCACGGTCTCTCTATCTCTATCTCAACCCTCTATCTCAACCCTCTATCTCCTGCCGTTCATCGTTCCGCATTCATCATTCATCGTTTTATCTCCCCCCGTTCCCGCACGCTGGAGATGAAGACGTCCTCCAGCGAAGGGGCGATAATGTCCAGCGTTTCAGGGCCGGCGCCGCCTTCCTGCAAGGCACGAGTCATCTGCTCGCGGTAGCGGGCGATACGCTCGGCCACGACATGGACCGCTGCGCCGTACAGCGCGATCTCTTCGAAGGGAACATCCTGTTGCGCGGACAACTCGCGCAATATGCCGATGGCCAGGTCGGGCCGCCGGCAGGTGATCTCCATCACTTCACCGTGCATGTGTTTCTCCTTGATCTCTGCCGGCGAGCCGCGGGCCACGATCTGCCCCCGCTGGATGAAAGCCAGTTGCTGGCAATTTTCCGCTTCATCCATGTAGTGCGTGGTCACGAAGATCGTCGTGCCCTGCTCCGACAGATCGTACAGCAAATTCCAGAACTCGCGCCGGGAGATCGGGTCCACGCCGGCGGTCGGCTCATCGAGGAAGAGCATTTCCGGTTCGTGGATGATGGCCGTGCCGAGGGCCAGCCGTTGCCGCCAACCGCCGGAGAGCTCTTTGGTGAGTACCTTTTCGCGGCCTTTCAAGCCGGCCATTTCCAGGATGAAGTCCTTTCGCCGGCGCAGCCGCTTATTGCGTACCCCGTACGTGCCGCCGTAGAAATTCAGGTTCTCTTCCACGGTCAGGTCCATGTAGAGGCTAAACTTCTGGGACATGTAGCCGATCCGCCGGCGCACTTCCTCCGATTGGCGGGTTACATTAAAACCGAGCACGCGCGCCGTCCCGGCGGTCGGCTTGACCAGGCCGAGCAACATGCGCATGGTTGTCGTCTTGCCCGCGCCGTTCGGCCCCAGAAAGCCGAAGATTTCGCCGCGTCGCACCTGAAAGTCGATGTCATTCACCGCGCGAAAATGATCGAAGTCTTTGGTCAGCCCTTCGACGATTACAGCATAGTCGTTGTCATTCATGGATTCTTTTCCTCGATCCGGTCTCTTGCTATGGAATAGTTGCGTATTGCGTGTTGCGTAATCCGTCGCCCCCGCTCGACGCTCCACGCAGTACACATTACGCATTACGCAGTAGGGGCGAGGCATTCCCCTTGGCAGCGTTCTTCCTTACTCTATTGGGCACGCTAAGGGGATTTGCCCTCCTCATCGGTCTGCGGGAATGCCTCGCCCCTACTCTATCATTTATGCAGAGCCGCCCCCGCCTAGCCCAAAACGCAAAAAATGACGGCCACCCCGCATTACGTGCCTTTTTGTCAATCCTCCGAAAATAAAGTATAATCTTAATCCTACAACCCTTTTTCTGAAACCAGGAGATTAAGCATGGCTGTGATAACCAAACAAGTCCAGCTCACACCAAAGGACATCTTCAGAGCGATCCGCTACATGACCATGGACGAAATTGAACAGTTGCGTACCCTGCTGGAAACTACCCCAATCGAATACGACCTGGAACATGGCCTTCCCCAGAGCTTTGTTCGCGAACTTCGCGAAGGACTGATCGAAGCGCGAGAAGGCAATGTAGAGCCATTTGACTTTACCATCGGCGTGGAATGAAGTACACTGTCACTGCGCTGCCCAAAGTCAACCGAACAAAAAAGAAACTGCCTCGCTCGTTTCAAGAAGCAATCAGTACCGAAGTAGCGGAAATTGCCGAAAACCCGTTTCAAGGTCAACCTAAAAAGGGTGACTTGGCCGGAGTCTGGGTACACAAATTCAAGTATCATGACATCCTTGTTCTAATTGGCTACCTGATCAACAGTAAATCTAAGACAATTACGATTCTGGCGATTGGTCCGCATGAGAACTTCTACCGGGATCTGAAGCGTTACCTACGGAACTGATTGCCCGTCTTTGGCGGATCAGGGAGATGAACGCTTCCTCCATGCGCGGCTTGACTTGGCGCAATCCAGTGTAGCCGATTTCTGCTTCGGTAAACGCTCGTTCGATTTCGGGCGTGCGCCGGCCGGCGTCGTCTACGAAGGCGTGCAACAGGTCGCCGTATGTCTGAACCTCGATCACGCCCGGCAAAGCCGCTACAATCGGCTCGGCCTGGCGCAGTTTCGCCGGACGCAGCTCGAGCAGGTCACCCTCGACCATGCCCTTGATGGCGGCCGGCTGGTCGCAGACGACCAGCTCGCCTCGAAACATCATGGCCACGCGCGAACACCGTTCCGCCTCATCCATGTAGGGCGTGCTGACGACGATGGTCACGCCTTGCAGGTGCAGCTCGGTCAAAATGTCCCAGAACTCACGGCGTGAGACCGGGTCCACGCCTGTGGTCGGCTCGTCCAGCAGGATGATCTGCGGCTGGTGAATCAGGGTCGTCGCCAGGGCCAGCTTCTTCTGCATCCCACCGGAGAGCTTGGCGGCCCGCCGGCTACGGAACTGGGTGAGGCGGGCAAACTCCAGCAAGCGTTGCAGCCGTTCCTTGCGCTCCTCCCCGCGTACCTCGAAGATGTCGGCGAAGAAGTTCATGTTTTCCTGTACCGAAAGGTCGCCATAGAGGCTGAAGCGTTGCGGCATGTAGCCGAGCTTCTCCTTGATCGCCTCCGCCTCCTTCACCGTGTCGAACCCGGCCACGGTCGCCGTGCCGCTCGTCGGCAGCATGACCGCGGCCAGCAGGCGCAGCAGCGTCGTCTTGCCGGCGCCGTCCGGCCCGACCAGGCCGAATATCTCCCCGCGCTGCACGGCAATGTTCATCTCGTTCACCGCCACGACTTTTTTGAATTTGCGGGTCAGGTCGTGCGTTTCAATGATCGTTTCGGTCATAGTGGCTCCAGTTATCAGATGGCAGTCGTCAGTCGCGGTGCGCGGTGCGTGTTGCGTTTGAACGTTGGCACGTTCATCATTCATCATTTTGCATTCATCGTTTCGCTGTCGCTCCGCGCTCCATGCAGCTACGCCCGCGCCTCCGTCCAGATCGCGTCGCCCGGACACTGGGTGACGCAGGCGGTACACATTTCGCAGGCGTCCAGGTCTACGATGTGCGACACTTTCTTCTTGCCCTCCGGCCTGGGGAAGAGGGCGTACACGCCCTTCGGGCAGACTTGCGTACACTGCCCGTCGCCCAGGCATTTGGCCTCGTCCACATGCACCGTGAAGGCGGTCTCCATGGCGAAGCCCATCTTCTCCCACATCGTCAGCACCCAGGGCCAGCGTGCGCCCCAATAGGTCACCGTGGAGCCGGCGTAGAGTGGGCTCTGCCCCTCGAAATCGAAGCCGAGCAGCACGGCAAGCAGCACGGCGCCCAGCCCCCAGCCGGCGATGGCCATCACGCTCCAGCCGGCGACCACGAAACCGTAAGCGGCCAGCCCCCCGCCCACAATCGCACCCAGCAGCGCCGTCTTGTGCAAGCCGGTTGGGCCGGGCACATAGCGCAACAACAGGTCGAAGAAGGCAAAGAACCCGAGCGCCATGGCCCAGATCAAGACCAATACGCCGGGGATTGCCGGCCGGTTGACGAAGAACAGCACTGCGACCACGATCAGCGAGAGCGGCGCGGCCCACATCGTCGCCATCTCCCAGCGGTCCGACAGTGGAAAACGCGCCCGGCACATCTCCGGCGTCTTGGTGAAGCGGTTGGCCACGTAGGCCGGGATGTCCTTCGCGTAGGCCGGGCCAAACTTGCAATGCCAGCCGGTCTCCTGCTTCACCTTCTCGATGTCCACGCCCGGCGCAGCGAATTGCGGCAAGATCAGCTTGCGGTGGCGCACCCTCTCGCCGATCCCGCTGGTCTTGAGCACAGAGATGACGGAATGTTCGCTGAAGATTCCGTCCGCGGCAGCGCACCAAACGTTGATCCCTTTCGAGGGGGCGACGAGCAGGTAGCAGTCCATGTCGCGCAACGCGCGTGAGACACGCCGCACCGTCAGGTCGAAGTTGCACGTCACGAAGACCGGCGCGTTCGGTCCCGGATTGCCGAAGGTGCGCAGGCCGGTTTGCGTCGGAAAACCGACGAAGCGGAAGGCGGTTTGGGTCAAAGTTTTTAGCAGCTCAAGCATTTTACCTCTCTCCCGCTCGTCGCAAAACAGCTTCCATAACCGACTGGCTTATGCTAAACCCTCGCCGGTGCAAGTCCTCGAGATCTGGGCGAATAGTCGTCAACAAGCCCACCTGCTTTGCTTTTAATAGAATGCCTGCCGTGCCGATTTTCCGCAAGCCAAGCAGTGTTAACTTGCGTCGTCCTTTTTTCTCGTCCATCAATACCCAGTTTGCGTTAAGCTCAAGTGCCAGGACTATGGTTTCTGCCTCTCCCAAATCGAGATCATCCAATAGTACGTTAACGGCCAACCGATCTTTAACTTCCAGCGTGTAAATCCACTTGGCTAGAGATACTTCACGTTTGGCCCCCCCCACCTCTCTTCCAGCGATGACGGCCTCGTTGTATACAGCTTGCGGAATATAAATCTCACCGAAGAGTTGCTGCAAGAGTTCAAATCGCTGGATAATTGCCAGTCCGATTAACGGCGTAGTGTTCGAGACAATAATCATCAGTGATCTTGCACCTGTATGGACTCCACAGCTTCGAATTCTTCCTCCAGTTCCGCAGGCGAATAGTTAACGTATGCAATGCCACGAGAACGCAGAAGAGCCAGGAACTCGATCCTGCTCATGTCCAGCAGTTGCGCCGCTTTCCCAGAGGAAACATGTCCCTCGGCAAACAAGGATAGGACCAACCACTCTGTAACACGATGTTGAA
Organism: uncultured Ardenticatenales bacterium; assembly: GCA_964517425.1. Lineage (GTDB taxonomy): Bacteria > Chloroflexota > Anaerolineae > Ardenticatenales > JAADHH01 > JAADHH01. Next base: position 7,998 of record CAZFFM010000028.1, on the reverse strand, counting down.
TGTCAGCCTCGCTGAGTCCAAAACGTAGAAGTGGTGCTGGAATTTGTACTTGAAAAGTCGTCCCTGCCATTATTCTGCCCTCTTTCTGTTAATTCTGTTGCTGTCAACCATCTTTTTGTCTCTTCGAGGCTGATGGATTCTTCCTCTCGACGTTCGGCCACGACCTCTTCCAAACAAACCGACTGGTCGGTCTGTAAGTCAGTATACACCAGTTCACGTGGTTTGTCAATACCCAACGGGCAAGCCGGAACCAAAAAGGCTAACCACAGATTGCACAGATTATTCTTGTTTTTTTAATTTGTATCATCCACGAAATCTGTGGTTCATATTCTTGCTTCGTGTACAAGAATTTAACTGTTAAGGTAGTAATTGCGTTTCAACGAACGGTACGTAGGGCCTCCACCCTTTGGAAGCCGAGCGATTCACAGCGTACGATAAACCTCGCGGCGATGACGGACATAGTGGATCGTAACCTGTTTGATCTGGGTGTCCACTTCATACACAATCCGATAGTCACCCACGCGAACGCGATAGAGCCGATCTGTACCCGACAACTTGGTTGCTTGACGGGGGAAGGGATCATTCTTCAATCCATCAATACGCCTCATTACGCGAGAAACGAGCGACTTTGGCAAGGGCCGCAAATCTTTTTCGACAGACGGCTTTAAGCTAATGCTATAAGAGTCCATCCGCTGTCAACCGTCTTTTCATCTCTTCGAGGCTGATAGATTCTTCCCCCCGACGTTCAGCCACGACAGCCAGATCGTGCAGGTCTTCCATCAATTGCTCGTATTGCTGGAGTGGAAGAAGCACTGCTATTTTGTTACCGTTCGCATCAACCACGGATTGTTCTTCTAAAACGTCCATTCCTCACATTCCTTTTCTACTGTTGGTCGCTCCTAACCTGGCCAAGTCCGGTGTAATCCTATTACACAGAGCAAGCCAGAACCAAAAAGGATTCCCGCCACGAATTGCACGAATTAACACGAAAAAAGAAAAAGAGAAATTCGTGAAAATTAGTGAAATTCGTGGCAGAGATTTTCTTGTCCAGAAAACAAGAATCTCGTTGATAAGGTCCTACCCCTTTCGAGCCGCAAATGTTTGCAACGTGCCCAGCAAATACCGCCTGACCTCCTCCATCCGGAAGCCGGCTGCTTCGATCCGGGGCGACAGGTCGCTCACCTGGCTGGTCGTGTTCTGCGTCAGCAGGAATGTGACCAGCACGAAAGGCAAGCGCACCAGCCCTGCACCCATCCGACCGGCCAGGGAGTCCGGTCGGACCTCGTCGCAGATCATCAGCAGACCGGCAGGCCGCAGCAGCCGGTGAGCCTGCCGCAGCGCGTAGGTCACCTCGTCGTCCGAGAGTTCGCTGAAGGCGAGCGAGCTGGTGACCGCGTCGAAACTCCCGTCCGGGAAGGCGGTGTCCAGCTCGGTGACGCCCAACTCGCGCAACGTCACCCGCTCTTGCAGGCCGGCGGTGCGCACCTTTTCGTGGGCGACGGAAAGCATGGGGGGCGAGATGTCCACGCCGGTCACCTGCGCGCCGCGCGAGGCCATCATCACGGCCAGCGTGCCCGTGCCGCAGCCGATGTCCAGCACGCGCCAGCCCGCCTGGATACGGGCCGCGATGTCCCGCTGGGCACGCGCCAGCCGGCCGAGGGTGAGCAGTTGCATCCCCCGGTCATAGCGCTGCGGCGATGATTCCAGAACTTTCATGTAAACGTAGGACATGGTCAATTATCAACTTTCAATGGTCAATGATCAACTTTCAATTGTCAATGGCCAGCGGGTAGCGAATCGCGGATGAGGGTCGCCAATTGGCTGCTGGTGGCGTGCCCTACGATTCGCTGGTCTCCCACCTCCACCGTAACCATTCACTCCCTACCCCCCTCAATCCCCCCTCACGAGGGGGGAAGGCTTGAAACTTCCCCCCTCGTGAGGGGGGATTGAGGGGGGGGGTGAACGATTACCCTCTACCACCGGAACAGCACGAATGCCTTTGGCGATCAACAGGTCCGGCTTGAGCGTGACATCAACCTTTTCCAGGTCAAAGCCCATCTCTGCCTGCAATTTCACGAGCCGGCGCTCTACCACCGGGCAAAAGGGACACCCCAGCGCCGTGTACAGCATGACCTTTGTGTGGGCCGGACTCACTTCTTGCGCCGGCTGATCGTCGACGCTGCCGTAGCCGATGTAGCGGGAGATCGCCGGAAAGAAGCGAATGTAAGCTCCCATAGCCAGTGGTCCCACAATCACCCATGCCAGGACAGAGACATAGTCTCCCCTGACAAGAAAGAAGGCCAGGCCGCCCACAAGTATTGCCCAACTCATGTAGATGAACACCAGAGGACACTGCTGCTTCATCGCATCTCCTTCCTTGTGATCGAACCGAATCAATGGCCGACTGACCATCGCCCGTTGACGATTGACAGTTGATCATTCACTATTGGCCGTTGACAGGCGATACGTCGCCAGCGCAAACACTCCCATGCCCAGGACGGCCAGGGCGAGTACCTCCGGCCACAGATCGGCCAGGGTGGCCCCGCGCAGGAAAATGCCGCGCAGAATGGCAACGAAGTAGCGCAACGGGAATATCCGCGAGAGCCATTGCGCGGCCGCCGGCATCTGTTCCGGCGGAATCATATAGCCGGAGACGACCGTCTCAATGCTGACGTAGAAAAAGGCCGTCACCAGCGCCTGCCCTTGTGTCCAGGAGAGGGAAGAGAGAAATATCCCCCAACCGGCCTCCACGGTGACAAACAATGTGGCCAGGATGAGCAACAAGCCGGCCGAGCCGTGCAGCGGCACATGAAACCAAAACATGGCGACGACCAGCATTACCAAGAACTGGCTATAGGCAATGAACATCGCCGGCAACGCTTTGCCCACGATCAACTCGATGGGGCGCAACGGTGTGACCGCCAATTGCTCGATGGTGCCCCGTTCCCGTTCGCGTGAAAGGGCAATGGCCGTGATCACGATCACCAGCGCGGCCAGGATGTCGGCCAGTTCCCCCGGAATGTAAAAGTTCTCCCCCCGTAAGCTCTCGTTGAAGCGCACCCGCACCCGCGCATCGACCGGTTCCGCCGGCATGGCCGGCAGTTGGCCCGCCAGACGAGCATTTGCGAAGTGTAGGATCGTCTCCTCGGCGTAGGCCTGCGCGATCAGGGCCGTCACCGGTTCCGTGCCGTCGAGCAGCACTTGCACGCGCGCGGGCCGGTCGTGTTGCTCCATGCGCCGGGCGAAATTGGCCGGCACGATCACGGCGGCGCGTGCGGAGCCATCCCGCAGGCGACTTTTCGCTTCTGCGCTGCCGGCAACGATAATGCGCGGGTCGAAGCGGTTCGAGTTGCGCAGCGTCGTGACCAGCTCGCGCGCGGCCCGGCTCCCGCTCATGTCGCTGACTATCGTTGGCAAGTGCGCCACACCGCCCGCCGTAGCATAAGCCAGCGAGGCCATCTCGATCACCGGGATGAACATCACCACGGTGAACAGCAACCGGTCCCGCCGAAATTCGATCAGTTCTTTGCGTAGCAAGTGCAAGATACGAGAGAGCATGTTATCTTCTATGCCGTTCCAGGATCAACCGTAACAGTTGTGGCGACGCCCTAAACGTTGTCTGCTGGAGATTCCAAATCGCCGCCGTAGGCAAAATGCTCGAGATCCTCTTCTGTGTAGTTCAGGTATGTTTGTAGCTCTTTCAGGCGCTCGTTCACTTCCCATCGTGAGGAGAGGTGCAGCAGTCGCTGAACCTCGGCTGCTGTGAGGGCGCCGGAACGATAGGCTTCGACAGCCAATGCTTCCAGCGTACGCTTAGGGATGTCACTCCACCGCAGCTGGAGACGATACGCCACATCTTCGGGGAGTGTAATGGCAACTTCCATAATAACAACCTCCTTCATAACCACCTTGACGAAGCCAGATTTCAATGGGTTCTCTCTGGATTCGGCGATTCGGCATCTATCCGCTTTTGCACGTCATGAATTATACATCACCTTCTCATGCCATCCGTTTCCGAAAGCGCAGCGCGGCCACAGCGCCAAGCACGTTGGCCATGCCAAACAGGTAGAGCGCATTCCGCCAGAGGTCTTTCAGGCCGGCACCTTTCAGGAAAACGCCGCGCGCGATGGTCACGAAATGGGTCGCCGGTAACGTGTATGCCTCCGAACGCAGCCAGGGCGGCATTCCGGAGATGGGCAAGAAAAGACCGGAAAGAAAGAAGGGCGGGATGACAAAGATCATGAAGGCCAACATGATCGCGGCGGCTTGCGTCTCCACGGCCGTAGCAATCAGGAGGCCAATGCTCAGATTGGCCCACAGAAAGATCGAAGAGAGGAACAAGAGCAAAAGCAAACTCCCATCGAAGGGAACGCCAAATCCCCAGTGACCGACGGCCGTCAACAGTAATACGTCCACGAGGCCGACGACGACGTAGGGGAGCAGCTTGCCGGCCAGCAATTGGGTGCGTCCCAGCGGTGTGGCCATGAGCAGTTCCAGGGTGCCATCTTCCTTCTCGCGGGCGATGGAAAGGGCCGTGGTCAGGGCCGGAATGGCCAACACAATGCCCATCAGACCGGGAACCATGCCGTTGACCATCTTCGCGCCCGGGTTGTACAGAATTTGCGTCCGGACATCGAGCGCCGGTCCTATCATGGTCGTGATTTGTCCTCCCTGCCGGCGCACAGCCTCCTTCAATACACCCAGGCCAAAGCGGGCAGAGATTGCGCGGGCGTGGCCCACAGCCTGCGCGGCACTGTTCGGGTCGGAGCCATCCACCAGGATTTGCACCGGTGCTGCCCTCCCCACATCCAGGTCACCGGCAAAACCGCGCGGAATGATCAGGCCGACGGTCGCTGCGCCGCCACGCAAAAGGTCTTCCACCTGCATGGGGCTGTCCGCAGACAGGGAAAGGGCGAAGAAGCGGTCGGCCCGGAAAGCATCCCGGTAGGTCTGGGAACGGGCCGTTTGGTCGTAGTCCACTACGACCGTTGGCACCTGTTCGATGTCGCGGGAAAAATTGTAGGCCATGATCGAAAGAATGAGCATCGCTCCCAACGTCACGAGTGCCAGGCTGCGTGGGTCGCGGAACATGTGGCGGAACTCTTTCTTCATCACTGCCCAGGTTTTGTGCATGGTCTACCTCTCTCGCCCGCCATTGAGCATCACATCCACGAACGTTTCGGTGATGGCGAACCAGTCCACGGCCTGCGGTTCCGCCGCCCACTGCAAGACCAGGCCATCGTAGACAGCGATGGCAATGGCGGCCAGGTGGTCGGGATTGATGTCGCTGCGCAATTCGCCGCTGGTCACGCCTTGGCGAAACAGGTCGGCGATGTCTGCGCGAAACTGGCGAAACAGCTCGCCGAACCGCTCGCGGATGGCGTCGTTGCGAAAGATCAACGTCCAGAACTCCGTTTCGATGGGGATGAGCGCTTCGGCTTCCTGCATACGCCGGGCGGCTGCCCGGGCATAGCGCCGCAGCCGGTCCTCTGTCGTACCCGGCTGGCCAACGATGGCCACGTAGTCCTGTGCGAGCTGCGCCAGCCAATCCTCGAAGACGGCCAAGAGCAATTCGTCCTTGCTCTTGAAGTACCAGTAAATCGTGCCCTGGCTGACACCGGCCCGCGCGGCAATGTCCGAGACGTTCGTCTTCTCGTATCCCTTGGCGGCGAAGAGTTCGCACGCCGCGTCGAGCAGTTCCCGCCGGCGCTTCTCGCGAATGCCGTTTTTTTGTTCGATGTTCTGTGTGGTAGGATGTTGTGGCATGGTTGGTTCCCCGAAACGCATGGAAATACCTTGGACGTGTTGCGTGTTGCGTGACTGACTAACCAGTCAATCAAATTATACTACAAATTGGCGGCGTTGTCAAGGAGGAATTTTGGTCAATCAGACAGGCAAACGACAAACGTGTTGCGTGCTGCGTGCTGCGTGCCAAGCTCAGTTGTTAAGGTGCCTCCCTACTTCCTACTCCCTACTCCCTACTCCCTACTCCCTACTCCCGACTCCTTACCCCCCACTCCCTACGCTAACTGCTTCTGGAAGCGGGCGGCGGCCATGCCCATGATGACCACGCCGAAGACGATCAACGCCCAGGTCTCACCGGCCAGAGGCCCCAGCCCCACCCCCTTCAAAACGATCCCGCGCAAGATGATGAGCAGGTATCGCAGGGGAATCGCGTAGCTCACCACTTGCAAAACGTGGGGCATCGCCTCCAACGGAAAGAAAAAGCCGGAGAGAAAGACGGACGGCAACATCGTGAACCAGCTCATCATCATCGCTTCCTGCTGGGTGTGGGCCACGCTGGAGATGAACAGGCCAATGCCCAAGGAAGTCACCAGGAAGAGCGTTGATAGAATCAAGAGGAGGGACAGGCTACCGTGGATGGGCACCCCGAACCAGAAATAACCGATGACCAGCACTTCGATCAGGTCGAAGAAAGAAACCAGCACGTAGGGCATCATCTTGCCGATGACCAACTCGGCCGGGCGGATGGGCGTGACGATCAGTTGCTCCATCGTACCCTGCTCCCGCTCACGGACGATGGCCAGGGCGGTCAGCATGGTGGCCAACATTTGCAGGATCATGCCGATCAGGCCGGGGATCATGAAGTTGGCACTCTTCATCTCCGGGTTGTACCACACCCGGGGGCGTACTTCGACCCCCGGCAACACCGGGAGCTTCATGCCCAGTCGCTTTTGAATGATCGCTTGCGTCTGCGACTGGCCGACCGCCTGTGAAGCGGCGAACACCGTACTGGCCACCGCCGGGTCGGAGCCATCCACGACGAATCCGACCTCGGTGTGTTTGCCGGCCGCCATGTCTGCACCATAGCCGGCGGGGATGACCAGACCGGCGCGTACCTTTCCGCTATCCACTAGGTTGGCCAACTCCGCCTCGCTGCGCACCCTGTAGGCGATCTCGAAGTAGCCGGTCGCGCGGTAGGCTTCGATGAGGGTGCGGCTTTGCTGGGTACGGTCGCCGTCCAGCACGGCGGTCGCCAGGTGCTGGATGTCGGTCGTGGCGGCATAGCCCAGCAGCACGAGCTGCACAATCGGGATCATAAAGACGACCACCAGCGTACGCGGATCGCGAATGATGTGAATGAATTCCTTGCGCATTACGGCCAGCGTGCGTCCGATCATGCGGCTGCCTCCTCGCTGTTGACTTGCGCCCCGTAAAGGAAGAGGTGCACGATTTCGTCAATCACCTCGTCGTAGTCCATCGGCGTGACCAGGCGGCCAGGCAGGATTTCCTGGGTCAAGATGAAGGCCAGGAAGCTGCCCATCAACGCGCGAGCCACGATTGCTGGGTTCATGGGGCGAAACCTTCCCTGCTCGATCCGTCGTTGAATGAACGACTCCAGCACGCCGGCCACTTGCAGGACGAACTGGCGCAGGTAGATCTCTTGGGTTTCCGGTGGCGCAACAGGCATCGTGCTAAACAGTATTTTCAATATATCTACATGTTGGAGGATATTGGCCAGCCCCTGGCGCATGGTCTGCACCATCAACGCTTCATCGTCAACGCTTTCCACTGCTCGGTCCTCCAGCGCTGACAGGGTTGCCCATTCAAACAGCGGCACCCCCACTAACCGAGGGAGTTGGACCAGCAAATCTTCTTTGCTCTCGAAGTAATTGTAGATCGTCCCTTCGGCGATGTCCGCTTCCTCGGCGATCTCCCGCACCGTGGCCCCGTCGAAGCCCCTACGAGCAAAAACACGAGCAGCGGCCTGCAAAATCTCGTTGGCCATCCGCTCGCGCTTGCGTTGTCGTCTATCGCTTCCCGCTTCATCCATGCGTTCCCCTCCTCGGTGATGAGTATATGCTCACTTTATGAACAAGCGCTCATATTCTACCGCGGATTGGGGGAAGAGTCAAATGGGTGACACGGCGGGGGTGCCGTCATTCTTTTGCGCGGCAATTCTTTCAAATGAACCACGAAGGGTTACCACTCAGGTTGCTTTGCCGTGACGGGCTGAAGCCGTCACTGGATGCGTGA
>CAZFFM010000027.1:0-20550 GCA_964517425.1 uncultured Ardenticatenales bacterium | reverse complement strand
GGGGGGGGGGGGGGGGGAACGGGGGCGGCAAGCCGGCCTGCGCGCATGCCTCTGCTACGAGGTCACCGACCGCAACGGCGAGGACGGCATGCAGGCCGGCATCCGCGAGAACCGTCGCTTCATCGAAAAGACCCGCCGCGAGGGTAACGAGCAACTGGCCGGTACGTTTGGTCTGCACGCCTCGCTCACCCTCTCCGACAAGTCGCTGCGATTCTGCCGGGAGGCCGCCGGCGCGCTGGACGTGGGATTCCACATCCATGTCGCCGAAGCGAAGGCCGACCAAAAGGACAGCCTGAAGAAATCGGGGCGGCGCGTCGTCGAGCGATTGGAGGACGAAGGCGTCCTAGGGCCGCGCACCATCGCCGCACACTGCGTCCACGTAGACGCTTATGAGATGGACACCCTGCGCAGCACGCACACCAAGGTCACCCACCAGCCCCGCTCGAACATGAACAACGCCGTGGGCACCGCGCCGGTCGAGTCGCTGCTCAAACGCCACGTGACGGTCGGCCTAGGCAACGACGGCTTCTCGAACGACATGTTCCAGGAGATGAAGGCCGCCTACCTGGTGCAAAAGTTGGCCCGCCAAGACCCGCGCGCCCTGCCTGCCGATCAGGTCATACAAATGGCCTACGCGAACAACGCCGAGATCGCCGGCCCCTTCTTCCCGCGTCCGTTGGGCCGGCTGGCAGCCGGCGCTTATGCCGACGTGATCCTGCTCGATTACCTGCCCCCCACACCCTTGACGGCGGAGAACTTTCCCTGGCATGTGGTCTTCGGTCTCGACGGGTCGTACGTGACGCACACGATTTGCGCGGGGCAGTTGCTCATGGCAGACCGCCGGCTGCTCACGCTGGACGAAGAAGCCATCGCCGCGAAGGCCCGCGAACGAGCCCGCATCGTCTGGGGCCGGGTGTGATCGCGCGGCATGGTGCAATGTTGCAAAAAAACGTACTGCATGGTAGAATTTACCTGGCACTCATAATGAAAATTGCTCTACAGGGCGCCACGCTTCGATGAAAATGGCGGGGGAGGGTGTCGAGCGTTGCAACACGCAAAACGCAACACGCGCAACCAGCGGCCGCCTGACCAGTTCTATTTTCATAATAGTGCCCATGAGTACGGTTGCGCGCCACGGAGGATGAAATGGGGGACGGCTGCGGATGGAGTCACACCGCCTGGGTTGGCAGCCCCAGCCCCGTCATTCATGCGGGGCCGTCTGGCGACTGACATCTGACGACTGGCCGCTATTTTCATAACCGTGGGTCATGAGCGCTTACCAATAATTCGATAGATAGCCAACGTCCCCATAAGAAACGGGGTGGCAATGATTCTCGCGCCTGACACCGGTGTAGCCGGGAAACGCCACAACCTATGAAAAACGTACAACGCGCCGTAGAACGGATTGCCAAGAATATCGAGCAAGTCATTTTTGGTAAAGAGAAGGAAATTCAACTCATTCTGTTGGCTCTTCTCTGCGAAGGTCACTTGTTGATCGAGGACGTGCCGGGCGTCGGGAAGACTATGCTGGCCCGGTCGCTGGCACAATCTCTCGGCTGTATGTTTAGTCGCATTCAGTTCACGCCCGATCTGCTCCCCAGCGACGTGACCGGCGTTTCGATCTACAATCAGAAAGTCCGCGAGTTTGAGTTCCGTCCCGGCCCCATCCTCTCGCAAATTGTGCTGGCGGACGAAATCAACCGTGCCACGCCGAAGACACAATCAGCGCTCCTGGAAGCGATGGGGGAGCAGCAAGTGACGGTGGACGGCACATCGTACCCCCTGCCGCGTCCGTTTCTCGTGCTGGCAACCCAAAATCCGATTGAATACGAAGGGACTTTCCCGTTACCAGAGGCCCAAATTGACCGGTTTCTGGTGCGCATTCACCTGGGCTATCCACGCGAGATCGACGAAGTGGCCATGATAGAATCGCAGCAATATGAGCACCCGCTGCTTGCGCTGGACAAAGTACTCGGCGTCACGGAATTGCGAGAAATACAGAAGCGGGTACGTGAAGTGTACGTGAACAGTCTGGTGAAGAAATACATTGTTCGGTTGGTGCATGCCACCCGCACGCATCCTGATGTCTATCTCGGAGCAAGCCCGCGCGGGTCATTGGCGCTCTACAAGATGGCCCAGGCACGAGCGGCAACATTCGACCGCGACTACGTGATTCCCGATGACATCAAAGAACTGGCACAGCCGACTCTCGCGCATCGCCTGATTATCGGCCCGGCGGCCCGGCTCAAGGACGTACGGGCAGAGCGGATCATCGAGGAGCTGCTCCATTCGGTGCCGGTGCCCAGAACGCCATCGCAAGGCCAGCAGGCTCAGTAGGCAGGGGGCGAAATGCAGCGCGTCGGACTGCTTCTGGCGATTTTCATCCTGCTCGGTGCTGTCGCGCTCTACACCGGCCGGCTTCTGCTTTTCAACCTGACTTATGTGGTGGGCCTAACCTTGGTGTTGTCCTTCGGGTGGGCCTGGTCGAGCGTACACTGGATCCGCGTGCGCCGGGACCTGGTGACGCAGCAGTCGCAGGTTGGGAAATTCGTCGAGGAACGTTTTGTGGCCCAGAACAGCAGCTTTCTTCCGAAATTGTGGCTTGAAGTGCGCGATGAATCTGATTTGCCCGGACACAATCCAAGCCAAGTGCTTAACAGTATTCCTCCGCGACACGAGCGGGGATGGGTGACCAAAACGCTATGCCGCAAACGAGGACGTTTTCGAATGGGACCGGCCCAAATGAACAGCGGTGACCCCCTGGGGCTGTTCAAGTTTACGCGCGAACTGCCGGAGGTTCACAACCTGGTGGTCTATCCGGCCGTTGTGCCCCTACCGAACCTGGCACTGCCGATGGGCCGGCTGACCGGCGGGGAAGCCGTACGTCGGCGCACACACTACGTCACACCGAGCGCTGCCGGCGTCCGCGATTACGTGCAAGGCGACAGCTACAACCGCATACACTGGCCCTCGTCAGTCCGCAAGGGGCGTCTTATCGTCAAAGAATTCGAGCTTGACCCTGCCACAGACGTTTGGCTGATTCTCGATTTGCACGCAGATGTGCAGGCCATTGATCCCGCCCTGGATATTCTGCCCAAGGCGGAACCCGCCATGCTGAATCTGGACAAGGGGGAACCGCAAATCACGCCCACCACGGAGGAGTACGTGGTGACGATTGCGGCCTCTTTGGCCCATCACTTTCTTCTGCGCCATCGCTCGGTCGGGCTGCTGGCGTACGGGCAGCACCGTGAAGTCATCCAGGCTGACCGCGGCCTGCGACAACTGAGTCGCCTCCTTGAATCGTTGGCCGTGTTGCAGGCGCAAGGGCATGTCCCGCTCTCTGAAGTGTTGACCATTGACCACCTTTTGTTCGGGCGGGGAACAACGGCGATCGCCATCTCCCCCTCGCCGGACATACGCTGGATCAAGGCCCTGCGCACGTTGAAAGACCGCGGAATCCGTCCCGTCGCCGTCATGATTGATGTCGCATCGTTTGACGACAGCTACCGTGGCGCAACGCTCCATCCTGCGGCCGTCGAGAAAGAGGGGACACCAACATACTGGGTGAGAAAAGGTGACGATCTGACCCTGGCCCTGGCTTCTTACAGAACGAAACTTCCAGAAAGGAGTAGTCTCCCGCTTGGGTATTGATAAACGTAATGAACCACAGATTTGTTGCTCTTTGATCTGTGAAATCCGTGCAATCTGTGGTCAAAACCTCCCACATTTTCACAGCAACACGTAATGGGGAGACTACCCGGAAAGGACTTGAAAACAATGGAGATTCGCATGGCCGATTTGGCCGACCTGAATCAATGTATTCAACTGGATGGTTCATTTTCTACCGAATTTGTGTGGCAAATGCAGAAAAGGGGCGATGTCAACCAGGAAATTGAGGCACTTACGGTCTCTTTCCAGTCAATTCGGCTGCCTCGTTCCGTCAAGGTGCCCTACCCCCGGCCGAGCGACGAATTGGTTCGTCATTGGCAGGGGGTTGGTTGTTTCCTGGTTGCCGCGGAAGGGGACGAGGTAAAAGGGTTCGTGGACGCGCAGCCCGTGGTCTGGAACGAAACGGCCCACGTGACGAACCTGATCGTAGCCCCAGCGGAAAGACACAAAGGCATCGGCGCCATGTTGCTGGAAGCAGCAGCAGAGTGGGCACGCTCCTACGGGCTGCAATACATGATTATGGAAGCGCAAACCAAAAACGTGCCAGCTATCCATTTCTACCAGAAAAATGGGGGACGCTTTTGCAGCTTCAATGACTACTACTACCCAAATCGGGATGTGGCAGTATTCTTTTCGTGTCCGGTGTAAACTGGCCTCGAAATTTGGCGTTCATCACCAAACACATTTACTATCACAGGAGGTAACAAATGAGTAACGTACCGGATCGGAACCTTGCCCTGGAACTGGTGCGCGTCACCGAAGCGGCGGCGCTAAATGCGGCCAGATGGATGGGTCGAGGGGACAAAATCGGGGCTGATCAGGCAGCGGTAGACGGCATGAGGGCCATGATGGACATGGTCACCATGGATGGCATCGTCGTGATCGGCGAGGGGGAGAAAGATGAAGCCCCCATGCTCTACAACGGGGAACGTGTCGGCAACGGCCAGCATCCCGACGTGGATGTCGCCGTTGACCCCATCGACGGCACACGGCTGCTCTCCCTCGGGCGACCGGGGTCCATTGCCGTCGTGGCCATTGCCGAACGAGGCGCCATGTACAGTCCAGGCCCTGTCGTGTACATGGACAAGATATCGGTCGGCCCGGCCGCCAAAGGAGCAATCAACATCGAAGCATCAATCGCAGATAACCTGCAGAGCATCGCTAAAGCCCAGGGTATGACCGTCGAGAACCTCACCGTCGTGGTGCTCGACCGCCCCCGGCACGAGGGCCTCATCCGCGAGATTCGTGAAGCCGGCGCGCGCATCAAGATGATCGGGGATGGCGATGTGGCCGGTGCTGTTCTGGCGGCGATGGAGGACACCGGCGTGGATGTGCTGATGGGCATCGGCGGAACGCCCGAAGGGGTGATCACGGCCAGCGCCATGAAGTGCATGGGCGGCGACATGCAGGGACGGCTATGGCCTCGTAACGAGCCGGAACGCCAGGCCGCTCTCGATGCCGGCCTTGACCTGCAAGAAGTGTTGACCCTCGATAAGTTGGTGGCCGGGGACAACGTCTTCTTTGCCGCCACGGGCATTACCTCTGGCGAATTGCTGCGCGGTGTGCGCTATTCGTCGGACAAGGCCTACACACACTCTGTGGTCATGCGCTCCCGCTCCGGCACGATTCGTTACGTCGAAGCCAGTCATAGTTTGGACAAGTTGCAACGAATCCAATCCGGGCAGATCATTGCGTAGGTGAACTCGCATGTTGTGTGTTGCGCGCTCTGCGTTGGGCGCGCAACACACAACATGGTCACCGGTACTTCTTCGCTATGCTCCTTGCAATGCCACTGTGAATTCTCCATCCCACGTTTTGCCCGCCTCCAGCGTGATGGCCCAGACCGGCATCACGCACGAACCCTGATACACACACTCGAAGCCGGCCTCGGAATTGGACACCGTCTCCAGGGGGAAACACCACAATTCAGCCGGGCGGGACCAGCGCAGACCGATGTCCATGTGCAGCCATTCGACGACCATGCGCAACGCGCGGACCTCTTGCGCCTGGATCGAAGCGGCCAGCGATTGCGGCACCTGCCCCTCCAGATCGTAGTAGGCCCCCGGCCCATTGCCCCCCAAGAGTCCCCAGTTGGTCTCCACACCGAAGCGCAAGGAGAGCGGCGCATCGCCTGAATTGGTCAGGCGGTAGCGCACTTCGAGTCGGGTCTCACCGGCGCGGACGGCGAAGCTCTTTTCCAGACGCAGCGGCTGGAAGCGCCCTTCATGCCACACCCCGCCGTCGCGCCGCAGGGCAATTGCGGTCTGTGTACCGTGTTCGGTAACCGCGCCCTCATATCGCCCGTTGACGAAGTCACCCGTTTCATTGTAGGACGAACGGTAGAAATCATCGAACGTGACATCAGGGGCCAGGAAGTGATCCAGAAACGCAACGCGGCGGTACCAGTCGCGGAACAGTTTCTTCTCCAGCCCAGGTTCTTTGGCCCGCACAACACTTGTGTGAATGGTTTCCAGCTCGCCGGAGGGGACGTCCGGCAACTGTACGCGCCCTTCGCGGGCAGCATCCACCAGCTCCTGGTGATAGCCTTCCCAGCGGCGGGCCAGCGTGTTCACCAGGTTGTACGATTTGGCCCGCCAGTCCCACTCGATCAGGCTCCCGCCGGCGGCCGGCGCCACGTACATGTTCATTTGGTCGCTGCCCACGATGATCTCGTCCGCGCCGTCGTTGTCGTAGTCCGCGGTCACCGTCTCGATCCAGGGCGCATCCCCATGGCGAAGTGAGTCGACGCGGTTCTCTGCGGCAATCAGGTGTTGGAAGTTGGCATGGCGGATGTGGAACAAATAGACACCGCCAAACACGCCGTGCCAGTAGGGGCAATTGCACTGCCCGGCCCACAGATCGTCTTGAGCTGCGATCAGGTCATGAGCGGAGACCGCGCGCGTCAACTGGGCAACCTTGAAGCTGACCCAGAGCATCTTTTTGTGCATGGCGTTGACTTCCGGATATTTGACCAGGAAATTGCGCCAGAACCCCCCGCGCACGAATTGCAAGATGTCTTCTCGCCCTTCTTGTTGCAGGGTATGTTTCAAGCGGGTGATCTCACCAGATTGTTCGGCGGGCAAAGCCCACTCGGTCATCTCGTCGTAGGAGGCGGTGGGCAGGTAGACCCGTCCCAGCGCCGTGTGAGTCTTGGCGTATTCGCCCGGCGGAATCGTAATCAGCCATTCAGCGTTCTCCTCCAGTGCCGTGAAGAATCGCTCCATCCAGCCGGGCTGTCCGTGTTGGCCGGCCCAGCAATGTTCGTACGTCCCCGGCCAAAGCCCGAACTTCTCGCCGTCGTCACCCATCACCGCAACTTTGTCTCCCCCCTCCGTGGCTTCGCGGCGCAGGTTTTCTATCACTTCCTCGACAGGAGCCCAGGGAATGGTGTAACGCAGAAATTTTGATGTGCCAAAGACCTTTACCGGGCAGCCCTCTTCCTCGGTGACGTAGTAACCGAAGAGATCGGCATCGGTCAGGCCGGCATGCTTGAAATGCGTGTCGTCCACAATGGTATATTCTACGGACGACTGGGCCAGCGTCCGGGGCAAATGCGGTTCCCACACCCGCTCGGCGAGCCACAGCCCGGTCGCATCGTAACCGAAATCGTCCTTGACAGCCCGTGTCAGTTTCAGAATCTGGCCCTGCTTATCGGTTTCGGGCAAGGCCGCGAGGATCGGCTCGTAGTAGCCACCGGTCATGATTTCCACTTGTCCGCGGCGGACGAGGGCCCGGACCCGCTTGAGCAGGCCGGGCTCGTGCGCCAGCAGCCAGTCGCGCAGGGGGCCGGTGTAATGCAAAGCCAGACGCACGCCAGGATGACGCTCCAAGGCGGCAATCATCGGCTCGTAGGCGGTGCGGGTGGCCTCGGCAAATACGTGGTCGAAGTTTCCCACCGGCTGGTGGTTATGGATGGCAAGACTCAAATAGATTTGTGGCATGTTTACTCCTCCTCACGTGTCAACGTATTGCGTGGTGCGTGGTGCGTGAAGGTTGAAGGCTGCCAACTTTTGGAAAGTTGGCAACCTTCGCGCGCAACTGGCGGACGACGGCCGATGGAATCGCGCCGCCTGGGTTGGCAGCCCAAGGCCCGTCATTCATGCGGGGCCGTTTGGCATCTGACATCTGACGACTGGCCACTATATTCTCACAACAACCGTTGGTACGCCTTCAGCAGATGGGGCACCGAATGGTTCCAGCAAAGTTGGTCCTGCACGCGCCGGCGCGCGATTCGCCCCATCTCCTGGCGACGTTCTGGGGCAGAAAGGAGCGCGTTGATCTTGTTTGCGAAATCGTGCGGGTCATTCGGTGTGGCGTACAGGGCCGCATCTTGGGCCGACACCCTCGTTTCCTTCAAGTCAAACGCTACGACCGGTTTCCCGAAGAACATGTACTCCACCACTTTATTCATCGTGGATTGATCGGCCCAGGCCGTGAGGGGGTCTGGGGCCAAACAGACATCCGCGGTGGAGAGATAGCGGCACAGCAGATCATCGCTCACGCGGCCCAGGAAGCGCACCCAGTTTGCCAAATTCATTGCTCGATTCATGTCCCGCAACCGGGCCAGTTGGGAGCCGCCACCCATCAAGACACAGAGCAGGTCGGTCCGGCCCAGGTTGTGTACCAGGTAGTGCATGGCCTGCAAGACAATGTCCACGCGATCCTGCGGGCACATTTCGCCCAGATAACAGAGCAGGTATTGCCGGCCTTCTTTCAGTGACAGGTCGGGCGGCAGGAGGTGCAATCTGTCCGAATCGGGGCCGCTGCGCACCACAAAGATGTCTGCCTCGGGCACCTGGCCCCGTTCCATCGCTATGCGCTTATGCGATTCGTTCGTGGCGATGACCACATCGGCCGTGCGGAACGTGAGTCGCTCCAGGAGACGCAAACCGCGAAACTGCCACCCACTGGGACGCCCTCCTTTGGCCAGGTACATCTCCGGCGAAAGGTCGTGATGATCGAAGAGGAAGCGTACCCCCAGCGGACGGTATAGCAGGGCCAACAGGAAGTAGGTTTCCGGAGGGTTGCAGGCATGTATGGCATCGAAGCCCCGGGAAACATACACGACGAGCGAAAGGGCCAGCGTGCAAATCCAGCAGTAGGCGAATTCAAAAAGGTAGCCGGCCAAACCATGGGCCTCTGGGGGAGAAGGATAACGAACCAGGTACACGCCATCGAGTACCGTTCGCCCCGACGGTTCCGGGCCGGCCGGGGAAATCACGGAAACGGTGTACCCGGCCTCCCGGAGAGCGACGGCTTCCAGCCAAACGCGACGATCAAAAGGCACAGGCAAGTTCTGAACAATAATCAGTATCCTACCGGACAAGGCGAAACCGTCTCCCTCACGATTGCGGGCCTTCCCGTCCCCGCTGGTGAGCCAGTTCGATCACCGTTTGCTCCGGTCGCAGCAAGGCCAGGAATTCCTGTTCTCGCGCCGAACTCAGCGGCTTCGGACGGATAATGACTTCCGCCAAACGTACTGATTCTCGCAAGGAAGGGGAAAGAACATCGCGGATCAAAGGGCCCAGACCATCCGGAAAGATCGCCGGGTCCGGGGTCCGGACGCTGTCCCAGGGAAGATCTTCGTCAAATGCCCGCACGACGTATCCGGACTCGAGCAATTCGCGGATCATGGTCACGAAAGCGCTGCCCCTGAGGTCGCCGCTTCCCTTCTTGGCCGTCAGCCCCAGGAAAGTAACGTTTCGGCGGGCCGCTTTCCTGATCTGGTCGAGAACTCGTTCCTGGTGCTGTTCGTTACTGGGCAAGATGGCCTCCAACAAGGGAGATTGCAAGCCCAGTTGTCGCCCGTGAAAGAGTACCGCTTCCAGGTCTTTGCTCAAACATGCCCCGCCAAAGGGCGCTCCCGGGCGGAGATAGTAGTCTGAAAGGTTGAGCTTCGTGTCCGCGCAGAGCAAATCCATCAGTTCCTGACCATCCAATCCCATGGCCTGGCTTAACATGCCCATTTCATTGGCGAAGGCCACTTTTAGGGCGTGAAAGGCGTTGTTCGCGTACTTGATCATCTCGGCCATGCGCAAGGAGACCTGAAAGAGTGGCGCAGGCAGCGCGGCGAACAAGCGGCGCACGGGGAGGCCATCCGTTTCCCTGTTCTGGCCGACGATGGTATAGGGAGGTGAGTCGAAATCGGCCACGGCGGTCCCCTCCCGCAAGAATTCAGGGTTGACGCAAACCGCAAAATCCCGGCTCGCGGAACGGCCGGTGGCCCCTTCCAGGAGGGGGATCAGCAAGTTTTCGGTCGTGCCGGGGACGACCGTACTCCGTATGACAATGGTGTGATGCCGCCGCAGCGTTCTTAGGGCGGGGGAAAGGTCAAGACATGCTTGCTCAATTTGAAGTGTGTCGATCTGTCCATTTTCCTTGGCCGGGCTGCCCACACAGAGGAGCGAGATTTCACTTTCGTGAAGCGCATATTCGGGATCACCGGTGGCCTCCAGAAGGCCGCGCTGCCGCCCTTGCGCGATGAGCGTATCGAGAAAGGGTTCGAGCGCCGGACTCTTGCCGGCATTGATCATTTCCACGCGCCGCAGGTTCCGGTCCACACCGATGATCCGGTGTCCGTCGCGGGCCAGGCAGGCAGCGGTCACACAACCAACCTGGCCAAGGCCAAACAGGCTTACATTCATGAACCTTCTCTTTCGACTTCAGCCAAGATTTTCCGGGCGCGCTCCAACACCTCGGTAGGGGGCGTAAATTCGGGGAGTGTCTGACTTTTCCGAACTTGCAAGATGCTGATCAAGCGGAGCGGTGCATCGCCACGCAAATTATATGACAGGACCGGTGCAGCCACCTTGTGGCCGTACGTCGGAGCAACCCAGCCTTGGATGCGCGCCAGCCATCCCCAGGTTAGCCGGGCATCAACCGCCGACGCGGCCAGGGGAGTCAGAGACAGCCACACATCCTCGTCGCGGATCGTACTCGTAGGCTCCACCAAAATGGAGCCTGCGCGCCGGCCCTCCATGCGCAACGAACCATCGTCTCCGATCTCCACCTCGGCCACCACTTGATGGGCTTGCAACGGGCGAGCATAGATTTCCGTACCGGGGGCAAAATGCCATATCTGAGAGGCGTGGTGGTCCCCTTTGCCGGTGATGTCGTCAATCACCACCAGAGTATCTGGGCGAAGGTAGATGAGTTGGCGGCGATGGGTGACGTTGATGGAAGCATAGCCGTTGTGACTGCCATCCACATAATCATACGCATCGGTGGTGACCCACCGGTGACATTGCGTCTGCGCGTGATTGGACCAGAGGAAGGGCCCTCCACTTTCGGATTGATCCTCCCCATCAACGGTGACGGTATTGTGTGCGCGGGTGCCGCGGAAAAAGTCTCTCCATGCCGGCGCTTCGTGGTAGGCATAGGTGCCCGGGTCAATCAGCAAGGAGCGGCCATGCGCGCGCAAGGTGACGCTCAAGGAATCGGCGTGTCCGTGTGCCGCGGTGGAAAGGTATCCCAGCGGGCCACAATCGAAGGTGGCCACGAATTCATCTGCTTCGCGCGACACGTAGTAGCCCCCCCAGGGGAAAGCCTGCGATTTGGGCGCGGGTACGGGAGGGCGGGCTGCTTCCGTTTTTGCGGATGCCTTGTGGCGTCCCGTCAGCCAATAGAGAGTCTCGTCAAAATCTGAGGTTGGCGGGCCCCAGTCTTCCCGGGCCAGGGTAACGGCGGCAAGATTGAGCAATTCTGGAAATGAGATCGTGCCGGACCGGTCATCGAGGGGAAAGGCCCGGCTGTCGTCCCGATCGCCGATGTCGGGGAGGTTGCCCTCCTCATCGGCGAGTGCCTGAAGGAATTGGCAGGCCTTCTCCAAGCGGCCGGTCGTTTCCTGGGGGAACGGCAATTCTGCGCCCTGCAGCAACAGGCCGGCAACCATGTACATCTCCATATCAAAGCGTTGGTAGGCCAGCGCTTGTTCGGCACCGACACCGTCGGGATGAAACTGGCGTCTGGCTTCGCGAATCAGGATGGCGCGTCCGGTTTGAATCCAGTCCTCTGAATCGCGGAACCAGGGAAAAGAGATTCCGCATACGACCAGGCCGGTTGCTTCTCCGATCAGGTGATTATTGGCAGAGGAGTGCGTGGACAAGCGTTGCCGGATGGCCTGGATTTGTTGGTAAATGGAGCGGTTGATCGCTCGAAACAGGTCTTCGTCCAGTGCGTGCGACTCCGAGATAAAAGCCAACACCCATGTCCAGGCGATCAGGCGGAGAGCGATCTCCAGGGAACTGGTCCAGTTGATGCCGGTCAGGGGCGGATTTGCCCCGATCCAGCTAATCAGTTGGCGGCGAGCTTCTTGCACATACGTTTCGTCATCGGTGAGGAAGAAGGCTTTGGCCAGGGTAATAAGATGCGCATGGCGGTTCAGCTCCCATACCCATTTACATCCCCCAACGGTTCGGCCGTCGCGATGGTCTACGGCAGCCCAATGTTTGCGCGGCCACAGGTTCTCCGTCACCGGGTCGCGCATCCATACCTGCGAATCCGAGAAGTTGAGGTTGAACGTTCGCCCAAAGAGGGCAACTTCTCCCGCGCGAATTTTGTCTGCTTTTTCTATAACCGCGTCTATTCTTTCCGGATGGTGTGTACGCAGCCAGTCCACGCGCACGACACGGTCGTGGTGCGAAAGAAACAAGGGGGCCGGCCCATCCCGACAATATTCGCCCAGCAAGGTAGCCCAGACACTTTTCTGGGACCGATAGACATGCCGGAGTCGGCGAATGAGGTCCTGCTCGCCAAGGACATGTCCCCCCATCCGCCACCGCATCCATTCCGTGGCCACTCGCGCGTTGTCAAGAGACCGTTCGGCAAGTTCTTGCGGGGACATGCTGCGCAAGCGGCGCAGGTACCATTTTCTTTTTGTCATTGGGTCAGACTCCTTAGCTCTGGACAGCGCGATACACGTCCAAGAGGGTATTCACGGTGCAATCCCATGAAAAGAGGGTCGCGGCACGTTCACGCAGGGCCAGGCCGAGTTGAGCAGCGCCGGTTGGGTCGCGCAACGTATCGAGCAGGCATTTCGCCAGCGATTCTTCATCTCCCACGGTGGCATAGATTCCGTGATCCCCCAGGTACTCCCGGCTGACGGGCGTATCGAAGGCCACTGCGGGCAATCCTACGGCCATATAGTTGAGGAGCTTGCCACTGCCCTCCGTAGCGGACACTTTTGGAGCTACGGCAACATCACCCAGCCGCAGATAGGTCGGCGCTTCCTCATACGGAATGCGCCCCGTGATGGTGACGTGCGAGGCCACCCCCAACTCACCGGCCATTCTCCGGTAGTGCTCTTCAGCCGGGTATCCCATCAGCAGCAAGTGGACATCGGGGATGCTGCGCACGATCCGCCGCATGGCTTGCAAGAGGAGGTCAATGCCCTGGTAGCCGGCCAGCAGGCCCAGGTAGGCAATCACCCGCCGTTCTGGCGGAATGCCCAAGGCTGTTTTGAAGGCCGCGATTTCATCTGCATCTGCCGGCCGGCGTGGCCGAAACAGGGTTGTGTCCACGCTGTCTGGAACCGGGTAGATGTTTCGGGCAGAACAGCCAAACTCGCGTACCAGCAGGTCGGCCGCATGATTTGAGCTGGTGACAATTGCGGCCGGCAAGTGGTCTATGTAGCGCTCCAGGGAATGGACGGGCGCGTAGAAAGGGCCGTCTCTGCGCAAGAAGTTATGGTCTACCATCTCGGCGCTGAGGCTCCCCTGAAAATCAAACACCATGGGGACGCGCCGGAACTTTGCCAGATAGTGGCCAATGAGCGCGCCCTCGTGCAGATGGCCGTGGATGAGGTCAGGCTTGTCGCTCAAAACGGTCGTGGCTCCCTTCAGGGCCAGGAGGGCATCCAGATAGAGCTTGTGTCGCGACGAGCCGACGTAGACGCGATAGTTGAAGGGAACACCCCACCCGCGACGGACGTCCAGCCCCGCCATGTCTCGCCCGTTGGGGTAGGTCAGAATCGTGATTTGGTGCCCCCGTTTGCGCAAGGCCAGGGCTTCTTCCAGTATACGCACATGGCACCCATAATCGGCAAAGAACATGGTGGGCGCCACCTTCAGAACACGCATTCTCGTGCAAACTCCTCCCCCACGGTGGTCGCCGGAATAGGGATTTCGGCGCTACGGCTTCGGCGCTACGGGTCCGGCACCGGTCCAGTACCCCTGGCAGGACTCGAACCTGCGCTCGCGGTTTAGGAAACCGCTGCTCTATCCTCTGAGCTACAGGGGCCAATGCTGTGATTATAACGCGGGATGCAACATTTGTAAAGAAATGGAAAATACGGTATAATACCGCCTGTGCATGGGTGGCCTGCAACCGACTCCAATATGACCGGCATCACGCCCGTCGGTCGCAGGCGATCCATCACATCGGGGCGTGGCGCAGACCGGTAGCGCGCACGGTTCGGGTCCGTGAGGTCGGAGGTTCAAATCCTCTCGCCCCGACTGCCGGAAGTGCCGTCCGCACGGATAGGCTCCCCGGCATACAGTGAGGTCTCCTCTTTCTACAGAGACCATAGCTTTCCACGCAATAGAACACACAGAAGAACACAAGAAGACGTTCGAGACTTGCGTGGAACAAAAAAACGGTGAAAAACCACGAAAGG
This sequence comes from uncultured Ardenticatenales bacterium, assembly GCA_964517425.1. Taxonomy (GTDB): domain Bacteria; phylum Chloroflexota; class Anaerolineae; order Ardenticatenales; family JAADHH01; genus JAADHH01. The sequence goes on along the minus strand of CAZFFM010000027.1, from coordinate 6,269 downwards.
ATTAGAGTTCACGCCAACAAGTTGAGGATCGCCCTTCCCTGTTCTTGTCCACCTATTTTACCCCGCCTACTCGACCCCCATGATCACGAAAGGAGCCCAATGGAAGGGGGCATACCCCTCACGAATCATTTGGCGTTGCCCTTCCGCAAGGGCCTGTGCAGCGGATGCACCCTTGCCCCACCGCTCATAGAATAGGCGCATGAGGGTCAACGTCGCTTCGTCCTCTGCTCCCCACAACGTAACCATCAATTGCCGTGCCCCGGCCAGGAAGAGGGCACGGGCCAGGCTGACGACTTCGTCGCCGCTCCCCACCTCGCCCAGACCGCTTTGACAGGCCGATAGCACCACCAGCGCAGCGTCCAGGGACAAGTCCAGCACATCCGCCACAGTCAGGTCTCCGCCGGCCAGCAGCACCCGCGATTGCCACGGCGACAGCGGGTCCAGCAGAGCGTGGGCCGCAACGTGGATCAGCGAGTAGTGTCGCAATTCTCCGCTGTGGCTCATTTGCAACAAGGTCTGCCGGTTGGCTTCCCGTCCCCAGAGGGTGCGGCTGCGGCCTCCAAAAAGGGAACGCACGAACGCCACTTCGTCGCGCGTGTGGGGCAAGGGCGCTGCACGCTCGCCGTACTCCGACAAGCCACAGACCAGCGCACGCACAGGCTTTGTCCGTTCACGTTCCCTCTCCCACGACATCTCCATGACCTGCAAGCTCGGGGTGTAGCGCAGAGGAGCTCGCTCCACCAGGCAGGTTTCGTCTTCCAGCAAGGCTTGGAAAGGCAAATGATGTAACGCTCTGTGCGGGGCGATCAGCAATAGGGAGGGCGTGTCTTCGAGCAGCCGCTCTGGAATCAGCAGACGGTGGAGATGTTTCCGGTATTTTTCCCCCGGCCGATTGGGCACGGACTTCCCCCCAAGCGTGTTTCGGTAGACCAGCTCCCGCGCGGCCGGGTCTGGGTCTGTACACTGGTGCAGGATGTGCCGGTCGTAGGCAGACAGGGGCCGCCGGGTCACCTTGATACCTTCTTCGTTCAAATGAAAGGTGGTCAGGTGTTCCGGCGTCAAGTAGTAGGCCAGCGCTGCCCAGCCGGTCGGAAAGTGAGCAGCAGCCCTCTGGCAAAAGCCTTGCGCATCAAAGGGTTCGGGAAAGTAGGCCACTACCTGAGGGTCCCCAGCCAGACGCAAATCCTGGATCACCGTTTCGTACTCCTGGCAGAGACGGGCCAGGTCAGCTAAGTCGCCTTGCGGCTGCCCGGCATCGCGCAAAGGGGCGTCTGCAGGTTCCGGTGGATGAAGCCGGGCACGCGCTTCCTCGATCTGGCAGCGGAGATAGGCTTCGTCTTGCAAGCGTTGCTGCAGGTAAGGGGATAGGCGATCATGGGCACGCAAGGAGCGTCCCCGGCGTTGTAGCAGAGAGAGAAAGCTGCGCGCTTTGCCGGCCTCGACGATTTGCAGAGCCCAGGCACGCTGATCCTCGTCCACGGCCAGAGCGAGCGCTTCTTCGTAAAGTGCTTCTCGCTGACGGTGGTAGCCGCTGCTCAAGGACTCGGCGAGCAGTTCCTGCCGCGGGACGGCCAGATGGCGCAAAGCCCGACGGTAGTGTTCCTTTGCAGCGGCATGGCTTTGACGGCTCATTTGGCAACGAGCCAGGCCCCACTCCGCTCGCCAGGCCTGATCGGGGAATCCGGGATCGAGTGTTTGCAGGGCTGTGCGATAATGCTGTTCGGCAGCCGTCACATCGCCACTGTCGCAGTGCAGATCGCCGGCGACAAGGTCGCAGAGGGCAACGTCTACCGGTTGCCCCTGGTCTGCCAGCGCCGTTCGGGCCTGAGCCAGGCGACGCAAACCTTGCTCCGCATGGCCTGCTTGCCCATCGGCCACTGCCAACATCTGATCACAGGCCCCGATGTAGGAAGGCAGGTCGGCGGCGACGAAGGTCTCTCGCGCTCGTTCCAGGCAGGTGATCGCAGCGGCAGTTTCCTGCTGTTGCAAATGGAGATCGGCCAGGTGTACATCACAGCGTGCTGCATAGATGGGCAGGGCTAGCTCCGTGAAGTGCCGGGAAGCGGAGCGGAAGTGGGCCAGGGCTTCCTCGTCCTGTCCGAGAGCCTGGCATGTACGGGCCATGTTCTGTTCGCAGATCGCCACAGCCGTCGGTTGGGCCAATTGAGCAAAGATGTTGCGAGCCTGACGGTGGCCGGCCAATGCCCGACCGTATTGTCCCAGGCGATGATGGATCAGGGCAGCGTTCTCGTAGCAGCGGGCCGCCGCCGGGGGGCGCTCAAGCGACTCGGCTCGTTGGGCGGCCCGTTCGTACAGCGTTAAGGCCTCTTCATAACGGTTGAGACTATAGAGAATGATGGCATGATTGATCTCGCAGCGCATGATGGCGGGTTCAGGTTCAGGGTGTTGATCGTGCAAGACCCGTTCTGCCTGTTCACAAATGGACAGAGCTTCGGCGTGGTGGTTCATGCGCCAGAGGAAGACGGCGATGTAGATGTCGGTGGAGGCGACGAAATATGTTGCTCGCTCTTGAGCGAAGAGGTCGCGAGCGTGCCGGGCACAAGATAGCGCTTCTTCGTAACGGTTCAAGCCATCCAAGGCGTCGCTCAGGCAGAGGGTACTGTGGGCCAACTCCAGGGGATAGCCTTCCCCTTCGCAAAGACGGCATGCGTTCTCTGCCCGTGTCATGGCTTGCCCATCGTCCGACAACAGCAACAGGGTAGCCGCCTGCCGGTCGCAGCGGGCCAGTTCCACAGTGGCACCATTTTCTTCGAAGACCTGACGGGCGCTCTGTAGCAGGGCATTCACTATCTCGGAATTTCCTTTGATGTCATGGAGGGCCGCTTCCAAACGGTCGCAGCGGGCCTGCTCTAGCCTTGTTTCTGTGGCAGAAGCCAGGTGGCCCCGCGCCCGTAGCAGCGCTTCTCTGGCCAGCCCAAGCCGACCATAGGCATGATGGGCCAGAGCGATCTGCTCTTCGGCTTGGGCAGCGAGGATACCTTGCAGATGTGTTACAGCAGATTGTGCCAGGGGGAGGGCCAGGCCAAATTCTCCCAACATGTTCAGCGATGTAGCGAGGGTCAGTGCAGAGTGCGCGATCAGTTCGTCGTTTCCCTGTGTCTGGGAGAACGTATGGGCCAGCCGGGCCAGCGCCCATGCGCGGCGAGGCGCTACCAGCATCGCCGTTTCTGCTTCCCGTCGAAGGTTCCGTATCGTGTCCGTATCCGCAGGCCGGTCGTGGAGGATATCCGGAAGGGTGGTTTCGTCCAATTGCCCTTCGGTCAGGCGGGCAATCAGATCGGCCAGTGGGTCGGGAAAGGTCATGGACACCCTGGTCTCCGTACAGGTTTATGAAGCGGCGGTGATCGTCAAGGCGAAGGTCGCTGCCGGCTCGGATAATGCAGCGATGGGCACGGGAGGAAAGCGAACGGTTCCCCCGTCACCGACTGCTTGGGTATACGCTTCGCCGGCCCAAACCAAGGTGGCCTGCAGATCGGGGGGAAATCCGCCGTCACAAGAGACGTTGGCCTCGATGACCCATTGCTCCGTATCGTCGGGGGGGACAACGGCGCGAACCTCTACATTCCAGTCTTCATCCTCGGCTTGCACCAGGTCGGCCAAGAGGAGCCGGCTGCGGTCTCCACGAGAGGGGCGTTCCAGCCCCCGCAGGGGCAGGGGCTGGGGGTGCAGCCGATCTCGCAGAAAGGATGGGTTGAGGAGAACCCGTACCCCGCGTCGGAGGGTGGCCATTCGCGGCCAGGGGAGTGTTACCCAGGGGGAGTCAAAACGGCCGGGAAGGAATGAGAGCCTGGGGGAGGCTATCGGGCCGGGGGCGTCTTCCCTGGCGAGTGGGGCCAGCGCGGCCTGCAATAGATCGGCGTGTACCTGACAATCGGAGCAGGACTGCAGGTGTGACCACAAGAGCGGGAAACGTGTTGGTGAAGCATCCTGACCTTCCAGAGCCGTCGCCAGGTAGACATCCAGACAAGCCTGCACCGTGGCACAACTCGGGCTATCTGCGTCCGTCTGGGCGATGTCGGCAGCCAGGCGACGAAAGAGTTTCGCCCGACGTGCCGGGTTCCGGTGACAATCCTGCCTGATCTCGTCCAGCGCGTTCTGAATGACGTTCTCTTCGTATGTATTCCGTTTCTCACTCATCGCAAATCTCCCTGAGGACAGACACCTTTGTGCATCCTGCTCTATAGTATATAATGCAAATTCAGCAGCCAATCTTTCACGTCTGGCCAGAATTGCTCACTTCTCCGACGACAATAGCGCTTTGAGTTTGCGCAGTGCCCTGTAACGTAAGTTGTACACTGCCTGGGAGGTGCAATCCAGAAAACCGGCGATCTCTTCTACGTCCCGTTCCAGCAGATAGCCATACACGATCACCACCTGCTGGGCCCGGCTGGGCAACTTGGCGATTGCTGCAAGGAGCCACAATTGCGCATCCACTGTGGTCAGCGGGTCTTCTCCGGCGGGGTCGACCAGAGAGCCGGCACCTTCGAGCAGAGCGTCCAGATCGGTAATGCGGGAGGGCGAAACGTCCAGCACGTCACCGGATCGGGATGCGGCATAGACTTGGTTGACCAAAATACGGGCAGCCCAGGCGTCGAAGGGAACATCGCAGGGATAAGGGGCACGATAGATGATTTCGCAGACGTTTTGGGCAAGATCGGAGGCCCGTTGTTGCGCATCGCCGTGACCGTGCGAGCGACGTAAACGGTGGTAGGCTTGCACAGTCAATGTTTTGTGCAGAGCAGCCCAGGCATCGGGGTCGCCGGCTTCCAGAGCGGTCAGTCGGGGTTGTTCGCGCAGGTAATGGGTGGCAACACGCCGGATGTACTGCGGCAGCCAGCTTGTTATATCGGCCGGGTCGTCTCCCTGGATGTGCGCTACGTGCCTGGCACGACCGCTATCCAGGTTGTGTGCGACCAGTTGGGCGATGCGTATGATCAGGTCGTCGAGCGATAGGGTCGGTGGAAGGGGTTCGGGCAGGTCTTTCTGCAGATGTTCGCGGCAAAGGAGCAACAGCCAGGGGGGAGGAGTCATATCATCTCAGCGACCGGTCGTCCGTGAAGACGAATCGGAAAACCGATAACTTCGCGTGAAAGATTCGGTGGACTCTTTGCATTATATATTATAGAGGCTTGCTGATTCTGACGACTTGTACGGGTTGGCTTATGACGACCGTGATGACAATGTGACGTTTAATGCCTCGCACGAGTCGACCAAATACGACGAGTTTTACAAATTTAAGGAAAACCTTTACGTACCATTTACGTAAACGCTTGACAACAGCTATGCAATCTGCTATACTGCTGACAAGTGCAAAATATTACTTCAGTAGGGCGGGGGCCTGTCCCGGCCAAGGAGTTGGCCCCCACCCACACGAGAACACTCAAAAGGCCACGCCTTTTTGTGTCCCCGTAGTTATTTTACTTTATTTTTACTTTAGAGTCAAGTGTACCTTGGTCACAGTTGCGCACGATAGAAACCCACTCGAAGTGGGGCGCGAAACGTGGCAACGGATGAACCTCTTTGGCCAACGGTAGGGAGAGGTCAGGCTAACGATGACAGAACCGAAAGTGATCAACGCCACAGACCTGCGCAACCACATGCGAGACATCATCGAGCAAGCCAAGTTCAAAGGCCGGCACTACATCGTGCAGACCCACGGCAAGCCGATGATAGCGATAATAGGGTATGAGGAGTACCGCGAACTAACTCAACACGAGGGTACTCCTATGCTCAACGCTCTTGAATCCTCATTATTGGGTAAACAACTGGACGCCCATGTGACCTTACCGGCAACTCATCAGTTGCCAGCAGTTGAAAAATGACTTCCTGTTGGGCGGTTCTACAGAGAACCAAGTGAAAAACCAATTCCACTTATATTGGCGCAGACGACAGCACTGTTATTATTGCACGTAGAGATAGGAGTACATCTGATGGCACAAAGTGATGTAGAGCGCCTCAAAGTGAGTATCATAGAGCGGTTGGCTGCTCCTACAATAGATGCTCACGCAATACAGAAGCTAGAGAACGATTTGAACTCATTGAAACTTCATGATCCTAAAGCTGCGGCAGATCTCGAAGCGCCTTTGAAAAAACGCCTAAAGGAGCTGACGGAAAGCCTCATCCACGATATCGACAGCTTGCTTGGGCAACTTGAGGGACAGGAAAAGTACGATCCCCAGAATGAAGCCGTTGTTCAACGGGTAAGAGATCTGATGGAGGCGTTGGAAGAACTGGCGCCTGACCGAGTT
>CAZFFM010000026.1:0-20561 GCA_964517425.1 uncultured Ardenticatenales bacterium | reverse complement strand
CACGCCCGTCCCGCCAACGGATACGCCCGTCCCGCCCACCGACACGCCGGGATTGCAATTGGTAACCCCACCAGCACAGAATGGCACACCCATAAGCTCATGAGCAGATACGCTTTGCTCGCCCCCATAATCAGGGAGTAATTTGCGATGAAACGACAATCACTACAAAAATGGCTCACTGCTCTGCTCGCTTTCCTGGCTCCCGCGAGCATGATATTCCTCCTTGTCTTCCTCCAGACCACGTACGAAGCGGGCCGCAACGTCGCCCATGCGGCCGGGCCCAAACAAGACCTGCCCCGAACTTATGCTCCGGGGGAGATTATCATGCATTTGGCCAAACACACAACGAGCGAAGACCGCGCCGCACTCCTCGCCACCGTCGGCCTGCACCCCATGGGCCAGATAGAATCGCTGGGGTACTGGCGGTTGTCCGTTCCCGCCGGCCAGGAGAAGCAATTCGTGCGCAGGATGCGCGCCGATAGGCGGGTGGCCTACGCCGGCGTTGATCATCTGCTGCACATCGCAGATACCATTCCAGACGACTGGTTCTACTCATCGCAGTGGGGACTGGCCAAAATTCAGGCTCCCCACGCTTGGGATGTAACCACCGGCACTGCGGAGTTTACCATTGCTATCGTGGACACAGGCGTAGACCTGGGCCACCTGGACCTCACCCCCAAGCTGGTGGCGGGAGCGACGTTCGTTACCGGAACAACCAGTCCCTACGACGATCACGGACATGGCACGCACGTGGCCGGTGTGGCCGGCGCCGCAACGAACAACGGCAGAGGCGTGGCCGGCGTTTCCTGGCTGGCAAACATCATGCCCATCAAAGTCTTGGCCTATGACGGATATGGCACAGAGTGGGACGTGGCACAGGGGGTACTCTGGGCTACCGGACATGGTGCCGACGTGATCAACCTGAGTCTGGCCGGCGAAGAGGACGTGCCGGTACTGCACGACGCGTTGGATTTTGCCCATCGTGCCGGCGTATTGTCGGTAGCAGCGGCCGGAAACTGTGGAGACCCACTCACTTATAGCTATAACGGATGCAGCACATATAACCCTGCACTCTATCCCGCAGCCTATACGCAGACGATGGCCGTGGCCGCTACAACACAAACTGACCAACGAGCAAACTTCTCGGAGATACAATCGTATGTGGATATAGGCGCTCCGGGTACGAGCATCTGGAGTACCTGGACCGGTGGACTCTATGCGTACCTCAGTGGCACATCACAGGCCACGCCCTTTGTTTCGGGGGTGGCTGCCCTGGTTTGGTCCCTGCGGCCCGACGACACCAACGATCAGATTCAAGCCTTGCTGGAAGCCACAGCCGACGACGTAAACAACGCCACCGATCCAGGCTGGGATACCTACCTGGGCTGGGGCCGCCTCAACGCTTTCCGTGCGGTACAGCGCGCCGCTCCGTTGGATTTGACCGTGACAAAAGATGATGGCCGTTCTATCGCCCGCGTCGGTGAAACGCTGACCTACACCCTCCACTTCACGAACAGCGGGTTTGTCACCGCCACAAACGTGCAAATCACAGAAACGTTGTGGGCCCCGCTCGATTACCAGGGCAGCAATCCTGCCTTCGCCAGCCTGGGGAATGGACAGTGGCATTTGACTTTTGGAGATATTCCACCCAATCGTTCCGGCACAGCCACGTTCATAGCCAGTGTGCCCCTCACCGTTTCCCGCGGAACGATGGTCACGAACTCCGTAAGCATCGGCAATGATGGCTCGCAGGGGGCGGATGCTTCCGCGTGGAACAATCAGTACCAGGACGTTGACCGGGTGGTAGCGCCGGTGCTGGCCGTCTCCCCAACTGCGCTCATCTTTCTCAGCGACACGGTCACGGCTCCCAGAAATGCCCTGTTGACAATATCTAACGTCGGCAGTGATTCGTTGCACTGGCAAGCCGGCACCGGTTCATCCTGGCTGGCCCTGTCGCCACCCTCCGGCACCGTGGCCAGCGGCACACCGGTGACCGTCACTGCCTTCGTACTCGTTGACCAGATCACGCAGACCGGCCTCTACACGGCCACCCTGACGATATCCAGTGATACGCCCGGCGCGCAAGGCAGTCCCCAAGTCGTCACGGCCACACTTTCTTATGTCCAAAACCTGCTGCACCGGTTTATTCCGATATTTAGGCGAGCCTTTTGACCACGCCCGTGGATAACAAAAACCCAACAGCCGGCGACGTTTTTCCTCCGCAAGGACAAACCCTTGTCGTTGCGGTGATTCTTCTGGCAATCTTCATTGCCGGCGCGTTTTGGCGCACGCAGGTCGTAGCAAACGTCAACCCCTTCGTGGATGAATACATCACCATCTGGGCGGCGATGAAGATTCTGGCGCACGGCTATCCGCTGTTGGCTTCGGGCAACATCTACACACACGGCATCGCCCATTCGTACTTGGTTGCCGGAGCCTTGGCCCTGCTGGGACATTCGGAGACCGTGGCGCGGCTGCCCGGCTTGCTGCTCAGCCTGATTACGCTCCCCGTTTTGTGGCACGTGGGGCGGAAGATGTTTGGCTGGAGAGCGGCGCTGTTGGCCACGCTCCTTTTGGCCATGGACCCCGACGCGATTCTGTGGGGCGGGCGGGCCCGCATGTACGCCTTCCAGCAATTGTGTGTGCTGCTGGCGTTCTACGCCCTGTATCGCAGCGACATGGTCCCCGACAAAGTGAACGGTGCGCAATCCCCCCCTTCTTCCCTGAAATACCGGCTGGGCTTCGCGTTGGCTTATGCCGGCGCAGTATTCAACCAGGGGATAACGGCCTTGCTCTTGCCGGTGATGGGCCTGCTGGTGCTATGGCGCAGGGGGGTGCGCGAAACGTTGCGTTGGCGCGTGGCCTGGCCCTTCGCCTTGGCGGGCGCCAGCGTGGGGATCGTATGGAAACTGGACCGCATCGGCTTGCCGGCGATGACCATGGTGGCTCCGTTCGAGTTTGTCACGCGCCATCGTCCCACGTTCCAACCGGCACTCGACGGCGCCGGCACCATCAAGATGCTGGCTCCCTACATGCAGTTGCCCTTCGCCCCGCTTACGGCGCTATTTCTGATCGGCCTATTTTGGTATGGCGCAAAAGCCATTCGCCGCCGTGCCGTCTGGGACGACGAACCTGAGCTGGCCTACGGCTATCTGGTGCTGCTCGGTGTCATGCTGGAGATGTCCACCCTGGTTGGTCACACCTGGAAAAGTCCCCGATTCCTCTTCATGCTCCTGCCCATTTTCTACCTCATTGTTTCATCGCTGGTGACAAGAGCGACCGACTGGGTGACGAAGCCGGCTTCGGGAGCGCAGCCGCTCGTGCTGGCGCTGCTGGTCGCCGCGACTGTGGCGCTCTACGTGCCGGCGGCCCAACGCGCCACCCAAACGCACGTGTGGGGCTATGACGGAGCATTTCGCTGGCTGGCTGGCCAGCAACAACCTGGCGACGTAGTGCTGACCATCAACGCGCCGGCCTGTGCCTTCGTCCTGGGCGGCTGTGATTACGTGGCGGTGGAAAAGGGCTTCGAAGGATACGCGTTGAAGGATGCGCAGGGCCGGTGGGTTGGCGGATGGAATCTCATTCCCCTGCTCACTTCTCCAGAGCAGCTTGATGCGGTGTTGGATAGCGTCCCCGTGGTATGGTTCGTCGTGGACCGGCAGCGCTTGCAACAACGATATACGCCTGCTTTCTTGGACCGCGTTGCGCAACGCATGGAACAAGTACACGAAGACCGGGGGGCGTTGGTCTTTCGCTCGCGATAGCAGGATTACTCGGCGAGGATGCCCACTTCGGAGACCTGGCTATCGTAATCCCAACCAGAGGCATAAATCTGAATGGAAGTGATCGTCTTGGGGTTCGATAGTTTTTCCTTCAGGTTTGGTTCTTCGTACGAATACCAGACATTCGGCGGAATTCGCTGCCCGTGCTGGGTCGGTTTTCCGGCCACATTTTGATAATAGAACCCATGCGTCCAGGAATTGTCGTGCCCGTACACGTCTTTGTAATTGATTCGAATGATAACCGGATACTCAGAACTTTGGTTTCCACCTCCAGAAAGACTCTGGTAGCTGAGTTTGATGTCTGCTCGTAACTTGATGGAGAGATAATCGGAGATATCTTTGTCAATTTCCTGGATGATGCCGGTTTCCCCGTGGTTGTTCTTGCTATTCGAACGGGAGAAACGCACAGCAAGGCGGTCTCCCACAGAGACTAACGATGCTGTGCCATTGACGTCGCCTTCATCGCCACCCTGGTCGTTATAAACCCGCCAAGGGGAAGCCAACTCCCCTTCAGTTAGCGTTTGATTTGTAGTGGGAGCCGCCCCAAAATCCCCATTTGTAACAAGGTTGCGCGCAGCGGGGAGCGGCCCCTCCGGAGAGCGACCATCAAGAAGAATGGCTCGTTCCCCCTGGCTCAGCAAAATTCCCTTTCCGCCCGCTTGCACCAGGGATTCTCCCGTACGAACGACCAGTTGGGTTTCCTCGCCCGTAACTTCCACGGCGTAGCTGCCATCCTGCAAAGTCGCCTCTCCGTGCGGCGTGAGAATCGTCGTATTCGTGGGGCGGGCCACAGCCGGCGCCACACCAATGCGTACACGACCCTCCAATATTTCCAGCGACACTTCCTGGGGGCGTTTGCTCATGGAAAAACGGGGGGCACGCATACGACGCAACCGCAAAACCGTATTCGGGAAGATTACGACCGTGCTGTGGTTGAATAGCGTGAGGAAGGCCTGAGATGAAGTATCGGTGCGAATTTCGGCCCCTTCCTTGATGTCATTCCTCATGCTGCCTTCGGCGATGGCCAGGGGAGCAGCCCCTTTCACCTGGATTACGGGGATCGTGCCGGAGTTTACCTCCAGCGTGGCCTGTTGCGGAGACGTAGCGCGCGCCAGATACCAACGGACAGTCAGCGGCGTTGTAACCAACAAAACAACAAAGACCGCGAAGGCACTGATCAGGATCGTCCAGGCCAGGCGCTGGCGGCTCTTCGTGTTAATCTCGGTTCCGCTTATAGCTTCACTGCGAACCGCCGATACTGGCCAGTTGGCTCGCCCCATGATTCTTGCACCTCATCTACCCTTGCCATGCGAGGCCCCCTGTGTAACCACACCAGAAGCGCCTGGAGCGCGGTCATCCCTCCCTCGGCGACGACTTCGACGGTGCCATCGGGGCGGTTCCGGACATAACCTACCAGGCCGTGTCGCAGGGCTTGCTGTTGTGTATAATAGCGAAAGCTCACGCCCTGAACGCGACCATGCACGACGGCACGCAGTTGCTGTATGGTCGTGGGTTCCCTCATGCTCGCTATTATACCGCAAAGTTAAGAGATGGACAAGAGAAGGAAAATCGTTACCACTCAGGCAGCCTTGCCGTGACGGGCTGAAGCCGTCACTGGCCGCGAGAGAAAGTCGCTGAAGCGACTGCCGGTGGCAATTCAGCCGCTTTTAGCGGCTTGGCGGGGCAGCCCAGTGCTGATTTTAATCCGGCACGGGCCCTACCTGAGCAGTAACGGAAAATCGTTACGCTAACGGGCGTGCTTTGACCCTCTACGCCTTTTCTGTTATAATGACTCTGCAGTGGAGAAACCACGTTGAAGCCTTTTTGCTTAGCGAACTGGAGTCTGGCGAAAATCATTTTGACCGTGTAACATGGGCATTTTCAGCCACGGATGGCACGGATTTGCACAGATTTCTGGGTTTTTCCGTGAAAATCCGTGTAATCCGTGGCAAAAACAGAAAAACGCCAGAGTCCAGTAGCGAAGATATCTGCTCAAGAAGCTGGGAGTTTTCCCAACATTGCTGAACACTGAATACCAGGGCGATGAATTCGCTGATTGCACTATGCCATACTATTTCCACTTCTCCCGAACGGTTAAGAAGACCTGTTGAGGGGGTATAGTATTTGGCGACTGCTGACCAGGAAGATTCGAGTCTAATGACATCCCAACCTCTGTGGACAGGTTCCCGTAAGCGGTATTGGAAGCAAACGGCGCAGGCTTATCTGTATCTTCTCCCTGCCGGCATCGTCCTTGCTGTATTTCATTTTCTGCCGGTGTTGTATGCGTTCTACATCAGTCTCCATCGCTGGAGGATAAGAAACCTTGGTTTCCGCGGAGTGGCCAATTATGATCAGGCGATTCATGATCCCCGGTTTTGGGGGTCGTTGAAAGTAACCCTCTTTTATGTTCTGGGGACAGTTCCTTTTACGCTGGGCATTTCACTCTTGCTCGCTTATCTCCTCTTCCAAAAGGTGCGCTGGCTTTCTTTCTACCGAACCAGTTATTTTCTGCCCTACATCACTTCAACCGTGGCCGCCGCCGCCGTATGGCTTTGGATATTCAATCCCCGTCACGGGCCGCTAAACCAGATTCTAAGCCTGGTGGGGCTTTCTCCGCAACGATGGATGAATGAGCCCAGGGGAATCGTGAAAATGATGGCCGCCGGTCTGGGCATGCACGTGCCGGCATGGGCCGCCGGCCCCAGTTTGGCGTTGGTTGCGGTGATGGTGGTGACCGTTTGGCACTTCGTCGGCTTCGACGTGGTGATATTCCTGGCCGGCTTGGGAAATATCCCGACAGAATTGTACGAAGCGGCGCGGATTGATGGGGCAGGCCGGTGGCAATTATTCCGCTACATCACGCTTCCCTTGCTTTCCCCAACCACCTTTTTCCTGTTAATCATTTCGACGATTGGCGCTTTTCAATCTTTCAACATCATCTATGTGATGACGGCCGGCTCCGGTGCCCAGTTGGGAGGGCCGTTACATTCGACGACGACGACCACGATTTATCTGTTTGATCAGTTTTACAATCGCGTGAATATCGGATACGCCTCGGCCATTGCCTTTGTGCTGTTTGCCATCATCTTATCCCTAACCGTACTCCAGAACAAGTGGATTGGCGAGAGGGTTCACTATGTCTGATAAACAGCCCCCTAAAAAAGGGCCGTATCCCCTGGTAAGGGTGGGGATTCACGCCCTCTTGCTCATTGGAGTCATTGTCGCGATTTTCCCGTTTATCTGGATGCTCACGACATCGCTCAAAAGCTATTCCGAGGTCGCCCGTGGAATCTGGATACCGGCGCACGCGCGGTTCGGCAATTTCGCGGAGGCCTGGAATTCTGCGCCCTTTGCCCGCTACTTTTTCAACAGCTTTTTCATCGCCTTGTCCACGATCGTGGGGGTGTTGTTTACGTCCATTTTGGCCGGCTATGCCTTTGCACGAATAGATTTTTTCGGCAAGAATGCTATCTTCATCCTGTTCCTGACCACGATGATGATTCCTTTTGAAGTGACGATGATCCCGAACTTCATCATCGTGCGCCGAATCTACCAATTCTTACACGTCAGCCCGCCGGCGCTTCCTCTCTTTGGCTATACGTTGCTGGGGCAGGCCAGTAGCGGCTGGTACAATAGCTATGCAGCGATGATTGTTCCCTGGACGGCCAGCGTCTTCAGCATCTTTCTCTTCCGGCAGTTCTTTGCCACAATTCCCAAAGACCTGCACGACGCGGCCGTGTTGGATGGCTGTGGGCACTTCCGTTTCCTGACCAGCATCGTCTTGCCCCTTTCCCGGCCGGCAATCGTGGCCGTGGTCTTGTTCACCTTCCTCGGCAGTTGGAACGCGTTTACCTGGCCACTGATCATCACGTCCAGCGAGGCTATGCGCCCAATCACTGTGGGGTTGAGCTTCTTCATCACGGATGCGGGAGTCGACACCCAACTGCTCATGGCTGCTTCGACGCTGACCATTTTGCCAATCGTCATCATCTATTTCTTTGCTCAAAAGCAATTCATCGAAGGAATCGCTTCTTCCGGACTGAAGGGATAAATGTCTGCAAAAGAAAGGGGGGATCGCCTGAAACCAAGAATCGGTTCTTTGTCGTTCAGCTTTTGAAGCATCTTGTTCTGCGTTTGCGATGGAAGGAATGCTGTTTGGCATCTCCTTTCGTCGTCTGACAAGAGAAACCAATTTCTTCTTAAGGAGGAGGAACATGAATATGAGAAGGGTCATTGTCGGGTTGTTTGCGGTGATACTCTTGGCGGGATTTGTGGCCGCTTGCGCGCCCACGCCCACGGCTGCACCCACGGCCGCGCCGGCTCCGCCGACGGAGAAGCCGGCAGCACCGCAACCAACCGTTGCGCCGACCAATGCGATGGATGCGATCAGTCAGATTGATCCCAGCGGACAGACTGTTCTGTTTTGGCACGTTTCCACCAAGATTCATGAAAAGACTCTCCAGACGCTGGTGGATGAGTTTAACAAGACGAATGAATGGGGCATAACGGTTCAGCCGGAGTATGGCGGGTACTATCCGGATATTCGCAAGAAGATTCTGGCATCCCTTCAGGCCGATAGTCCCCCAGACCTGGCCGTCTCGTACCAGAACATGGTCGCCGAATATGCCGCTGCCGATGCCGTCGTTGATCTGGATCCCTACCTGAAGAGCGAGAAGTATGGACTGAGCCAGGACGATCTAAATGACTACTTCGCAAACTTCTTTGCCGGAGATCGTTATCCCGAATATAACAATGCGATGTTCAGTTTCCCGCCCAACCGCAGTATGGAAGTGATGTATTTAAACGTGTCTTTGCTCAAAGAGCTGGGCTTTGACAAGCCGCCGGCGACTTGGGACGAGTTCTACAACATCTGTAAGGCGGCCAAAGAACAGAAGGACATGCCCTGCTATGCGATAAGCCCCAGCGCTTCTACTTTCTCGGCCTGGGTTTGGACACGCGGGGGCAGCATCATCAGCAAGGACGGCAAGAAAGTCACCTTCAACGGCAAGGAAGGACTGGCTGCACTGGAATTCCTCAAGAAGCTAGTAGATGAGGGACTAGCGTACCAGATATCCGAGCGATATGGCGACCAGACGGACTTTGCAAACCAGAAGATCCTCTTTTCCTTTGGTTCAACAGCCGGGTTGCCCTACTATGGCAAAGCGATCAAAGGCGATTCGGATACATTTGCCTTTGACTGGTCCATTGCTCCCTTCCCCCACGATACGCCCGATCCGATCGTGGATGTTTACGGGCCGAGTGTGACCATTTTCAAGAGCACACCAGAGCGTCAATTGGCGGCGTGGCTCTTCGTCAAATGGTTCACGGAAAAGCAACAAACGGCTACTTGGGCGATGGACTCGAACTACTTCCCCGTCCGCCGTTCCGCCGCGGAATCGCCGGAGATGCAAGCTTACTTCCAGAAGAATCCGCTGTACAAGAAAGCGTTTGATTTCTTGCCCTATGGCCGGACCGAACCGACCATTGCCGGCTGGCAGGGCGTACGTGATGCCCTGGGCAACGCGATTGTAGCGGTCATTACCGGGGAAAAGTCTCCGCAAGAAGCGCTCGACGAAGCAGCAGCAACAGCGCAGGATGCTTTGGCGGGAACCGGTGGATGACCTCGTTCACCGGCAAATAGAACGCCTTTGAGGAGATGAGGATGCGGGGGTGTGTGACTTTACAGAAGTCACACACCCCCGCCGAATGAAAACGCACAAAAGGAGAAAGTACTGCAATGTTAGACCTGGCCAAAACAATCCGCGACGTACCTGATTTCCCCGTGGAAGGGATTCTTTTCAAGGACATTACGACGCTGCTCAAAGATGCGGATGCCTTCCGCGAAGCGATTGATCGCCTGGTTGCTCATTATCAAGACCAGGAGATTGACCTGGTAGCCGGAATTGAATCACGAGGATTTATTTTTGGTGCGACAATGGCCTATTTGCTGGGGACCGGATTCATTCCCATTCGCAAGCCAGGAAAACTGCCCGCCGAAACCGAGCGGTTTGAATATGCGCTGGAGTACGGCACGGACGCTGTGGAAATCCACAAGGACGCTATCCGCCCAGGCCAGCGCGTCCTTTTGGTTGATGATCTATTGGCGACCGGAGGAACGGCCTCGGCCAGCGCCCACTTGATCGAAAAACTGGGCGGAGAGGTTGCGTCCATCGCCTTCCTGATAGACTTGACCTTCCTTAACGGGCGGGAGAAACTGGAAGGGTATGACGTCTTCACCGTGATTGATTTTTAGAAGGGGACAGCAACCCGGCACCGACCGGCTGTTATGAAAACAGTCGTCAGTAGCCAGATGTCAGATGTCAGAACGTGTTCCGTGTTCCGTCGCTCGACGCCCCACGCTCGACGCTCGACGCGATTTTCATCGTTGGTGGCGCGCCGCCGCGCATGGGCACTGTTATGAAAATAAGTTATCATGTGTCGGGTGTCATGTGTCATGTGTCACGTAATCCGTAAAACGTGACGCGTGACGCGTGACGCGTAAGACGCAATACGTTTCACGCCTTCACGCTCCACGCGGTTTTCATCCTTGGTGGCGCGCGCGCCGTTCATAGTGACTGCTATGTTGTAGCAGGATCGATTTCTCTGCCGGCATACTGACGGGTATAGTATTCCTCGTAATATGCGCCGCTCTTTATTTTGCGCCACCACCATTGGTTATCCACATACCAACGCACCGTCTTTTCCAGCGCTTCCTCGAACGGATGACTGCTGTGCCACCCAATCGCTTGAATTTTGCGACAGTCCAGCGCATAACGACGGTCATGACCGGGCCGGTCGGTGATCGGCTGGAGGAGACTCTCCGGCTTCCCGAGCAGCTTGAGGATGAGGTGGGCCATGTCTATATTGCGCGTCTCCGTACCGGTTCCCAGATTGTAAATCTCACCGATCTCGCCCCTGTGCAGCACCACATCAATGCCCTCGCAATGGTCCAGCACGTATTGGTAGTCCCGCATTTGCAAGCCGTCGCCGTACAGCGGTAGAGGAAGATCGTCAATGGCATTGGTCACGAAGAGAGGCACAACTTTCTCAGGATATTGGTACGGGCCGATGTTGTTGCTTCCCCGCGTGATGGTTACCGGCACGCCAAAGCTCGTGAAATAGGCCAGGCACATCAAGTCGCCGCCGGCCTTGCTGGCCGAATAGGGACTGCGCGTGTGCAGGCGGTCGATCTCCGTTGACCGGCCATCCAGCACCTGGCCATACACCTCATCTGTGCTTACCTGGTGATACCGTTCCACACCAAATTTCCTCGCCGCTTCCAGCAGCACATAGGTGCCGTAAACATCGGTTTGGATAAAGCCCCCCGGTTCCACCAGAGAGCGGTCTACGTGACTCTCGGCGGCGAAGTTTACGATTGTATCGACGTTGTATTGTTGCACGACCCGCTCTACTTCTTTGGCATCACAGATATCGGCCCGCACAAAATCGTAACGATCCGCGAATCGCTCGGAAACATCCTGCAGGTTGTCGAGGTTGCCGGCGTAGGTCAAATTGTCGTAGACGACCACGTGATAGCTTGGGTAGCTTTCCAGTAGGTAGCGTACGAAGTTAGAGCCGATGAAGCCAGCGCCACCGGTGACGACAATGTTCTTCACAAAGTGACTCCTTTCGTGATCTACAACACGCCTACCTGGCTATAATCACCCAGGGTGAGTTTGTACGCCTTTGGTTTGACCGGCGAGCGCGTCAGCACCACCCGCCGCCCGATGAGGCTTCCCTCGATGCGATGCGGAATATCGCTAATCTGGCTGTGTCCCAGAACCATGGAGTTCTCAATCTCGCTGTTCTCGACGAGCACATGATGATATATGGAAGTGAATGGGCCAACATAGGAATTGACAATCCGTGTTTGTTCGCCGATGATGGCCGGCCCACGGATGACGCTGTTGATGATTTCTGCACCTTTTTCTATGGTCACCCGTCCGTCCACCTGGGAATCGCGGTCGACATATCCGTCATTGTGTGGCGTGAGTTCTTCCAAAACCAGGCTGTTTGCTTCCAGCATGTCCCCGGGCCGGCCTGTGTCGATCCACCATCCGCGATGGACGTATGGAAAGACATTGTATTGATGATCTACGAGCCACTGGATAGCATCGGTGATCTCCAATTCGCCACGCCACGACGGTGTTATCTTTTCCACAGCTTCGAAGACGTGGTGGTCAAACATGTAGATTCCGACCAAGGCCAGATTGCTGGGCGGGTCCTTTGGCTTCTCGATCAAATTGACGATCTCGTTGTCGTTGCCCAACACCGCTACGCCGTATTGTTCGGGATGCGCTACACGGGTCAGCACAATTTGTGCCGTGTAGTCCGAATCGGCAAACTGCGCGATTAGCGGTGAAATGCCTCCCTCGATGACATTGTCTCCGAGGAACATCACGAACCGGTCATCGCCCAGAAAATCGCGACTGATTTTTACCGCATGGGCCAGCCCCAGAGGGGCTTCCTGGGGGATGTAAGTGATGTTCACATCCCAGCGTCCCCCCCTTCCCACCGCGTTCTTGATTTCCTCGGCTGTGTCGCCGACGACGATGCCAATGTCGTTGATCCCCGCATCGCGAATCGCCTCGATGACCCGAAACAGCACCGGTTTGTTGGCAACAGGAATCAATTGTTTGGCGCTGGTAAAGGTCAGCGGGTACAGTCTTGTCCCTTTTCCTCCACTCAGTATCAGACCTTTCACAATGACCTCCTAGAGATTTTCAGAATTTGCTTGGGGGAAGGGGCACCTTTCCTCTACCAGCGACCGAACCATTTTCGTCGGCGCTGGGGGGGCAGGGGCGGTGCCACGGCAACGGGCACGTTTTCCAGAATGGCCCGGGGAATCTCCGTGACCATCCGCTCTGCCTGTTCCCTGCCCACGTATTCAGCAGCGATGGTCACCGCTTCCGAAAGGTGCGGCGGGCGATGGTCTGTATTGTGCGCATCGGAAGCAATGATATGGGCCAGCCTCCGCTGTAACAGCGTGATGGCCGTTTGTTGGGCCTGGCTTCCAAAGGTTCCGCTCAGGCTGCCAGAAGTGATTTGAACCAGCACACCACGTTCGACAAGAGGAGGGATCATCTCTATCTTTTCCTGCACGGCTGAATAGCGTTCCGCATGGGCCAAGACAGCGGTAATTCCTTCTAAGGCCAACTCAAAAAGCACCTGGTCCAGGTAGTGGGGGAAAGTAGAGAAGGGAAGTTCCAGCAAAATATAGCGGGAGTTATTCAGAGTCAGCATTTGTCCCTGCTTCATGCGTTGTACGAGGTCGGGTGTAATATGTATTTCACTTCCCAAATAAAGGTGCAGGCCAATGTTTGCGTTTTCCACAGATGATTGCAGGCGGTGCAGTCTTTCAATCATCCCCTCACGCTGCTCCTTTTCCTCCCAATCTGCGTTGTGGGGAGTGGCGATCATCTGGTGAATGCCATCGGCTACGGCCATACGGGCCATTTCCAAGGCTACGTCCAGGTCGCGTGCCCCATCGTCAATGGCCGGCAGGATGTGTGTGTGGATGTCTATCATACTTGTGTGTAGTATCCTTGCACGACTGAATCAAAAGGAGCATTGTTGAGTACGGACCCGATCAGGCGGGCATTGACCTTTTGCAATAAGTTCACTGCCCGGCGGGCATGCTCGCGGCGGGTTTTGCCTACGCGGATTACCAGCAATACGCCATCCACTTTCGAGGCCAGGACGGCCGCATCTGTCACGGCTACCACGGGAGGCGCATCCAGAAATACGATGTCGGCCTGTGCCGTGAGTGCTTTGATGATTTCCTCCATGCGGCGGGAAGCCAGCAACTCGGATGGGTTCGGAGGCAGCGGCCCGCTGGGCAATAAGAAGAGGTCCGAAACCTCCGTTTCCCGCAGCGGGGGCTGGGCAAACAATTGTTCATCCACCACCATAGAAGTGATTCCGGAATCGTTGTCGATGCCAAACAGCGTGTGCAGCGAGGGCTTGCGCAGGTCGCAGTCGGCCAGGATCACACGCTTGCCGGCTTGCGCGGTGGCCACAGCCAGGTTGGCCAGGGTGGTGGATTTGCCTTCCTCTGGGCCAGCAGATGTCACAACCAGCGTATGCAGAGGATCATCCAGACTGGAAAACTCAATGTTTGTGCGCAGTGACCGATAGGCTTCGCTTATCGGCGAACGGGGGTTTAACAATGTAGTCAAGTCTGCGTGTACGGGTTCTTTCACAGTTGTTTTCTCCTGCTGCCTACAACGCCAATAGGGCCATGCCGGCGATGGCCAAGGTAGCTCCGCCAAGAAAAGCTACCGCAGCGATCAAGAGGGTGCTGCTAGAAACGCTGCCCAGGAAACCACGGCCGGACTTTCCGGGGCGATCGGCTTTCGCTGCGGAGGCAGAGCCGCTCATCGTGGGGATAATTCCCAGAATAGCGATCTCCCCTACATAGCGCCCGACATCCTCTGTGGATTTGATCGTGTCATCGGCATACTCGAGGATCAGTGCTATGATAGCACCGAGTAAGGCCCCCAAAAGCGCGCCGGCGAGCACGTTGATTTTGGTCTTGGGGGAAAAGAGAGAACCCTCTTCGGGGTCCTCTAGCTTGGTGACGTAAACGCGATCTCGTTTGTCTTGGTCCAGGTTAAAGGCTTTCATTTGGGCGACGAAGACCTCGGCGGTCACGCGGGCAATGTCTTGGGCCACGATGGGGTCATGGTCTTTGACGTCTACCTGGATGAGCAGGTCCGATTCAATCGGGCTTACGTTGAGTTTGGCCTTCAGACTGTCGGGGGACATATCCAATTGCAACTGGTCAATGACTTGTTGGGCGTTCTGGCGCGATTTGATTTGACGGCTGTAATTCCGCATCATGTTCTTCAGGGTTTGTTGCAATCCCCAATCGAGCCGTGCAGGTTGTACGCTCAACAAGACTGTCGCCCTGTATACTGGCTCTTGCGCCTTGCTGAAAGCCAGGGCGCTGATCGTCGTTACCGCGGCAACCAGCAGGATGATCCATCCTCTGCGCAGCAATATCCGCCAGTATGTTTTTATATCCATGCCCCATTCCTCCTCGGGTGTGCTACAGGGTTACACGCGACACGCTGGAATGCACGGGGTGCCTTCCAGCGTGCAACGTCCGTATTGTACCACATTTGAAAGGGGCAGGCAAGAAAACTCTTTTACACGAAAAAAGAAAACATTCGTGGTATTCGTAGCAAGAAGGAGATTGTATCAGGAGTTTCCAAGGCAACCCCTGAAATCCTTGACGCCCCAACTTCTTTACAAACGAGTCAAGATTCTGAACACAGATTCTCACGGATGAACACAGATAAAGCTTTTTTGATCTGTGCCAATCTGTGTCCCATCAACTTGTCGGTTTGAGGCGAAGCTTCGTTAGACGGTTACTCTTGTACGCACAAATTCCAGAATCCGTCGCAGGTTTCCGGAAACATCCCCTTCAAGTTGAAGACGGAGTACGCGCCGTCCACGCTGTGTAAGTGCCTGGTAGTCACCTTGCGCTTGGGCTTTGATTAAGGTTCCAAAGGTATAGTCGGTTTCCGGCACGGCCAGGTCTTCTTCCGGGGTGTCTACCAGTTGCAGGAAGAGTCCGTTGTTCGGCCCCCCCTTGTGCAGTTGCCCTGTGGAGTGCAAGAAGCGCGGCCCGTAGCCAAACGTGGTCGCCAGGTGCAGGCGGTCGCGCAAGGCCATACGAATTTCTTCTAGAATTTTGGTCGTCCCGGCGGATGGCGCAAGGTAGGCCTGAATGCCGACATAATCACCGGCCGTTGCTTCTGCGAGCCAGCTTTCCACCGCGGACGAATCTATGTCGCCTGCGGCAGACAGTTCGTGACTTGACGGTTGCTCGCCTGAGGAGTCTGCTGCGCGATCCATCGCTTCGCGCGCCAATCGTTTTGCCAGTTGCACGTCCGGTTGATTGAAGGGGTGAATGCCCAGCACTGCACCGGCCGCGGCCACGGCTACCTCCCAGCGGAAAAACTCTTGTCCCAGATCGGCTTTGTCTGCCAGGTTGATGTGAATCACCGGAAAGCCGGCGGCTTCCAGCACGGCCAGACGTTGCTCCAGCAAGGGGGCTTCGTCACCATCCATCGTCAGGGAAACGAAGACCCTGTCCTGGCCATAGACGGCCGGCGGCCCGACCGATTCATCGGCGACAGGCACAATGCCCTTGCCCTCTTTGCCGGTGCTCTCGGCGATAAGCTGTTCGGCCCAAACGGGAAAAGCTGCCAGCGAAGGGGACGTAACGAACGTCACCTTGTCCCGGCCGGCCAAAGCGAGTTCTCCGAGGGCAGCGCCCAGCGCAAGGCCGGGGTTCTCGCCACCCGGTACGCAGAACGCGCATGATTCGGTCATGGTACAGGCCCGATCCAGAAGGCGATGTACGTCCACGCCGATGAGAGCTGCCGGCACCAACCCGAACACCGAAAGGGCCGAATACCGCCCCCCCACATCGGCCGGCGACGAAAACGTGCGGCGGAACCGGCGTTCTTTGGCCAAACTTTCCAGGGCTGTACCCGGATCGGTGATTGCCACAAAATGCTCTCCGGGGGATTGCGAGATTCGCGACACTTTCTCCCAGAAATAGTGGAAGAAGGAGAGCGTTTCCGTCGTTGTTCCAGATTTGCTGGCCACCAGAAAGAGGGTCTTGGAAAGTTCTACCCGATCCTCGACAGCGCGCACGGCGTCCGGATGGGTGCTATCCAACACGATCAGTTCCGGATAGCCGGCCCGGTTGCCAAAGGTGCGTTGGAAGACTTCAGGCGAAAGGCTGGACCCTCCCATCCCCATCAAAACTACGTGACTCATACCCTCGTCCCTGACTTCACCGGCAAAGTAACGCAAGGCATCAATGTGATCGTGCATGGAAATCGGCAAAGTCAACCAGCCCATGCGGTCGGTCAGTTCGGGAAGGGGTTCGGGTGACCAGAGGGTGTAATCTTTTTCCCAGAGGCGGCACGCAAACCTTGCGTCTGCCCAGTCACGCAGGCGAGACTCAACGGCTTCTTCGTATTCGCCAATGTGTTGGATGGGGAAGCTCGTGCGGCCAGACAGAATCGAAGCGCGTTTTTCATCAAGCGTCTTCAAAAGGTCATCGAATGAGGCCGTGAAAGAGTCTACACCGGCAGATTGCAGGGTTTCCGTAACAGTTTCAAGGTTTATGCCCAGCGCTTCAAGTTGTGCTAGCTGTCTGCGGGCTTCGTCTACCCCTTGCTGGATGGATGTCGCCAGGACGTGACCGTGATCACGAAAGTTCTGCAGGGTTGCCGGCGGGAGCGTATTGACTGTGTCCGGTCCGATGAGGTTTTCCACATACAAGACATCGGAGTATGCCGGATTCTTGGTTCCGGTGCTGGCCCAGAGGGGACGTTGCACGTGTGCGCCTCGACGTTCCTGCGCTTTCCACGCTTCGGTGGCGAAGATTTCGCGGAATCGGGCGTAGGCTACTTTTGAGTTGGCTATGTCGGCTGTTCCGCGCAGGGCCAACGCTGCGGGCCACCCGTCGGCTTCCAGCGCACGGTCTACGGCAACATCTACGCGGCTGACGAAGAACGAAGCGACCGAGGCGACCTGGCTGGGGGTCTCGGCGCGGAAAATTCCACGAATGTAGGCCTGGGCCACTGCTTCATAATGAGCCAGGGAGAAAATCAGGGTAGCATTGACGTTAATCCCTTCGGCAAGCAATTCTTCGATGGCCACGATTCCGGAGGGCGTTGCCGGAACCTTGATCATCAGATTCGGGCGATTGACAGCCTTCCAGAGGCGGCGAGCCTCTGCGATAGTCCCCTCTGTATCGTGCGCCAGGTGAGGCGAGACTTCCAGGCTGACAAAGCCGTCCATTGCTTTCGTTTCGTCGTAGACGGAACGGAGTACGTCGGCTGATTGGACGATGTCGGCGATGGCCAGCGTTTCGTACAATTTGCGTGAATCGCTGTGCGGGTCGTCGTTCAAAAGGGTACGTAGTTCCACATCGTAATCTGTACTGCCGGCGATGGCCTTCTGGAAGATAGTCGGATTGCTGGTCACGCCGCGCAGTCCTTCGTCCACCAGGCGTTGCAATTCACCGCCGGCGATCAGGCTTCGGCGGATATAGTCCAGCCAGATTGACTGGCCCACCGCGGTCAGTTCTTGCAGTTTCGTCATTCTTGGTCTCCCATCAAGGTTAGCCTATTCGGTTCAGGGTACAGTGTGAAGGGGCAAGGATATCCCGCTCTTTTTATGTATAAGCGTTCAACGGTTCCGTATATTTGACGCCACCGGTGTTGAAAACCTTACTTCTGGCACGGGGCGTGTCTTACGTTAGCGGAGTGTCCGGCCATGAGCGGCCGCTGCAGGACGAGGAGTGGTGGCGGCGGCGGCCTTCCCTCCGCCGAACATCAGGACGGAGCAGCCTTCGGGGCCGGGACCAGTAAGGACGTTCTGCAGCCGCACATCTTCTACCCGAGAGCCAGCCAGCACCACGGAATCGGCCAGCGCGCAGTTGCGAAGGTGCGCACGTGGGCCTACGGTTATGTGCGGGCCGAGTGTCGCGTCTGTGATCGTTGCCGAAGGAGCTACCCACACCGATTGCAAGTCACCGTTCTGTGCCGGACGAGTCGCGGGGTCTAACCAGAGGTGCCGTTGTAACGCAAGATAATCTTGAACCGTGTTAATGTCGTACCGCCAGCTACCCAAAGGCGCAACACGGACCTCATGCCCCGATTTCTGCCGGTTTGCAACCAAGGTGGTGAGAGTATCTTCCTCGGAGAGCGACGCGATTTTTTGCAGAGCAGTCCGGCTCAGGAGATAGCATCCGGGGGCGGCTATCTCATTGGGCAAAGAGGGAACATCGGGCACGCTCTCCAGGAAGAACGTGAACTCTGTGTCCAGCGCAGTGCGTATTGCGTTGAGCGGGAGCGCGGAAAAATAATTATCGGCGTGCAGAACCAGGCAGACATCTTTCACGGCGAGGGCCGCTGAATCCAACGCGCCCAGCAAGGTAAACGGGGGTGACTGGTTGATCACGTGGACGCCGGGGTGTTGGGTCGCCACTTCTGCGACCTGGTCAGCCAAGTGATGGGTCACAGCATGAACGGCACGGGGATTAAGGGGGGCCACCTGTTGGATCAAGCGGCCGAGCAACGTGTCCCCCGGCACGGGGAAGAGAGGCTTGGGAGTCCAATAGGTGATGGGGCTCAAGCGGCGACCGGCTCCCCCGGCCAGGATAACCACTTCCATGATCGGTTGCTAGAGAGCCTGGTCGGGGTTGGGCAGGTCCATCAAATCGAACGAAAGACCTTCGTACGCGGTGTAGGTGGAGGGAAACAAGGCACGTGCCCTTTTCTCCATTTCCAGAACGGTCTCATCATCGTGGGAGGGGTCATGGTGAAAGAGGACGAGCGTATGTACGCCGGCCGAGTTGGCAACAGAGGTCGCCATTCTGGGCGTGCTATGGCCCCAACCCTGTCGAGAATTCTCTGTGTCCAGATATTCGGCTTCTGTGAACTGGGCGTCGTGGATGAGGATGTCTGCACCTTTTGCAAACTGTGTCAGCCGTTGGTCGCTCCCCAGGTATCCCTCTGTGTCCGTGGCGTAGACAATCGACCGGCCGGCCCATTCGATCCGATAATGATAGACACCTCCTTGGGGATGTGCGTAGCCTTTTTGTGTGTAGATCACAACATCCTTTGGATCGGGGGGAGGAGAATCTCGAAAACGGTGACGAAACTGCGGTTCTTGGTTGCCATTTTGGAAGATGAGCAGGTCGGTCTCCTCCAGATTGCGGATGATCTTGAAAGAGTGCAGGTCTTGTAATTGGACGGGAAAGGCCGGCGGCAGCATGGCGCGAGAGAGAGCCTCTTCGAGGTCTTGATCGAACGTGCGTGGGCCAAGGATATAGAACGTGTTGCCCCCTTGGTAGGCAGGAACGAAGAAGGGAATGCCTTGCGTGTGATCGTGATGGGTATGGCTGAAAAGGATGGTTGCCACCGTAGGACGGCTTTGTTGCACGCTTCTCCGCAGAAGGTCCTGCCCAAGGGCGATCATCCCTGTCCCCGCATCCAAGATGATGAGGTGACCATCAACCTGAACCTCGATACAAGGGGTGTTTCCGCCAATAGCAACTGTTTCCGGTCCGGGAACGGGATAACTTCCCCGAACACCCCAGAACCGCGCAAGAAAAAGACCTTTCATAAGAATGGCTACGTCTCAAAGAGATTATTGCTGATGACCTTCGATAATGTATTTTCATTCTATACTTTCCGGACAATTTGTCAAGGGGACGTTGGTACCAAAAGGTCATGGCCTACCGAATTTCTTACTCTGTGGACTCCAGGTGGCAGACATCGTTGATCTGGCGTACGCTCCATTCGCTCCCATACCGTTCGATTGTACTCAGGGATGTGTTTGCCAATTGGATTCGCCAAAGGCTGCTGAGGGGAAAGCCGAGTACGTATGCCAGCAGGGCGCGCAGTGATCCTCCGTGAGAGACAATGGCAATCTGCGTGCCGGCACTGTTTGCGGCAATCTCTTCGACAGCGGCAACGACCCGGTCTTGTGCCTCCTGGTAAGATTCGCCGCCGCCGCGGCGAACGTTTGGGTCGCCTTGTCGCCAGGCTTCAAGTTCGTCGGCATAGTGTGCGGTGATCTCTTCCAGGGTGAGGCCGGCCCATTTTCCGATGTCTATTTCGCGCAATCCTGGATGGAGGTGCAGCGGTATCCCTTCGCGCTTGGCGATAATTCTTCCGGTATGTTGCGCACGCACCAGATCGCTGGCATAAACGGCACCAAGCATACGATTCCCCTGGCAAACGC
>CAZFFM010000025.1:2873-20604 GCA_964517425.1 uncultured Ardenticatenales bacterium | reverse complement strand
CTCCCCCAGAATTGGGGGCCGGGGGGCGTCCCCCAGGTTATTGAGAAGATACGAATTACCGCGCAAAAATATGATGGACACCCCAATGCGAAGCTGCGATTTGACAGCCGGCGGAATTCAGGCTATAATATGTGCAAGACCGACCGACGGTCGGTCTATAGAGATGATGGAGGCCACCATCGTGGCTAGAATTGTCAAGGAACACGACGAAAGACGCAACGAGATACTGAATACAGCTCGGTTGCTTTTCTATCGCAAGGGCTACGATCAGACTTCGATTCAGGACATCATCAACGACGTGGGGATCGCCAAGGGCACCTTTTACCATTACTTCGGCTCGAAGGTCGATCTGCTGGATGAACTGACCGAACACATGCTCCAGGAAGCCATCCAATTGATCGAGCCCATCCTGGCCGATGATCAGTTCAGCGCTCTGGAGAAATTCAATCGCTATTTCAGCGATGCCCTGGCTTGGAAGACCGAGAATAAAGCCTTCCTGCTCAGCATCCTGCGGGCCCTTTACAACGATCAGAACGCCATCCTCCGCCGCAAGCTGGAAGAGGCCACGATCCGGGAGGTCGCGCCCTTGCTGGCCAGCATCATCCGCCAAGGCGTCGTGGAAGGCGCCTTCCATACCGACTATCCCGACGACATGGCGCAAATCGTTCTGACCATTGGCCAATGGCTGTCCAACGCCGTCGCGCTGATGCTCTTGCGGGCAGACGAACAAGCCGATCCGATCCCGCTCATCGAGCGACGGGTGGCCGCGGTACAGCAGACCACGGAGCGGGTGCTGAGTGCGCCCTCCGGTTCGCTGCACATGGTTGATCTGGACACGCTGAAGCGGTGGTTCGAGTGAGCCGGTGAGGCTCAAGGAGGCAGGTGCATGGTAAAATTCAGCAAGCTGGCTTGGCGCAACTTGTGGCGCAACTGGCGACGTACCGTCATCGCGCTGGTGGCCATCGTCATGGGTGTGGTACTATTACTCTTTTTCGACGGCTTGCTGGAGGGTTCAGATCAAGCCGTCTTCGGCAATGCTGTACGTCTCTACGGTGGCAACATCCAGGTACACGCGCCGGGATTCCTGGATAAGGCCAGCCGCTACCCAATCCTGCCCCTCGACGATGCCGGCGCGGTGATACAGGCGGCCAAGGCCCAACCGCACGTAGTGGCCGCGGCCCAGCGCATCAACACCGGCGGCATGGTCAGCAGCCGCGAAGGGGCGTACCCCGTGGTCATCACCGGCATCGAGCCGGACGTCGAAGCGCCTCTCAGCCTGCAGGCAGAGAACATCAGCCTGGGCCGCTTTCTGCAGCCCGGCGAAGGGGACGCTATCGTCATTGGCCGGGGCCTGGCGGCCTTGCTGAAGGTCGGTGTGGGTGACCGGGTCACTCTGGTCGGCAGCGCGAAAAACCAAACCATGCGCCAACGCACCATGACCATCGTCGGAATCTACAATTTGGGCATGCCGGACGCCGAAAAGATCGCCGTACTCATCACCCTGCCGGAGGCGCAAAGCCTGTATGACCTGCGCAATCAGGCGACTGAGGTGGCTATCTTCCTGGAAAAAGTCGGCCAGGAAAAGCAAATTGCACCTGCCCTCAAGTCGGCCCTCCCCAACTACGAGGTAGATTCCTGGCAAGAATTGCGGCCGGAGATCCAGCAGACGATTCAGACCAAAAAGGCTTCCAGCACCATCTTCGGCATCGTCTTGGTATTCATCGCGGCCATCGGCATTCTCAACATCATGATGATGGCCGTGTTCGAGCGCACACGCGAGATGGGGGTGATGGCCGCTCTGGGCATGAAGGGCCGGCAGATTCTGGGCCTGTACCTGCTGGAAGGAACCTTGGTTGGCGCTGTCGGCACAGCAATTGGCATCGCCATCGGTCTGGCCCTCAACCTGTGGCTGGCGCAGGTGGGCTTCGACATCTCCTATGCCTCGGGCATGGGCGAGCTCAGCGCCCTGATGGGCACGCGCATCTACCCCAGCCTCTCGATGGCCGATGTCATCAATCGCGGTGTGCTGGTACTCGTCGTGACCGCGCTGGCCTCGCTCTACCCGGCCTGGCAGGCATCGCGCAAAGAGCCGGTGGAGGCCTTGCACCATGTCTGAGCGTTCTCAAGGCCGTCGCCTGATCACTGACCGCTGGATACTGACTACGGTTCTCATCCGGACAAGGAGGCAATGACATGGCCTGGAGCCAATTGTGGACCATCGGAGTGCGCGACCTGATGCGCAACCGGCGGCGCTCTGTGCTGACCCTGATCGCGGTGGCCTTTGGGCTGGCTCTGCTCATCGTGCTGAATGGCTTTGTCCAGGGCGCGATAGCCGACTCGTTGCAATACAGCATCCACTATCAAACGGCGCACGTGCAAATGCGCAAAGATTCGTACGAAGAGGATAAGCTCAGCCTGAAGTGGAAAGACCTGCTGGAGAACCCGGCAACGGTGACTGCGCAGGCCAAAGCCATGCCGGAGGTCGAACATGCTGCGCCCGTGTTGTGGATCAATGGCATCCTGAACACGGCTAACGATTCAGTTGGGTTACGGGTCTATGGCATTGATGTCTCCTCTCCCATCTACCAGCCCATCCACGAGGCCACCACGGACGGCAGTTTCCTGACGGCCGATGATCGGAGCGGTATCCTCATTGGCAACCGTCTGGCCGGCGAACTTGGCGTTACCGTCGGGCAGAAAGTGACCCTGGCCATCGTCAACGCAGACGGGAATCCCGAAGAGGGCGTGTTCACCATCCGGGGCCTATTCGCCACCGGCCTGCCCTTTTACGATCAACACAGCGTCTTCCTGCCCCTGGCCAAAGCCCAGGCCTTTGCCGGCACCGGCGATCGGGCCAGTGCAGTCGTCATCATGCTCCATGACCAGGACCGGGCGGACGAAGTGGCCGCGGCCCTCAGCAGTCCCGGCATACAGACACTCACCTGGAAAGAACTCAACGCCCTTTTGCTGACCGCCGCGCAGACGGGGTTGGGCTTCTACTACATTCTGGATCTCATCGTCATGCTGGTCGTAGCGGTGGTCATCGCCAACACGTTGCTGATGGCCGTGTTTGAGCGGGTTCGCGAGATCGGCATCCTGGCCTCCCTGGGCATGCGCGCGTCGCAGATTCGGCTCATGTTCCTCCTCGAAGCCGTCATCCTGGCCATAGCCGGCATTATCGCCGGGACCGTGCTGGGATTGCTCGGTGTGGCCTACCTGGCCAACGTGGGCCTGGAGATCGGCGACGTGGCTACGGTCGGCGGCGGAGCGTTCATCTTGGGCACCAAAATGTACGCGCACTTTGCGCCGGGCCTGTTTGCCGCCCTGGCCGCAGGCACGCTGGCCGTGATCCTGCTGGCCTCGCTCTATCCGGCCTTTTATGCCTCTCGTCTGGAGCCTGTAGAGGCTCTGCGAGCTTTGTGAAAAGGAGCATCTCATGCCAGTCATTCAAGTCAAGGATGTAACCAAATCCTATAGCGTCGGTGAGGTGACTACGACGGCCCTCAGCCATGTCACGCTGGATTTCAAGGCCGGCGAATTTACGACCATCGTCGGCCCCTCCGGCTCCGGCAAGACGACGCTGCTGCAACTGATGGGCTGCCTGGACCAGCCCGACAGCGGCGTAATCAAGATCAACGAGCAGGATGTCACCCGCCTGAGCGCCAACCAGCGGGCTGACCTGCGCCGGGAGAAAATCGGTTTCATCTTCCAGTTTTTCGCGCTCATCCCTGTACTCAGTGCTTACGAGAACGTGGAGCTACCGCTGCTGCTCAACGGCGTCGGCGCGCGTGACGGGCGAACGCGCGTGATGGAACTCCTGGACGCCGTCGGTTTGGTCGGCCGGGCCAAGCACCGGCCGGACCAGCTGAGCGGCGGGGAACAGCAGCGCGTAGCCATCGCCCGCGCTCTGGCTTCCGGCCCGTCGCTGGTGCTGGCGGACGAGCCCACGGCCAATCTGGATACGGAAAACGGCCGCCAGGCTATGAAAATCATGCAACGCCTCAACGAGCAGACCGGCACAGCCTTCATCTTCGCCACCCACGACCCGCGCGTGGTTTCCTTTGCCCGTCGTGTAATCCAACTGCGCGACGGAGAGGTTGTTGATAACGGCGTGCCGAACGGAGGGACAACATCGTGAACGGCAAACACCGGTGGATCGGGCTTCTTACGCCACTGTTTGTCCTTACTCTGCTGACCAGTTGCAGCCAGAAGTCTACGCCAACGCCCACCCCGGCAGCCACGCCCATCCCGGCCATCCCCCTGAACGCAAACGGGGGGACGGCAAAAGCATCGGGCAAGGTTGTGCCGGCATTGAAGGCAGACTTGGGCTTTTCTGCCACTGGGCGGGTAAAGAGCGTGGCCGTGGATGTGAACGCCCCTGTGAACGAGGGCGATTTGCTGGCCGTGCTGCATAGTGCGGCCGCTGAAGCGGCCGTGGCCCAGGCCCAGGCTACCCTGGAAGCGGCACAGGCGCATCTACGCGAATTGCAGGCCGGCGCACGGCCACAAGAGATTGCCGCTGCACGTGCGCGCGTAGAGGTCGCCGAGGCCCAACGGGCGCAGCTTTCCGAGGCGGGACGGGCGTCCGCGATCAAAGCAGCCCAAGTGGAGGTGGAAGCCGCCCAGGCCGCGCTCGACCAATTGTCCAAAGGCCCGCGCGAAGAAGAGCG
Organism: uncultured Ardenticatenales bacterium; assembly: GCA_964517425.1. Classification (GTDB taxonomy): domain Bacteria; phylum Chloroflexota; class Anaerolineae; order Ardenticatenales; family JAADHH01; genus JAADHH01. The sequence continues at coordinate 15,934 of CAZFFM010000025.1, read as the reverse complement.
CATCGCTGCCGAAGCCGATTTGGCCAATGCCTCGGCCGCACTCAAGCAAGCCAGGGCCGCGTATGACCCGCTGGCGTCACGGTCCGATGTGGGCATGTTGCCCGAAAGCCTGGCGCTGGAACAGGCCACGAACAACTACAATGCTGCCCAGGCGCGATACGACGCCTTGTTCGCCAGGCCCACCGCCAATGTGGCCGCCACGGCCAAGGCGCGACTCCAGCAAGCCGAGGCGGTCCTCGATCGCCTGGAGCATCCGGGCACGGCCGCCCAGGTTGCGGCGGCCGAAGCGCAGGTACATAACGCCCGGGCCCAATTGGATATGCTGACCGCCGGCACGCGGCCGGAGGCGATTGCCGCGGCCGAGGCTGCCGTTGCCCAGGCCCAGGCTGCGTTGCAGCGCGCCCAGGCCGACCTGACCGGTACGGAATTGCGCGCGCCCTTCGCCGGTACCATCGCCGCCCGCCATGCCAACCCTGGCGAGATGGTGCAAGCAGGCCAAACGGTGCTCACCCTGGCCGACCTCAGCGGCCTGCGCGTGGAGACGACCGACCTGAGCGAGCGGGACGTGGCGCATGTGGCGGCGGGCCAGTCGGCCACCGTCTTTGTGGAAGCTCTGGGTAAAGCGATTGCCGGTCGCGTGGTGCGCGTATCTCCCCAGGCCAACGTGGTCGGCGGCGACGTGGTCTACACCGTCGTCATCGAACTGGATGAACAGCCGGCCGGCCTCCGCTGGGGCATGAGCGCCGACGTGGAGATCGGGCTCGGGGGACAGGGCTGAGCCGTGATGACACCGCGAGAGCGATTCAGCAACGGTAGCCCCGCAATCCCTATTCCGGCGACTGCTATTCCTCCACGAAGGGTTTCCCCAATGCTGTCGGAGGGGGGCTGCGTACGAGGCTGGTGACTCGCTGGCGGGTACGGCGGGGCAGGTAGGCGAGCAGGCGGTCCAGCACGTTGCCGCTCACCAACAGGAGGGCTACAATCATCAGGGCGAAGGGGGCGGCCTGGAATATCTGCGTCGGCACGCCGGGCGCTACGCGCTGCATTACGCTGCCCAGCGCCTTCAAGCTGCCGAAGAGGTACGCCCCAAAGGCCACGCGTAGCGGATGCCACCCGCCGAAAATCACGATGGCCAGCGCGATCCAGCCGTTTCCCGCGGTATGGTTGTGGCTCCATCCCAATTTGATGTCCAAAGAGTAGGCCGCACCGGCAATGCCCACCAATGCTCCGCCCAGCACGGTATAGAAGAAGCGCAGGCGATTGACGTTTGTGCCCCGCGCAAAGGCTGCCTCCGGCCGTTCGCCGATGCCTTGCAGGCGCAGACCCGGCTGGGTCTTGAACGTCCACAACCAACTGAGGATGATGAGCAAGAAGCTGCCGTAGACGACCAGGTCCTGGCTGAACAAGATAGGCCCCACGATGGGCAAATCTTTGAGGATGGGGATGGGCATGTTCGGGATAGCCGGGCCCGGCTTGTGAACGAAAGGGTTGCCCAGAAATGAGCTGAGGTCTGCGCAGAGCAGGGTGAGGACAAATCCTACGGCCACCTGGTCCTGGCGCAGCGAAATGCTGGCAAAGGCGATCAAGGCAGCCACCGCCGCGCCGATCAGCGCAGCCGCCACGAAACCCCAGAACAGGCTGCCCGTGAGGTAGGCTACGGCAAAAGCTCCCATCGCCGAGAGGAGGATGGACCCATCGAGAGAAAGGTTGATGACCCCCGCTTTCTCGGTCAGCGTCTCCCCGATTCCGGCATAGACGAGGGGCGCAGAGACGGCAACGACTGTCGCGAGCGTACGCAGTAGTTCGCTGTTCATCGTTCAGACTTTCGCTCCGCCAGCCGGACACGCAGGCCATAGGCCAGCAGCACGAATAGCACGATGGTTCCCTGGAGTACCCCGCCGAGCGAGGAATCAAGCTGCATACGAAGTTCCAGGCGAGGGCTGCCAACGCCTACTGCCGCGAAAAAGAAGGCGATGGGCGGGACCCACACAGTGCGCATACCGGCCAGCAAGACGACGAGGATCGCCAGGTAGCCATAGCCGCCCGAGATTTGGGGGATCAAGCGGTGATAAACGCCGACGGTCTGGATTGCGCCCCCCAGGCCGGCCAGTGCGCCACAAATGGCAAAGGAGGTCAACATTTGGCGGGTCGTGTCGATGCCGATCAGTTGCGAAGCGCGGCTGTTCTTGCCCACCGCTTTCAGCTTCAACCCCCACGATGTTCCGCGCAGGGCTGCGTATACCGCGACGAGGCAAATCAGGGCTACCAGCAGCGCGAGGGGGCTTACGCGCAGGGTGCCAAGGTTCGGCAGCCAAACGGTGCTGGGGAATGGCTCCGTGCCGCTCATCGTAGCCCGCGATGCCGGCCGCCACGGGCCGAAGATCAGGTAGTTCGTAAAGGCCGCGGCGACGAAATTCAGGCCCAATCCGCCAAAAATCTCATGCACGTTTCCATGCGTTTTGAGGACGCCGGCCAACACGGCCCAGACAAGCCCTCCTGCCATACCGGCCAGCAATACCACGGGGATGTACAGCAGGGACGGGAGGTCGAAGAGGCGCACAGCCCAGGTGGCGGCGACAGCGCCCATAACGATCTGACCTTCGATGCCAATGTTCCACAGGCCGGCCGCAAAGGTTATCAGTAGACCGGCCGAGGCCAGTGACAGAGGCACCCATGCGGTCATCACGTCCGCCAATTTGATCGGGCTCTCCAACGCGCCGGCCAACAGGTTGCGATAGGCTTCGCCCGGTGGAGCGCCGACCGCGATCAAGATTAAGGTGGTGACCAGGATGGCCAACAGTACGGAACCCAGGGTCAGGCCGATATCGGCGACCTGTCTAGGCAGTCGCATACGCCTTGCCCCCGATCATGGTCCCCAATTCCGTGGTGCTGGTTTGCTTTGCGTCCACCGGCCCAGACAGGTTGCCGCCGGAAAAGACATAGATTCTTTCGCTCCGTTCGCGGACTTCGTCCAGGTCTGCCGAGGTAAAGACGATGGCCGTACCTTGCCGGCGACGTTGTTGCAGCATGTCCCAGACCCAGCGGGCCGATTCTACATCCAGGCCGCGTGTCGGGTGCTCCAGGGCCAGCAAGCGCAGGTGGGAAGGCAGGAGCGAGAGCAGCGCCCGTTGCTGGTTTCCGCCGGAGAGAGATTCTACCGGACTATCGGGCGTGCCCTGAATGTTGTACTCGCTGATCTTTTGCCGTGCTTTTTCGCGCGCTTCCGACCATCGAACGAAGAAAGGCATGTCCTCCCGATCGGTAAGGACGCAATGTTCGGCCAGGGTCAAGCCTGCCACCAGGCCCTCTTCCAGGCGGTTGGCCGGCAGGAACGCCATGCCGCTCTTCAGCAGATGGCGATAGCTTTGCCCGGCCATGTCCTGGCCGTCCAGCAGGATTTGGCCCGAAGAAGGACGTACCAGGCCCACACAAGCGTGCAGGAAGAGTCGCTGGCCGCTGCCCTCGATGCCGGCCAGGCCGATGACCTCGCCGGCGTGGATTGTCATCGAGATGTTGGGGATGGAAAAACGCGGGCCGGGCAGCGTGACCTGGTCGAGTTGCAAAACGGGCTGTCCCGTGGAAATGGTGGCCCGCTCGGACGGAGGTATATCCTGTCCAAACATAAGGCGGACCAGTTGAGCGGATTGGAAAGGGGCCTCTATCTCGCCGCTAACGCGCCCGTGTCGCAGGACGGTGACGCGGTGACACAGTTCTTCGGCGTCTTCCAGCTTGTGGGATACGAAGATAACCGATCGCCCCTCTGCGGCCAGGCGATGTAACGTGGCAAAGAGCTGCACCTTTTGGGGCGTGGAAATTCCGGTCGTCGGCTCGTCCAGGATGAGCGTTTCCGCACCGAGCGAGATCAGGCGCAGGATTTCGAGTTGTTGTCGCTCACCGACGCTCAGCGTGGACAACAGCTCTTCAGGGTCCATCGGAAAGCCGAAACGGTCGGCCAGTCGCAGCAGCTCGGTTTTGGCGCGTGCGCGATGTTGGCGAAGGCGAGTGCCGCGCCCCAAGAGAAAATTATCCAGCACACGCATGGCCGGAAAATCGAGGGGGTCTTGGTGTAACATGCCGATGCCGTGCCGAATCCCCTGCGCCGGAGATTGGATCGACACGGGTTCCCCTTTGACCAGAATCTGGCCACTGTCGAGCGAAAGATAGCCGGACAAAATCTTCATCAGCGTGGACTTGCCGGCGCCATTTTCGCCCAGCAGGCCGTGGATGGTACCCGATTGGACGCACAACGAGATTCCATCGTTTGCACGCACGGGACCAAAGTGCTTGCGGATGTTACGAAGTTCGATTTGCATTGCTAGGCCGGCACCATCCTGGCAGCAGCAGCCAATGATTGAAATCATCGTCTGCAACTGCAACGAAAAGTGCGTTCAAAACGCACTGAGTATCAGCGGTTCAACCCATTGAAGCGGGTTGCTGTCGTTCTCAAAATAGTGCGTTTCAACGCACTTTGCAGTATCAGGCGGCGAATTCATTCGTCTAGCTAGCAGTTTGTCGGAGAAAGAATAAATGGGACACAGATTTGCAGGATAAACACAGATTTTCCGATGATTTGGCCTGAAAATCTGTGTCTCTCTGTGAAAATCTGTGTTATAAAAAGAAAAAACTGTTCTCTCTGACAGCCTGCTAGGGGCGTGATGCGTGCCGTGCGTAGTGGCTCATGCACAGCACAGCACGCATCACGAGGTTGGTCTGTAGCTACTTGCTGGGTCCTTCCATGCCTTTCAGCAATTGCGGAAAGTGCCAGATTTCTTTGTCTGTAGCCTTTTGCCCTTCTTTAAGATATGGCGTGCCGTCTTGGAAATCCAGCGGCCCTTGGAAAAGGTTCACATCGCCCGACGCCAAGCCCTTGATGAATTCCTGCAACTGTGCTTTTTGCGCATCGGTCAACGCCGGCCCTTCGACAAACCCGACTGCACTTGTGTCGGGGTTATTGATGTTCTGCCAGTCGGGGCCGGACCAGACCCAATCCTGCTTCCAGGTGCCGTCCTGGACGGCTTTCACGACCTGGACGTAGCTCGGTCCCCAGTTGAAATAGGGCACACCCAGACAGACATCCGGGGCCTCGTCGCACGCGCCTTTGAAGTCGTACGGGATGGCGAAGACGCGCTCCCCTTTTTTGGCACGCTGGCCGGCTACCACGATAGCTTCGGTGGTATCGATCCCCGAGAGTAGCACATCGGCACCACTGTCAAATATGTTGTTGGCCACTTCTGTGGGGTCCAGGGTCACACCGGGTATGTTGAACCAAAAGCCGATCCAGGTAACGATAAAGCGCAGTTCCGAAGGATCGCCGCCCCGGTAATTCTCGTAACAGTACCGGTAGCCCAGATACGCCGACGAGGCCAGTCGCCGTGTCTCATCGTTGATCAGGGGGCCGATGTAACCGGCGGTTTTCGTTTCTGTGGTCAGTGCCGCAGCGCAGCCGGCCACGCTCTTCATTAGGATCATCTTGCCCATGATGTTGCCCACGTTGGGCGGAGCTTCACCGGTCAGTACGTGGTCGCCGGAGACGTGCATAAAGGTCACGTCGGGATATTTCTGGGCGACCAGGTCTGTATCTGCCATGAAGTCGTCGGACGTAGTGAAGATCACTTTGGCGCCCTGCGATACCATGTCGTCCACAACCTGCTCGAGACTGACCCCTTTGCGGTCGGCCGGGTTCAGCTTATCCAGGTAGACCATCTTGGTTCCCGGCACCTGACTCTCTACATATTTTCCGGCGGTATAGTGCGCTTCGCTCCAGCCGTGGTCGTTATACGGCCCGACGAGCACCACGCCGAAGGTGAATGGCTTTGCTTCCGCGGTTGGCGGTGGCGGGGCTGTTGTTGGCTGCGCTGCCGCTGCTGTTGGCTGGGCGGGAGCTTTTGTGGGGGTAGCAGCACCTCCACAGGCTGTCAAAACGATACCGGCTCCCAGCAGTGTGGCAACCAATAGAACCCACAAGAACTTACGTTTACTCATTTTCTCCTCCTCTGGTTTCACGAAGTGGGAATGGGGATATGAACAACGGAAGACTGGCATGGACCCGGGCCAGGACGCCGCATCAAAACTTGCTTGTCTGGAGGCCCGATGGCCGAAAGCAGCTTCCATCTGCCAATCGTTTAGGCGTTCGTCTTTATACGATCACCTCCCTCCGTTGAATCTGGGCAACAGGTACCAGTTCCTTCTTTGGTGGAGACAAGGGGATTATATCATCTCACGGAGTAGATGTCAATAAGCGGGAAGGTGCGCCGGGTGTCCGTCAAAGTCTTGCGCAATAAGCTGCGGATACCCTTATATCCCGATATTAGCCGTCAGACTCACGGATGGAAAAGAACACGGATAAAAACCCAAGAAATCAGTATCCGTGTTTCCTTCTATCCGCGGGACGAAACTTGAAGAGTGCTCCTGGTAGCGGGTATATCGTGCTGCTTGGCTGGATGCCGACCAAGCCCCGTCATTTATGCGGGGCTGCGCCTAGGTCGCCAGCATACGGGCCAGGCGATCTTTGTCCCCACGTAGATGCCGTTACTGGCGAGCTTTGGCAAGAATGTGGGCCACGGCCATCCATCCCGGCGGCATGCTGGCGGAAATCGCTTCGAGTCGCTCCAGAGTAGTCTGTAACGTGTCGTCGCGGTGGTCCATTTCTCGGATAAGCTCGACTTCGTAGCCAGCGCCCTGGAGCCAGGCGACGATTTCTTGCGGTTGGTATGGTACGTCGGCACGGCGATGAATCTCACATACGATTTGTGGTCGGTATCGCATTAAAAGGGTTTTGGCACCTTCCAGAGCAGCCAATTCCTGCCCCTCGATATCCAGTTTGATCAAGTCCATGCAACGCAGGTCTTTGACATCTGATGCCCAATCATCCAGGGTGGTCATAGGCACTTCAACAACCTGTGTGGCCCAAGGCGAGGGAAAGTCACTTATGATGCGTGTCATGGCATCGTTTGGCCACTCCTCCAACCTGGCAGGGCGTGTTTCTGCCCCCGCCGCCTCGGGCACAACGGTAACCTGCCGCAGCCGATTCCGTGCCAGTGTCCGCTGCAAGAGAGCCGCGTGTGTTGGCAACGGTTCAAAGGCAAAGACATGGCCACCGGGGCCAACGAGTTGGGCCAGGGCCAGCGTGTAGTAGCCGAGATGGCTGCCCACATCACAGACAACCATACCGGGGGATACGATCTTGGCAAGGGTGGCCATGACATGAGGCTCGTACGTTCCATTACAGTAGCTGGTGCCGCGACGGATGGGGGCGATCATCGTCAGGCCGCGCGCCGGACCCACCCTGATCGATTGTGGCCAGGCTCCTGTCCGGTCAATAACCCGCCACAGCCATGCTTTAATTTGTGGAGGCACAAATCTCGAAAGTGCGCGCGTGTGCATCTGTCAGCCCGAAAGCTGCAGGCTTCGGAGGTCTGCCAACACCGCATCGCGCACGCGGGGCAGGTGCTCGAAGCCGCTGGGGTAGATGAGCCGGCGCACCGGAACCCGCCCGGCCATCTGCGCGAAGAAGTCCAGCCGCTGGGCGGCCAGGCCGACTGCCTCGGCCATGCGCACGGCAAACGAGTGCCGTATCAACTCGAACACGGCGTCGCGTGGCGAAACCGGCACGGTCTCGATCTGCGCGCCGGAGTTGGCCGGGTCGCGTCGTTCCGGGAGGTAGAGGCAGGCCAGCGGTTGTGAGTGGTCGCAGAAGTCGCCAAAACTGCCGGCCCCCACGGGAACGCGGCGCTTGCTCAACATGGGGTGTACCAAATCCAGGTCTTCGTAGCACCCCAGGAAGTGTTGGGCTTCTTCGGGCCAGAGACGCATTTGGGGGTAGCCGGGTCTGCCCACGAACGCCCCGCCGGCACGTTCGACCGGCACGATGTCGTCGCTGAGCAACGAGCAGCTGGCCTGCATGAACGCAGCGGCCAGCGAACTTTTGCCCCCTTTGTTCGCCGAAAGGAAGGCGATGGCCCGATCATCCACTACAACGGCAGCGGCATGGAGTGCCGGGAGGCCTTGCCGTTCCAGCCAGAAAGATAGAACCGGCCCCAGCAGGTGAATCTCTACCAGGTAGTCATAGTCCGGGTTCAGCAAGTGGCAAAGGATGCGTTCGGGCCAGACGTAGAAGTCGGCGGTGTGTGCAAAGTGCAAGATGTCGCAGTCATCTGCGCGACGAAGGGAGAGAATGCTTTCCCCGCCCTCCGCGCGGTAGGGACTGGTGTATGTCGTTGTGTCTTGCCGCTTAGGAAGGTCGTGGGGTGGTTGGCCCACGCAGGTGAAGGTCAGGTCTGGCGTGCCTGTGCCAGGGAGCAGGTGGTTGGCAAAGCGAAAGTCGGTGGACAGGGCGAGGCCGTAGAGGCGGTATATCATCGGTGGGTTTCAGCCTGTGCCTTGGGCGTTGACCTCTTCCAGCAACCCTTTGGCCATCAGCTCCTCGGTGAATGCCTCCAGATCGCTGCGTAGTTTGTTCTCATCTACATCGTACTGGCTCAACAGGTATTCGACGGCCACCTGCGGATCGCCATAGGCGGCCAGGGCACGCCACATTGCGCCGGCGACGCCTTCCAGTCCGTACACCTGGTCTTCTGCGGCGTGCCAGAGGACAGTCTCCCCGTTGTCCACTTTCCAATGCACGTGCGCCGGTACGTCCAAGGGGCCAAACGTATTGTCCTGTAGGGGAACGTTCAACGACACCCGTGTATCCAGACATTGGCGAGGGGAGGCGTTGTGCCAGTGGCCTTCGAGTTGTTGGGTGCGTTCGTTCCACAGGACTTTGTCCGGTTCGCTCCAGGCGAAGGCCACCGGTTCCACCCTACCCAACCAGTAGCGCCAGCCGGGCAGCCGTTCGCGCCATGTCGCCTCGTGCGCTTCGGCATTCGCGGGGGTGGAACCCTCCCGCTCGCATAGGTCTGCGGCGGCCAGACAGGCCTCGACGCGGGGCTCGCTTTCCAGGATAGCCCGGCGCAACGCGGGGTGCGAGAGCAGATGAGCAAAGACCACACGTGGCGCTTTCACGTACGCCAGCACCTCGCCAAAGCGCCGGCCGCTCAGGCTGCAATCGTCCACGACGACGACCAGGTCGCCCGTAGCGTGGTCGTAGCTCTCGATCTGTTCGCGTCCCAGTCCCAGGGCATAGCTCAACATACCCAGGACAATCAAGCCGCCCCGTGGAACAGCTACGAAACGGCTGTCGGGCAGGTCTGATCCCAGGTGCGCCTGTAGCTTGCGCGCCAGGCGGAGGGTGTGTCGTTCGGCCAGGTCATACGAAATTGGTTGCATTGAAGGGTGCTATTGGCTTACCAAGGTACGAGAGCGTTCGCGTAACTGAGGTGAAACAATCCTGAACCACCGTCATCAGCTGTGCCCTCCCCTGTCTGTGTCAGCTTGGCCAATGTGCCATATTCAATGAGGACTGGTTTCTCATACGATATCCTGCCGGGCATATTCGAGATATCAGATGGCTCCCCTAATATGATTTGATTCTGTGTATCTATATCTGTAAATGTTGTCATTTCGTCCATCCTCTTCATCTACTCGTATTGCCATGTTTTCAGTAAATTGTATTGGATTGTTATATCTTCAGGAAAATGAGCGCGCAACCACTGTTCCAATAATAACGGAGGGAGGAAAATGCTGCTACTATGATACTGGCTTGTCCCCAAGCAATATGAATCGAATTCATTTAGTAGTATGCGGTCATCCACAAGTCTAGCCTCGTTCATTTTAGTATGGGAAAAAAGGTTGTGTAACCTCTCTTTAATCTGTTTGCAAAACATATAATCATTGTACGCGTCCCATCCAATTTTATTTGGTCGGCAGCGAATCTTCTCCGGCAGAATGCCGACAGTGGATTGCCGCAATATCCATTTGGTGTTCTCTGCTCCTGGATATGCCCCAAGTCGCAGAGGTGTCGCTAGCACAAAATCGGCCAGTCTCCGATCTAGCAAAGGGTGGCACATATCCAGACTGCATTCTGCTGCATATACAACGAACTGTTCAATAGCAACGCCCTGTTGTGCAAGGCCGATAATATGTTCATATTGCACTTGGCGAACTCCGCTGCGGTAGCGGCGGGGATAACTTCGTTGATACAATCGAGCGGAAGTCTGAGTTGTTTCAATCAAATCAGGATGCACCCAAACCGGTACGTGCGGAAATGTCCATGCACCTCTCCATTTGTCAAGTAAATAGCGAAACCTCATAGGTAATAAAGGGTGCATTACGTGCGACCGCAACGCACTGCCCCATGAATAACCCTGGGCGTGAACGGCCACGAGCCATGGCCACAAACGCCACAAACGTCCACTTCGTGCAATTTCAAAGTGTTGCCACTTGGCCGCATCAAATAGACTGTCCCCTCCAAAGCCGGTCATGATTACATTGCAGCCCCGTGTCCGCGCCTTTTGCATAACATGATGGGTCAAGCTATCATAAGATAGCGTTGGATTGTCTAATGCGGAGGGGTATACAAAGACGTCACCGAGCGGAGAGAACTCCTCTGTCTGAATTTCATGGAACTCAATTCCTGTTTCCGTCGGCAAGGTCAGGCTATATTCCCTTTCATCACAATCTTTCAGTGTGTCAAAGATTTCATGATAGGCCACCGGTTGGGTTGTTGTCTTGCCCTGTACATACAGATGCTGCGCTACAGCGGCAATAGACGAAGAGTCCACCCCCCCACTGGTCATGATTGCCACTGCTCCGTTTATGCTACGCATCCGGTCGGCGACACAACGGAAGAATATCTCCCGAAAGTGTTCCACATATTCTTCATCAGATTGGTATCGGATGGGCAGGTTGCGATCCGGATTCCAGTAGCGCCACCCACGTGGGCCATTCTCGTCCAACACCATACAATGGCCGGGTAGGAGCTTCTGCACTGATGCAAACATGGAGCGTGCCTGATAGCGAAAGTTCAGCGTAAGAAAGTCAGCGATTGCATAGCCATCTAGGTCACGACGTACTCGTTCGTCGGCCAAGATTTGACGAACATCGGTGCCAAAGCGGAATGTCTGTCCCTCAAAGCTATAATGAAATAATCTGGCTCCCACTGCATCCCGGGCACAAAACAGTTTCTGTCGTGCTGCATCCCACACGGCAAAAGCGAAATCGCCGATAATGTGGTCGGCACATTCTTCCCCCCAGTGCCGGTAGGCAGCCAGGATCAGGTCGGCATCCGTGGGGTCACGGCCGGTCAGATGCTCACTGCTTGTTAAGGTGCGTATCAACTCTTTGCGGTTGTCCACCCGTGCATCGGCGGTCAGGCAGACCGTGCCGTCGTGACTCTGTAACGGCTGTTGCTCACGCAGCGACTCCGGCGTTGTATTCAGGGCCAGATGGGCAAAACCGACGTTCCCGTCAATCCAATAACGGATGCCATGTGGTCCCCGGAAGGCCGAAGCCTCGGTCATTTTCTTGAGCAGGTCTGGGTCGACCGGTTTTCCGTCAAAATGAATAATGCCACAGATACCGCTCATAGAAAAGCGTTGTCCTCACCTATCAGATGTCGCGTGTTGCGTATTGCGTGGGGTGGCGGGCCTTTCATTGCTCTAAGCGTACCAGCTCGGCGTCGAGCAATTCTCCGACCAACCGCCGGACATCGGTGATGGCTTGCCCTTGCTCTACAGCGTACGTTGCGCAAATCGCTCCAACCAGATCATCAATCGTATGTTCCCCATCCATCTGCTGCCAGACAAAGGTTCCCACCTCGTTCAGGCCGTAATATGTGCCTGTATTCAGGTTGAGCAGCACGGCCTCCCCGCCGACTTCTCGAAAGGTCACGCCCTCTGCTTGTTGTGGATATGCCTGGTCACCGATGTTCATAACGTTTTCGTTACCAGAACCTACATTATCTCTCTTATTATCGGTCTGTGCGGATAAAAGTTTAGTCATTGGTTATGTTGCCAGCGTAACAAGGGCGACCAGATGGCCGCCCCTGCTGTTTCAAACATTAAGGTTCACACAAAACTACAGTATTTTATTCCAGAACGGCTATCTTACCAAACGATGTGTGTGGAACAAGAAGTGTTTGTTTCAGGGTCTGGAAAAGGTCAGACTGTAACCAGGAAGCCCACACGTTGTCAAGCGCGCGGTTGCCAAAAGCCTTGGACAGGGTCAGGTCTTCGTCGTGGCCCTTGTGTTCATCATCGCCCCCCTGGTTGCCATCATTGCCGTTATCGATGGAGCAAAGCAACCCACCATCCTTGCTGTGGCCCCCTGTGACCTCGAAATCCCCGCTTACCAGGCCCGGGCCGATGGGATTGTCGCAATCGGCCTTGATTTCTGTCTGGGCAGTGACCTTGATGATGATGTCCTTGAGCGTAGTGCCGTTGGGCGCTTCAAAAGAGAACTCCTCGCCCGGCTGCACCGTATCGTCGAACACTTTGTCGCCACTATCTTTGAGGGTGACTTCGATGTGGGCATTCTCCATATTGCCGTTGTATCTCATCGTAAGGTCGGTCACGCCACCTTTACAATCGTCGCATTCCGGTGTTTCCGACGGCTCTGGGGTTACGGTTTCCGACGGCTCGGGGGTCGTAGAAGGGGTCGGTAACGGGCAGAGTTTTCCACCATTCTTGCTGTAGCCCATCACCACCTCGAAGTCGCCCGACACCAGCCCCGGCCCAATCGATTTCGAGCAACTGGTGTGGATTCTTGTGTTCAGTGTGCCATCCACGTAGATCTTGATTTCGGTGCCCAGCGTGCCATGCTTGTCCTGACCACTGAAGGTGAACTGACCCCCTGGTTGCACCGTATCGTTGAAGACTTCCTTGCCATCTTTCTCGACCACGCGGATCTGAGCCGTTGAAGTGCCGTTGTATTGCAGGGTAAGCTGTGTCACCTTGCCGTTGCACTCGCTGCAAGTCGAGGGCGTGGTGGTCTCGGATGGTTCGGGCGTCGTGGTTTCCGACGGCTCGGGGGTCGTAGAAGGAGTCGGTAACGGGCAGAGTTCTCCGCCCTTCTTGCTGTAGCCCATCATCACCTCGAAGTCACCCGATACCAGCCCCGGCCCAATTGCTTTCGAGCAACTGGTGTGGATTCTTGTGTTCAGTGTGCCATCCACGTAGATCTTG
>CAZFFM010000025.1:0-2773 GCA_964517425.1 uncultured Ardenticatenales bacterium | reverse complement strand
CTTTCTCGACCACGCGGATCTGAGCCGTTGAAGTGCCGTTGTATTGCAGGGTAAGTTGTGTCACCTTGCCGTTGCACTCGCTGCAAGTCGAGGGTGTGGTGGTCTCGGATGGTTCGGGCGTCGTGGTCTCCGAGGGGCTTGGCGTTGTCGAAGGGGAGGGTGTCGTACCGGACCCACAGATCTGGACCGGCGGGGCCTTGTCCCCCGTCTTGCTTGGGCTGGAGTGTAGGGCCGTGACAACCGGTGCTCCGAAGCCGGCTGTTCCAAAAGCGGAGAGGTTCACCGTTACCTCATACCAGGTGTCCCAATCCCAGGCCGGCTCTGCTGAGCCGGTATAATCTGCATTGACCGAGGGGGAGTTCACAAAGTCCATCCAGGGGATGGTGTTCAGGTTCCGGCTGATCGAGGTATCTACGCTCAACACGTCGGCCGCGTTGCCAATCGTAATCGAACCTTCCCTCCCTTTGCTCCCGCCGTTGATTCCCGAGGTGCGGTATCCCGATGGCGCGTTGGCATCCGCAGCCAGGAGGTCCATAGTGAATTGCATGGCCGTGTTGCCATTACCGTCTGTCAGGGCCATCTGGAGCTTGTCAGAAGATACGATCTGGTCGAACTTGCGTCCCTTCCCCGGCCAGCCGGTGATCTTGGAATTTGGGCCGTAGGCCGTGTCCGCGAAACTGCGGGCCAGTGTCGCCCTGATGGTGACCGTGCCGGCCGTCTCGTTCACGACATAGTTGAGTGTGGCCCCCACCATTGGATCGTTTGTTCCTTCCAAGCAGATGGAGCCGCCCTTGAAGTAGCCGAAGTCTATGGTCAGGTCATCGGTGCCGGCCGGCAGGGTGACGGCCGCTACGACGGAGCCGTCGGATTGAACCAGGCCGTTGCTATCAATCGTCATATCCGTACCCGCATTCGGCGTGGTGACATCGTAGCCAGCCAGAGTACTTTGTCCGCCGGGAATACTTACCACATAGTTGCCTGCCGTCAGGCCGGTGAAGAGGTATTCTCCATTCGCCCCGGTTGTCGTCGTGGTCACTTGGGTATCGCCCGCACTGACGGTGCCGCTGCCATCGTTATCGGCCCACAGATCCACCGTGACCCCGGCAATGCCTGTCTCGCCGGCATTCTGGATGCCGTCGCCGTTGGCGTCGTACCAGACATAGTCGCCGATCGAGCTAAGGGTAAAGCCAAAGTCAACCGTCGTGTCGTCCTGGCCGTTGCCCAATGTCACCGGAGCGACGACCGCGTTGCCGGTCGGTGCTACGCCATTGCTATCCACCGTCGTGTCTGTACCGGCATTCGGCGTGGTCACGCCATAGCCGGCCAGGGGGCCGCCGGTACCGGTCTGGGAAGCAGGAATGACCACCATATAGTTGCCCGCGGTCAGCCCGGTGAATTCGTACCAGCCGGGTGCGTTTGTGTTCGGATTGTTCGCCGTCGTCGTGGTGGCAATCACATTGCCGGTGCTGTCGTGCAACTCTACGGTGACACCGTTGAGACCCGTCTCGCCAGTGTCCTGGATGCCATTGCTGTTGGCATCGTACCAGACGTAGTCGCCGATGGAGCCAAGGAGAGGCACACAATTGGGATTACCGGCCGTATCTACACCACAAGTGTCGTAGAAAAATCGCCAAGCGTTCAAGTTAGATAAGTCAAGACCATTGATCTGTATGTGGTATATCCCAGCAGGGAGTAAAGCGTTTACATGATAGTCTGCAGCATTCGCAGCATTCGAGTCAATGCGGAACTGTTCCCATTCTCTGTTTCCTGAGGGGTTCAGATTTACAAACGCTTGCAGATCTGGTGTTGTCACCGAATACTGAACAGACGGTGATCGAAGAAAAACAGGATCGGTGCGATCATCAGCGGGGCATCCTGTGGCAGATTGCTCTGTGCCACAATTGTCTGTTACATCTACAAAGGCAATACCCTCCGGTCGGGCTTCCGTGCCGGTAGCCCAGGCGGGGAGGAACGGGGCATTCGGGGTATCGGGGTCGTCCGTATCGAGGTCGGTTCCGGCCATATCGCCATGATCAAAATCACCATCCCATATAGCTAAAAACGAAGTTTGTTGGGGCACATTGACATATATGTTCCACGTTCCGTCATAAGTAGTAGTAGTTAAATCTCCTGCTCCTGCGTTCGGGTATATAATATAACCTTCACTTGGCCCATACAAGGGGGCTGTGAAAGAGAATGCTTGTGGTTTAATACTAACCATACTACTCGTACGAACTTTGAAGTTACTCCACACATTGGTCGCTGGATTGGTATTGCGCACGCGTAGAGTATAGAAGTAGTTCCCACTAACAGCCTGAGCATTTGTGCCTGTGGGCGTGTTAATCGTATACCAGGCATTGTCCGGCATAGTATTTCCCAGCCACTGTCCTACTGCCACCGTGCCGCTTCCATTCCCCTGGGGATCGGCATATAACGTATACGATAGGGGCGTAGCTGTACCTATATCCCAATACCCGTCGGAGTCGCCATCGAATATGCCAATTTCCAAATTCGTCGCCGTGCTGGGGGCGGCGAACTCAATGGCGATTTGATCGCCGGCCAAGGTGGCCAGGTTCGTCCCCGCCAACGACAACATCCGTGCGTCGGTT
Source organism: uncultured Ardenticatenales bacterium (assembly GCA_964517425.1). Taxonomy (GTDB): domain Bacteria; phylum Chloroflexota; class Anaerolineae; order Ardenticatenales; family JAADHH01; genus JAADHH01. Next base: position 164 of record CAZFFM010000025.1, on the reverse strand, counting down.
GTGTTGCACGTCGGGAAGCAGGTGTACGTCGGCCCCTGCGCAGCGACCGGTTGTGGCGCTACGCTCATCGGCGCCAGGAGCAACATAAAGATGGCTGCCAGCATGATAAAAAATTTCGTGTACTTCATGATTAGACCTCCTCAGATTGATGACCTGCATACACG